>CAZLEO010000336.1:0-9442 GCA_964558555.1 uncultured Rickettsiales bacterium | reverse complement strand
GATCTGAAATGGTCGGGGCGAGAGGATTTGAACCTCCGACTTCTTGCTCCCGAAGCAAGCGCGCTACCAGGCTGCGCCACGCCCCGCCGGGCGAGGGAAATAGCACTCGCCCCCGGCCCCGTCAACCCGAACGTGCCCGGAACTCCACGCTTTCGGTTCAGATCCGCGCCTCGTCCGCCCGCTTCCGGATCCGCCCGATCGGCTCGCTGTAGTCCCCTCCGGGCCAACCGAACACCCCGGAACCGGACACCAGCACGTCGGCCCCGGCGAACAGCTCGGCGTTGGTGGCCTTGACCCCGCCGTCCACCTCGATCAGTGGCGGCTTGTCCAGCCCCAGCCTGGTGAACCGCTCGCGCAGCTCGTCGATCTTGCGCAGGGTCCGGGGGATGAACGGCTGGCTGCCCCAGCCGGGGTTCACGGTCATGATCACGATCAGATCGAGATCTTCGAGCACGTAGTCGAGCGCCGACACCGGCGTGTGCGGGTTGAGCGCGACGCCGGCCTTGATCCCCAGGGACTTGAACGGCTCGTCCGCCTTCATCATCCGCACGGTGTTGTGCAGGTGCGGGCAGGCCTCGGCGTGCACGGCGATGTAGTCCGCGCCGGCCTCGGCAAAGGCCCGCAGGTGTCCCTCGGGCGCCTCGATCATCAGGTGGACGTCCAGCGGCCGCGTGGCGTGCCGCTTCACCGCGGCGGTGATCAACGGGCCGATGGTGATGTTGGGCACGAAGCGGCCGTCCATCACGTCCACGTGGATCCAGTCGGCGCCGGCGGCCTCGACCTTCTCCACCTCGGCGCCGAGGGCGGCAAAGTTGGACGACAGCAGTGACGGTGCGATCAGGTGCTTGGTCATGATCCCCACATCTCCCCGGTGGCGACTCGGAAACCGTTGACGAAGGACCGCGCGTCCATGGCGCGCTTGCCTTCGGGCTGTACGTGGATCAGCGAGACGAACCCCTCGCCGCAGGCCACGGTGAGGCCTGCCTTGCCCGCGGCCACCACCTCGCCGGGGGCGTGGTCGCCCGCGGGGTGGTCCACCAGCAGGGCCTGCAGCACCTTGAGGCGCTTGCCCTGCCGCTGCGTGAACGCGCCGGGCCAGGGGTGGGTGCCGCGGATGAGGCGCTCGACCACGCGGGCCGGCTGTGTCCAGTCGATGATACCCACGTCCTTGGTCAGCATCTTCGCCCAGGTGGCCTGGTCGTGGTCCTGGGGCGTCGGGGTGATGGCCCCGGCGACGAGCCCCTGGACGGTCTGTTCGAGCAGGTCGGCGCCGATGTGCGACAGCCGATCGCCCAGGGACGCGGTGGTGTCGTCGTCGTAGATGGGCTCGACGCGCTGCAGCAGGATCGGGCCGGTGTCCAGGCCCTCCTCCATGAACATGGTGGTCACGCCGGTCACGTGCTCGCCGTGGATGATCGCCCACTGGATGGGGGCGGCGCCGCGGTAGGCCGGCAGCAGGCTCACGTGGACGTTGACGCACCCCAGCCGTGGGATCTCCAGCACACGCGGCGGCAGGATCTTGCCGTAGGCCACCACCACGATCAGGTCCGGCTCCATCGACCGGATCAGCTCGATGACCTCGAGGTTGCGCAGGGTGCGGGGCTGGTGGATGGGCAGGCAGGCGTCCTGGGCGCACGCCGCGACCGGCGGCGGCGTCATCTTGCGGCCGCGGCCGGCGCGCTTGTCGGGCTGGCAGAACACCCCGACGACCTCGTGGGGGCCCTCGTGCAGTCGCTGGAGTGTGGGCCGCGCCAGGTCGGGCGAGCCCATGAAGATCACGCGAAGCGGGTCATTCCCCATTCGCGGCCTTCTTCTTGCGCTGGCCCTTGAGGTAGAGCCGCCGCTTGAGCGGGCTCATGCGGTCCACCAGCGTCTTGCCGTCGAGGTGGTCGAGCTCGTGCTGCAGCACCACCGCGGGGAAGCCCATGGCCTCGAGCTCGATGGGCTCGCCGTCGGGGTCCAGGGCCTGCACCACGATGCGGTTGATGCGCTGGATCTCCACGGTGAAGTCGGGCACCGACAGGCAGCCCTCCTCGAAGGTGCAGGCGTCCTCCTCCTCGATGATCTCGGGGTTGACCAGGGCGTAGAGCTGGCGCTGGTCCTCGACCTCCTCGTCGGAGACGGGGACCTCCTCGGTCTCGGTGTCGAGGTCGGCGACGATGACGCGCAGCCCCACCCCCACCTGGGGGGCGGCGAGGCCCACGCCCGGGGCGGCGTACATGGTGTCGGCCATGTCCACGATGAGCTGGCGGATCTCTTCGGTGACCTCGTCGACCTCGCGAGCGCGCTCGGTGAGGATGGGATCGGGTACCTCGACGATGGGTAGGACGGCCATGGGCTACCTATAGGGGGCCTGACTCCAGGGGTCAAGCGAGCGGTCGCACGGCTACTTGCGGAAGCGTGAGAACAGCCCCGACAGCGCGCCGGGCGCCTTGGCTTTCTCGATGCGGCGATCGCACTCCTGGAACTCGCGGAAGGCTTCCTGGTTTCCACGTTGGCGGCGCAACACCCGCTTCAGCACGTCCCGGGCGTACTCGTACTTGCCCTGCCGCATCGCGACCTTGGCCACCAGGTGGAAGTGAGCGGGGTTGTGGCTCTTGTTGGCCGCCTCGGTCATCATCTCCACCGCCTCCTGGGCCTTCTCCTTGTCGGTGCCGAAGCACAGCATGAAGTTGGTGTAGGCCCAGTAGCAGCGGTACTCGGGCTCCTCCACGTCGCCGTTCATGGCCGCCTCGAACTTGGCCTGCGCGGGCTCGATCTGGCCCGCGTTGAGGAGCCGCACGCCCATCTTGTAGGCGGCCTCGGCCTCCATGAGCTTGCGCGCCTGCTCCATGGCCAGCTCGTTGGCGTCCTTCTTGCCGTAGATGACCTTGTCGATGTACGCCTTGCGCTTGGTGTCGTTCTCCAGGGTCGTGTTGGCCTCGCTGATGCGGGCGAAGATCGCCTGGATGTTCTTCCGGATCAGTCCAGGCTCGCCAGTGAAGTGGTCGGGGTGGTACTGGCGCGCCAGCGCCAGGTAGGCGGTGCGCACGTCGGCGGTGTTGCATTCCGGGGTCAGGCCGAGCACGTCGAGGTAGTTGCCGGCCTCGAGACGATCGAGGGTGTCGTTGAGCTCGATCAGGCGGCTGCGCTGGTCGCGGTCCAGGGTCCCCTCGTCCTCTTCGCCGAAGTCCTCGTCGTCCAGCTCCAGCTCCTTGGCCTCGTCCTCCTTGTTGTAGGCCTCCGTGGCGGCGGTGATGGCGTCTCGGGCGCCCTCGTCGAGGTTGAAGTCGTTGCCGAACAGGGACTGACCCAGGGCGGTGACGCGGCCCTCGACCGCCGCGACGGCCTCCTCGCCCTCGGCGTCATCGGGGACGTCGGGCAGGGTGTCGGGCGTGATCTCCTGGGTCTCCTCGGGTTGCTCCGGGGCGCCGTCCGGGGGCACGACCAGCGCCGCGGAGGTGGACGCGGTCGCCGGCTCCTGGGCCGCGACCTCCGGGGTCGCCATGGCGCCGCTGACGAGCATCAACCACACCGTCGGCACGGCCGAGGAGGGTGGCATGGACGTGGTTCCCAGCACGTCGCGCACCTTGCTCGTGCCGTTGAAGTGGCGCAGCAGCTCGGCGTCGGTCTTCTTGAAGCCGAACTCCGCGGGGCCGGTGGCGGGGTTGGCGGTCAGGCGCGGCGCCGATCCCAGCCAGGGGGTGAGGCGCTGCTGGATGTCGGCGCGGTCGTCCTGCTCGATCAGGGTCGCGCGCAGCAGCGACGGCAGCTTCAGTTCCAGCTCCGGTCCCGGCAGCTGCGGGTCGGCCAGCTCGCGGAAGGAGAACGATCCCTCGCGGAAGGCCGCGGCGCGCTTGATCAGCATGATCGCCCGCCATTTCGACAGCGCCTGCAGCTTCTCGTTGGTGATCACACCGCGGGCCAGCATCTCCTCGAACGGACTGACGTTGTTCTCCCGCATACGGTTGATCAGCTCGATGGCGTTCTTGCGGGGCAGGGCGCCGGACTCGGCCATGAGCATGGGCAGCGACTCGTCCACCGAGCTGCTCTCGACGCGGTTGGCCCTGCCGTTGACGTAGCTGACGTCGTGCCACTTGGGTCCGCTTCGCAGGGTCAGGATGCCGGAGCGTTGCCCGGCGATGGGCATCGCCATCGCCTCCACCGGGTGGATTGCGGGGAACGGTCCTCGATCGGGGGTCGTCACGTCGTGTCCCTTCTCGTCCTGCGACGACAGGCCCTCGGGTAGGGGCCGGATCGTCAGGATATCCCATTTTGCGCGCCTCGTGCGCGCTCGCCTGCTTCATCCCCGCATGTCCCCGCATGCGCTTGACTGGCCGGGCAGGGTACGTAGGTTCGGAATAAGCGCGGATCGGGTCGGTGTTGGGAGTCCTGCAACGGAGGTACGTGATGACTCGTAGCTGGAAGCTGCTCACCCTCGCGGTCGTCCTCGGAGTCGGGGTGACGACCGCGAGCTTCGTGGTCTGTGAGGCCACGGAAAAGGACCAACCCGCGAACGCGGGCAACGTGCTCGCCCTCGAGGAGGCCATCGTCGGCGCGGCCGAGGCCACCCTCGACTCGGTGGTCACCATCGAAGCGCAGGTCCCGCTGGAGTCGATGATGGGCAGCATGCCGTTCGGCCCCTTCGGCATGCCCGAGGGCTTCGACAACTTCTTCAACTGGGAGGGCCCCGGCCCGCAGGGGGAGCAGGAGGGGGAGGAAGAGGAGGAGTTCGAGCACCTGGTGCCGGGCGGCGGTTCGGGCGTGATCTACTCGGCCCACGGCCACATCGTCACCAACCACCACGTCGTGGAGGACGCGGTGGAGCTGCGGGTGACCCTGCGCGACGGCCGCAACTTCGACGCCGAGGTGGTGGGCACGGACCCGGAGAGCGATCTGGCCGTGATCAAGATCGACGCCGAGGGGCTCAAGCCCGCCCGCTACGCCGACATCGAACGGGTCAAGCCGGGCCAGTTCGCCATCGCCGTGGGCATGCCCCTGGGCCACGAGTACTCGGTGACCGTGGGCCACGTCAGCGCCCTGGGCCGTGGCGGCATGCTGCCGGGCAATCCGTTCGAGCAGCGGGCGCTGCTGCGCGATCAGCGGCTGACCATCCAGAACTTCATCCAGACCGACGCCTCCATCAACCCGGGCAACTCCGGCGGCCCCCTGGTCAACCTCCACGGCGAGGTCGTGGGCATCAACACCATGGTCCAGGAGGGCCCGGGCGGTGGCTTCGGCTTCGCCATCCCGTCCGACCTGGTCCAGAAGGTCGCCGAGCAGCTCATCGCCACCGGATCGGTGTCGCGGGCGTGGCTCGGCGTGTCCATGACCGACATGTCCTACGAGAAGGCCCAGGCCCTGGGCATCGACCGCAACTCGGGCGCGCTGGTGGAGGAGGTCTTCGACGGCACCCCCGCCGACCAGGCCGGCATCGAGCGCCTGGACGTGATCGTGGCCGTGGACGACGAGGAGGTCAGCTCCAGCCAGGACGTGGTCTACCGTGTGTCCAGCCACCTCGCCGGCGAGGAGGTCGGCATCACCGTGCTGCGCAAGGGCAAGACCAAGCGCTTCACCATGGTCAGCGGGGACCGCAAGGACGGCCTGGCCGCCTCCATGGGGCTCGAGGGCGAGGGCGCCGCTGAAGAGGACGAGGAGGAGGAGACCGCCAGCACGCGCTACGGCATGCGCCTCAAGATCCCCGACGCGGAGGCCAACCGCGCCCTGGAGCGCGCCGTCGACGCAGGCGGCGTGCTCGTCTCCACGGTCGTGCCCTCCTCGCCCGCCCACCGCGCCGGCATCCGCGCCGGCGACGTGATCCTCGACGTGGACGGCAAGTCCGCGTCCTCCCCCGAACAGGTGGCCCGGCTGCTGTCGAAGTCCAAGAAGGACTACATCCCCCTGACCATCGAGTCCGACGGCCGTCAACGGTTCGTCGCGCTCAAGAAGGTCGCCGATACGGAGTAGATTCGCTCCGCCTTCATCCTTGGCCGCGGCCACATCAGCCCTTAAGCTGCACCCATGAGGCGCGCGATCACGGTTTTGTGTGTGGTCCTGTTCTGTGCCCCTGCGGCGACGGCTGCGGCCGACGGGTGGGAGGAACTCGCGTTCCTGCCGTGGGGTGACGGATCGGGAGAGGTGGGGCTGACCGAGGCCCGCGATGACGAGCTGCAGCGCGGCCCCCACGGTATCGCCGTGGCCGCGGACGGGACGGTGGCCGTGGTGGACCGGGTCAACGACCGGGCCCTGGTGCTGTCCGCCGCCGGTGAGCTCGAGCGGGTGATCCCGCTGACGGGCAACCCCGGCCCTGCGGCCCTGCTGCCCTCAGGGGCCCTGGCCGTGGTGGACGAGCGCGACGACCGCCGCGTGAAGTTCAGTGACGACGACGCGACCCTCCGCACGCCCCGCTGGGCCATGCCCCCCAACCGTCTGGTGACCCACACCGACGCCCACGGCCGCACCGTGGTCGAGGGCCTGGACGGGTTCCAGCTGCGCCAGCCCCTGTCCACCTCGGCGGTCGAGCCCCACGAGCTGCCCCGCGGCGTGCCCACGGGCGACGGCGGCGTGTACGTGGTCAAGCGGGGGGACGACCTGTGGGTGGAGTTCCCCGAAGGCCGGCTGGTGGCCGACCCGACGATCTGGCCCGACGCACCCGCGCCGGGGTATCACCCGGGCCTCGCGTCCGTGCTCGCCGCGCGGTCCGATGCAGCCGTGCTGTACCTCGAGTCCGTGTTCGGCGGCGACGGTCCCATCCGCGTCGAGCGCGCCGTGCAGACCGTGGACCTCCAGGGCCGCCGCGGCGCGCCGCTGGTCGCCGCGCCCATGGGCCCGGTGGTCATCCCGGCGGACCTGGCCGCCCTGGCCGACGGCCGCGTGTACCAGCTGGTCTCCGACCACGACGGGTGCCGCCTGATGGTCGCCCGCGTCGAGCTTCCGGGGGTGGGCCGATGAAGCCGCTCGCCCTGTCCCTCGCCCTGTTCCTCGCCGCCCCTGCGGCGGCCATCACCCGCGACACGGTCATCGACACCGCCGCGGACTACTGCTTCCACGAGTGGTACTGCGACACCGACAACCTCTCGGTGGACGCCAGCTGCTCGGCGTCGTGGGAGTCGGACTACTCCGTGGGCTGGTGGACCGGCCTGCCCTACGACTGGGGCGGCTACATGACCGTGGCCGAGTACGACTCGCAGCTCGCCAGCGGCTACGGCGCCGGCTCCCACTCGTGGCACGGCATCCTCTGGTGCACGTCGGGTGTGGACTGCTCGGGGTACGTGTCCAAGACCTGGGACGCGGGCCACTACACCACCTCGTCGCTGGACAACATCTCCTCGTCCGTGTCCCAGGCCAGCATCAAGCGCGGCGACGCGGTCAACAACCCCGGCAGCCACGTGGTGCTGTACACCCACGAGACCAACGCCGGCGGCGTGGCCTTCTACGAGGCCTCCGGCGGCGCGTGCAAGGTGCGCCTGTACCTGCCGTCCTCGGGCTGGTCCTACCTGTCGAGCTACACCCCGGCACGCTACGACAGCATCTCCGACGGTACCGCCCGCGGCACGGCCTCCAATCCCATCGTCGTGAACTCCTTCCCCTACGAGACCTTCGACGCCACCGCCGGCACCGGCTCGGACGTCTGGGACAGCTACTCGTGCTCCCCGTCCACCGACGAGTCCGGTCCCGAGCGTATCTACCGCCTGTCGCTGGGCAGCGAGGGCACCCTCACCGCCACGGTGACCGACGACTCCGGCACCGACATCGACGTGCACCTGCTCGACTCCGCCGATCCCGGCGACTGCCTGCAGCGCGACGACGTCTCCGTCTCCGACGTGGTCGGCCCCGGCACCGTCTACCTCGCCCTCGACACCTGGACCAACGGCAGCGGCACCGAGTACCCCGGCGCCTACAACCTGCTCGTCGAGTTCACCGGCTCCGGCGGTGACGACGACGACGACGTGGCCGACGACGACGACGACACGGTTGGCGACGACGACGACGTGGTGGGCGACGACGACGACGTGGTGGGCGACGACGACGATCACGTCGCGGACGACGACGACCACGCGGACGACGACGACTACGGCCCCGCCAACGACTACCCTTCCCCCCGCACCAACGCCGCGTACGAGGACCCCGCCGGCTGCGAGTGCCCCCTCGGCAAGCCCGGCAAGCCCTACGAGGCCATCCTCATCCTGCTGGTCACCACCGGCGGCCTCGGACTGCGCCGCCTGCGTAGCCGCTGAGCCGTTCAGGAAGAAGAATCACGCCACGACGCCACGGCGCCACGTTCTCTCATTCTTCAAAGAGATCTTTCCGGCGTAGCGTCGTGGCGTCGTGGCGTCGTGGCGTGATCTCCCCCAACCAGGGCTACTTCTTCGTCACCGCCAGATGCAGCTCATCCAGCTGCGCCTCATCCACGTCGGACGGGGCGGCGGTCATGAGGCAGGAGGCGGAGGTGGTCTTGGGGAAGGCGATGACGTCGCGGATGGCGTCGGTGCCGGCGAGCATGGCCACGAGGCGGTCGAAGCCGAAAGCGAGGCCGCCGTGGGGCGGGGCGCCGTAGGTGAGGGCGCGGCGCAGGAAGCCGAACTTCTCGTCGGCCTCGGCGTCGTCGATGCCCAGGGCGGCGAACATGCGGTCCTGCAGCTGCGAGTCGTGGATGCGCAGCGAGCCGCCGCCGAGCTCCACGCCGTTGCACACCATGTCGTAGGCGCGGGCGCGCACGGCGCCGGGGTCGGACTGCAGCGCGTCGAGGTCCTCGTCGAGGGGGGCGGTGAAGGGGTGGTGCATGGCCGTGTAGCGGCCCGCGTCCTCGTCCCACTCGAGCAGGGGGAAGTCCACGACCCAGCAGAAGCGGAACTCGCCCTCGGGGACGAGCCCCTGCTCCTCGGCGAGCTCGCGACGCAGGCGGTCCAGGGCCGTGTTGACGACGGCGGCGTCGCCGGTGGCGGCGAGGAACAGGTCCCCGGCGGTGGCGCCGGTGCGCTCGGCCACGGCGGCCTTGAGGTCGTCGCCGAAGCCCTTGGCGCCGGGGCCGGTCCAGCCGTTGTCGGCGACCTTGGCCCACAGCAGCCCGCCCAGGCCCAGCTGCTTGGCGCGGTCCACCACCGCGTCGATCTGCTTGCGGCTCCTCGACGCCCCACCGGGCAGCACGATGGCCTTGAGCACGCCGCCGCCGGCGATGGAGTCCTTGAGGAAGTCGAAGCGGATCTCGCCGAGATCGGCGCAGTCGACGAACTCCATGCCGAACCGCAGGTCGGGCTTGTCCGTGCCGTAGCGGGCGATGGCGTCGGCGTAGGGCAGGCGGTCGAACGGGGTGGCCAGCTCGACGCCAGCGAGCTCGCGCCACAGCGCCGCCACGAGGGATTCCGCCACGGCCATGACGTCGTCGGCGTCCACGAAGCTCATCTCCAGGTCGATCTGGGTGAACTCGGGCTGGCGGTCGGCGCGCAGGTCCTCGTCGCGGAAG
>CAZLEO010000335.1:0-9591 GCA_964558555.1 uncultured Rickettsiales bacterium | reverse complement strand
ACTCCCCCCACCAGCTCTACGTCGTCTTCGGTGTCGGCCCCGGCGCCTGGACCATGGCCGAGCGCGACCGCCTCGACCTCATCACCGCCGGCGGCGACACCGATCCCGGCACCGATCCCGCCGGCTGGTTCTCCCTCGTCCCCTACGCCCGCGCCACCCTCGACCTGCCCGTCAGCGACCTCGTCTCCCTCACCGCCATCTACGAGCTCGCCATCCACCGCCAGCTCGCCGCCATCGTCGCCTCCACCCTCTCCGAGGCCGACCAGGGCGACCGCGACCCCCACCTCACCTCCATCCGCAACCGCTGGTACCTCGGCGCGTCCATCCGACCCAAGGGCCCCGCCGGCTTCACCGTGGGTGCAGCTCCCATCCTCGGCCACGATCACGTGGACGGTGCAGGCGCACAGGCGCCCGTCGGGGGGATCGAGTTCCGGGTGGGTGTGTGGTTGGTGATCTAGGTCATCCCCCAGTTCCGTCCTCGTTCCCACGGTCCTCCGTGGGAACGCCCTCTTGGGCGCTCCAGCGCCCTCTGCTGTCTCCCGAAACGCCGGCGAGGTGATCCGGGGCTTGGGGAAAGATGGCTATTGGCAGCCCACGTCTCCGGAGCAGGTGAAGGTCTCGCTGGCGCCATAGGAGGAATACGTGGGGCCGTCCGTGACGGCGACATCCCAGGGGGTGTTGTCGTCGGCGCCGTCCCCCCAACTGGTGTTGGTGCTGTACAGGATGGCGTCGGCCTCGTCGTCGAGCAGGGCTCCGCCTCCCGTGTTTCGCAGAACCGTGCACGTGTCCAGGGTCACCGTCGCCGGACTGCCTACGATCACGGCGCCGCCGTAGTAGTCCGTCACGGAGTTGTCTTCGATCGTCACCTGTTGCAGCAATGCTTCGAAGGGCTGCTCTGCATGGTACGCGAAGAACTTGATCGCCCCACCATTCACGACGGCCTCGTTCCCGGCCGCGGAACTCCGCGCCATCTCGAAGGTCAGCGCTTCTGCGTCCAGATTCAAAGCACCGCCCACCGTGCCTGCCGAGTTGTCGGTGAAGTCGGAGTCCCAGATCACGACGTCCGCCGTGCCGTCGATGGAGACCTCGATAGCGCCGCCAGCGAGCCCAGCGGAGTTCGTCGTCAGGGTGGAATCTCTCAGTAGAAGTGTCACATCCTCCCACTGGCTGTGGCTGATGCGAATCGCACCACCGTCCTGGTCGGACGTGTTGGCTTCCAGTGTCGAGGACTGGATCTCTATCACGCCTCCGTCCACCGCCGGCGCGCCGATATCCAGTGCACCGCCACCGTAGCTGGCGTGATTCGAGATGAACGCGGAATCGGTGATCTCGACGGAGTCCCAGTCGCTGACCTCGAGAGCGCCACCGCCGTTGCCCCCGGCCACGTTGCCCTCGAACGTGCAGTCCTCGACGACCACCTCGGTCGGATTCGAAATGCTCAGACCTCCGCCGCTGGAATAGGCCTCGTTTTCGACGAACGACGACCCCTCCACGTAGAAGGTGTTGACGTCTCCCTGGAGGCTGTAGACGTTGACGCCGCCCCCTTCGCCCTCTTCCGAGAGGTTTCCCTCGAAGTGGCAGTCTCGGATGAACGCTGTGGCGGTGGACAGGTCGGACGAGCCCACGTCTATCGCGCCGCCACCCTGGACGGAAGTATTCTCGATGAAGGAGGTGCTCGAGATGTCGATGGATCCCCAGTCGAGGATCTGAAGCGCGCCGCCTTCGGAGCCGTACCAACCATCGTTGTTGGAGTTTCCCTCGAACCAGCTATCGGAGATTCGCAGAAGGAGTGGGGAACCCTTCAATCGCGCGGCGCCCCCGCTCCCGCTGCTGGTGTTGCTCGTGAACGTGCAGTCGTCGATATCCAAGGTCAGAGTGTCGCGGGTGTATGCGTACAGGGCCCCACCCAACGACTCGAGATCTGGCGTTCCGTTGTCTTCGAAAGTGCTGTCGGAAATGGTTAGCTCCGAGGCCCCTGATCCTTCGCCAAGCCAGTGGCACACCGCCCCGCCAAGCGTATGCTCTTCAGCGCCCGCCAGGTTCTGCCGGAAGACGCAGTCCTTGACGCTGGTCGAGGCGGCCTGCGTGTAGATGGCTCCTCCGCACGAATCGTCGTCCCCGAACCATTGTCCGTATCCACCGCTGAACGTCAGCCCTCTCACCGTCACCTCCGACCTCAACCCGATCCTCACGATCTGCCGCACCCCCTCCCCATCCAGGATCGTGTCCTCCCGATCCCCGCTGTACGACGTGATCGTCAGCTGGCGGTCCTCGCCCACCTCGATGGACTCGGTGTGTGTGCCAGGACAGATCTCGAGGACCTGGCCGTCGGCGATGGCGTCCATGGCCTCGGCGAAGCTCGGGTACTCGACACCTTCGATCACAGCGGCGGCCGGAGATCCGCCGTGGCCTTCGCAGATCTGGGGCACGGCTGAATCGTCGTCGTCCGGCTGCGAGGTGGTGTCGTCGTCGTCCGGCTCCGGCGTCGTATCGTCGTCGTCGTCGGCCACCGTGTCGTCGTCCGGGCCGACCTCGATGTCGGTGTCCGGGCAGCCGAGCAGGAGGCAGGGTACGAGGTGGACGAGGATGATCCAGCGCATGACTTCCCCCACGGTCGATGTTGAACCCAACGGGCGCTGAACACCAGGAGACGATGGGGCCGGGGAACAGGGGACAGGGGGCATCAGCGACCGGGAGCGAGGCGGATGCCGACGACGAGGCGGGGTTGGGCGGCGGCGCGGGCGAGGATGGGGGTGCCGCGGTAGAGGAAGTTGTGGTTGGCGCCGTGGAGGTCGACGCCGGCGATGACGAAGGGGGCGAGCCAGCTCGTGGCGCGGATGCGCAGGTGGAACGCCAGGCCGAGGGCGGGGGCGGCCTGGGTGCCGGATGCCCGGTCGTCGATGGCGGGCGCCTCGAGTCCCTGGATGCGCCAGACCTCGAGTATGGGACCGACGGAGAGGCCCAGGTCGAGGACGGAGAGGGGGACGGTCGCGCAGACGTCCAGTCGGACGGGCCACCGCCGAAGCTGAGCTTCGGGGCCTGCCCCGTCCAGCGGGGCGGACTCGACGAGGCCGGCGGCGACGGTGATGTCGAGGTGGCGGCCGATGGCGATACCGGCGCCCAGGTGGACGCCGTGGAGGTAGGGGCCGTCGGTGGAGAGCAGGGCTGGCGCATAGCCGACGGACGCGACGGGGCGGACCGTGGGCCGAGGTGGAGTCGGTGGGGCTGGCTCAGGAGCCGTCTCGGGCGGGATCTCGGGGGCTTCGGCGACGACGGGCGCCGTGGGCAGGTCCGTGGTGAGGACCGGGGTGAGCTCGCTGACGAGCATGGCGGCCATGAGCTCGCAGCGCGCGGGCCAGCCCTCGTCGGTCGGGGGGACGTGCCGGACCGTGGTCTCCGGGCTCAGGCGGGGGACGAGCATGTGGAGGTGGTCGTCCTGTAGCCAGGTCACTGCGGCCACGTCGTCGGTCTCGAAGAGGGTCGCGGCGTCCTCGGGAGGGCTCGAGTGGAGTCGTACGAACACGACGTGGGCGCTGAGGTGGGCCTGCATGGCCAGGCGGAGCTGTTGCAGGTCGGTCGTGTCGTGGCTGGGCTGCTCCGATGGCGCGAGCAGGAGGACGGTGGTCGGGGTGCCGGCGCTCGCTGGGGCCAGAGCGAGCATCGCGAGGATCGCGGCGAGGGGGACCATCGCGGGCCGGAGCTTCGGCCCGATCACGGCGTCTCCTCGCAGTCCGTGAAGCCCTCGCGGGCCGCGTGGGCATAGGGCGAATCAGGCCACCGGGCGAGGATGGCCTCGAAGTCGGCGCACGCTGCTGGGTGCGCGCCCAGGGATTGATGAGCGTCTCCGCGTAGCTTGTGCACCTCCGGAGCAGCGCTTCCGCCCGGGTGGGCGGCGAGGTAGTCCGTGGCGGCCACGATCAGGCGCGCGGTCTCGCCCAGTCGGGACAGCGCCCGGACGCGGCCAATCCGGGCGTCCACGGCCAGGGTCCCGTCGGGTGCCTGGGCCAGGTAGTCCTCGAAGTGCTCGATGGACTGCCCGGGTTGGCCGAGGGCGTCCAGCTCGACCTGACCGAGCGCGACGTGGCTCGCGCGGGCGGCCTCACTCGACGGGTACAGCTCGATCAGCTGGAGGTAGATGTCGCACGCGTCGTCGTAGCGGCGCGCGCCGCGGTAGGCCTGGGCGAGCAGGGTCAACGAGTCGATGGTCGCGGGATCGTGGGGGTGCTCGACCACCCTCGCGAGCGCGAGATTGCGGGCCTCGTCGAGGCGGCCCTCCAGGACGGCGGTCTCGGCGGCCGTGGGCGGGGAGGAGCGGACCGCTGCGGGGGCCTCCTCGACCGGCGGCGGCTCGCCCACCGGCTCGGTGTGGATGGGCACGTCCGCCGGTACCACGTCGGTAGGGGGCGCGGGCTCACCCGCGGCTTCGGGGGGAGCTTCGGTGGCGTCCTCGGCAGCCGGCGGTGACGCGGTCGTCGCGACGGAGGGGCCGTCTCCGCTCTGGTCCGGACTGTGTTCCACCTCGTGTGGTCGGTCGTCCAGGTGGCGTACCAGGCCAACGATGGCGGCCGTGGACGCCGCAGGAATGAGCAGGGCGAGCAAGACGATGGAGGCGACGCGGACCATCCGGTGTTCCGACCGCTCGGGCTCCGAGCCGGCGCGGAGATCGACCGGCGGCAGCGGTTCCTCCCGCATGAGCGCGTCCATCCCGACGAACAGCTGGCGGTAGTCCCTGCATCCCTCGCACACGTCCAGGTGCACCTTCAGCGCGGCGAGGTCGCGCGGCGCGATCTCCCCGTCGAGCAGCTCGTCGAGGCACTCGCGTGCCCTGTCGCAGGAGAAGGCGCTCATCGTCCGAGCTCCCTGAGGACCGTGGCGAGGTAGGGGTCGTCCTGGAGGCGGAGGTGGAGTTCCCGCCGCCCCCGGTGGAGTCGCTTCTTGGCGGCCTCGAAGCTGATCTCCAGCATGGCGGCGATCTCGGGGACGGTGTAGCCGTGGAGGTGGCGCAGTACCAGAGGGATGCGCCAGTCCGGCTTGAGGTCCGCCAGGTGGTCGGCGAGGTGGATTGCGGCGCGCTGTCGGTCGAGCTCCGTGTCTTGAGCGCGGCGATGGCCGCCCCTGGGCTGGTGAGCCATGGCGCGGTCGTCGTACTCGAACAGCTTGCGGTGCCCGCGTGCCTTGAAGTGGTCCCGCGCCACGTTGACCGCGATCCGGTCGACCCAGACGTGGAACCGCGAACCGATGCGGAAGGTCGCCAGGCTACGCAGCACGCGCGCGAGCGTCTCCTGGACGAGGTCGTCCGTCTCCGGCAGGGGGCCGTAGGCGAAGAACAGCGTGCGGCGGACGCGGGGCAGGCACCACCGCATCACGGCTTCGCGTGCATCTTCCTCGCCACGGACAGCGGCCTCGAGGTGATCGTCCAGACCCCCCTCGGCCGCCGGCGCCAGCACTCGCAGGTGAGATCCCATCCCGTGACGATCATAGGACGACGGGGCGGGCGAACGGGGGACAGACTCACCCACCCACCCCAAGAACCAACAAGCCCTCGAGTTCCCTCAGAGGGAACCTGAACCCCTCTTGGTCGACCAAGACCACCCGAGATTCCCCCTCGCGGAACTTGAGAGGCTCTTGGTTCACGCTCCCCACCCCTCTCTCCAAACGTGGCGTCGTTGCGTCGTGGCGTCGTGGCGTGATTTTCCCTCTCCTGCGTCGCGCCGTCGCCTCGCCGCGTCGTTGCGCGCCTCTCCCAAACGGAAGGTACGGATCAAGATCGGGGAGGGGAAGGGAGGTTCTAGCGCGTCGCCGTGCCGGCGATACGCTCCATCTCGAAGCGAATCACGCAGCCGCCGACCTGGATCCAGTCGCCGTGGCGGATGGCGTACTCGGTGACCTGGGAGCCGTTGAGGAAGGTCCCGTTGGTGGAGCCGAGATCGCGAATGCGGAACTCGCCCGACGCGTGGAAGATGGCCATGTGGAAGTTGGACACGCGGCCGTCGTCGATGACCAGGTCGTTCTGTTCGTCGCGGCCCACGCCGGTGATGCTCTTGACCAGCTGCAGCTCGGTACCCGCGGACTGACCCTGGACCACCCTGACGATGGCCTTGACGCTCTCGGGGACCGGCGCCATGTTCCGGGGGAGCAGCGCCTGGTCGATCATGGTCGTGTTGCTGGTCATGATCTCGTCTTCGCGGTCCGATCTGAGACGACTGTAACTGCTTCGTATCGGGGGAACAACCCCGATCAGTCCATCACGTCGTTGGGATCTTCCTGGCCGCCGGCGCTCGCTCCCTCGTAGTCGGCGGAGTGCTGCAGGATGTCCACGGGGGCATCGCCGCGCTCGACGGCGTCGCCCACCCACTGGACGGCGGCCATGCGGGAGTCGAAGTTGCCGCCCTGGACGTTGCGCAGGATGCGGGACAGGGCGTTGCCGAGGAAGACCAGGCCCTGCATGGCGACGCGGTGGGCGGTCTCGTCGTCGAGGTCGGCGGCGTCGCCGCCGGGGCCGAAGACCTTGTCGAGGTAGCTGAACAGCAGGTCCTCCACCGAGCGCACCTCGCGGTCGCTGGCCATGGGCAGCCAGGCGCGGGCGCCGCGGGTGGCCAGCCGCCGTCGCTGGGAGATGAGGATCTCGCGGCGCTTGGTGGCGGAGTCGGTCTCCCGGTACTCCGGCCACTTCTCCTCGAGCCGCGACTGGAGCTTCTCGGCGATTTCCTCGCTGGTCGTGCCCAGCAGCTTGGCGACCTTGGGGTCCATTTCTTCGGTCATGGCGTCCTCCCGTTACATCCTCGAAGGGGCGTCTATGCCCAGCAGGGCGAGCCCGCTGCGCAGCACCTGGGCGGTGGCGATGCACAGGCACAGGCGGGCGGCGGCGAGGCCCTCGGTCTCGGCGCGCAGCACCTGGTGGTCGTGCACGAAGCGGTGGAAGGCCTGGGCCACCGACAGCAGGTAGGCGCACACCGCGGCGGGGTTGAGGCTCCTGGCGGCCTGCGCCACCTCGGCGGGGTAGCGGCCCAGCAGGCGCGCCAGGGCGCGCTCTTCGGGGTTACCCAGGGCGCCGAGATCGGCGTCGTCCAGGGGCGCGGTGTCCAGGTCCTCGATGCCCGCCTTGCGCAGGATGCCGACGATGCGGGTGTAGGCGAACTGCACGTAGGGGCCGGTGTCTCCCTGCAGCGAGATGGACTCCTCGGGGTTGTAGGTGAAGTCCTTCCGCGCGCCGAACTTGAGCATGTAGAACTTCAGCGCCCCCATGCCCACGGCCTCGCTGATGGCGTCCATCTCGGTCAGGGCCTGCTCGGAGTGGGCGGCCACGCCGGTGGCGCACTCGCGCTGGGTGGTCTTCAGTTCCTCGTCCCGCTCGAGCATACGCTGGCGCACCGACTGCACCACGTCCGCCAGCAGGTCGTCCGCGTCCACCACCTTGCCCTCGCGGCTCTTCATCTTGCCGTCGGGCAAGAAGACCATGCCGTAGCTGAGGTGCTGGCAGCCCTCGGCCCACTCGAACCCCATCCGCCGCAGGGTCTTGAACAGCACGCTGAAGTGGTAGTCCTGCTCGCTGCCCACCACGTAGATGGAGCGGTCGAGGCCGTAGTCGTTCTGCTTGAGCTGGGACGTGCCGATGTCCTGGGTGATGTACAGGCTCGTGCCGTCGCTGCGCAGCAGCATCTTGCGGTCGAGTCCCTCGTCGGTCAGGTCGATGAACACCGAGCCGTCGTCGCCCCGCTCGCACACGCCCCGCTCCAGGGCATCGAGCACGGTCTGGCGGCCCAGGGCGTAGGTGTCGCTCTCGTAGTAGACGCGGTCGAAGCGGATGCCCAGGCGCGCGTAGGTCTGCTCGAAGCCCTCGTAGACCCAGCCGTTCATGCGCGCCCACAGCTTCCGCGTCTCGGGATCCTCGGCCTCCCACAGGCGCAGCAGCTCCTGGGCCTGCTCCACCAGGGACTCGTCCTCCTGGGCCTCCTGGTCGAACCTGACGTAGTAGTTGCCCACGAACAGGTCGCCCTTGACGCCCTCGTCCGCCGGGGTACGGCCGTTGCCGTGGCGCTGGTAGGCCAGCATGGACTTGCAGATGTGGATGCCCCGGTCGTTGACCAGGTTGGCCCGGATCACCTCGTCACCCGCCGCCTCGAGCAGGTTGCACACGGTCATGCCCAGCAGGTTGTTGCGGATGTGACCGAGGTGCAGCGGCTTGTTGGTGTTGGGGGAGCTGAACTCCACCATCACCCGCTGGCCCGTGGGCTCTGCGCGGCCGTAGCGGCCGGGCGCGTCGAGGATGGGCCGCAAGGTGGCACGGAAGTTTGCGGCCGGGTCCAGGTCCACGTTGACGAAACCCTTGACCGCCTCGGCGCGGGCGACAAAAGCCAGCGCCTCGACGGCGCCAGCGAGGTCCTCGGCGATGGCGATCGGCGACTTGCGCAGCACCCGCGCCAGCGGGTGGCAGGGGATGGAGAGATCGCCGAACCCCTCCTTGTCCGGGGTCTTGACGGTCAGCTCGGGCAGTTCGACGTCGCCAGCGGTCTCCCGCACGCGGTCCGCGAGGGCCTCGAGGAGCTGCGCGCGCAGGGCCGGCAGGTCAGCGGGAGCGTGGGTCATGGCGGGACAGGCCTCCAGGGAGCGGTATGTACACTGGAGGGAGGATTAAGTCGACAGTCGACGGTCGACGGTCGACGGTTTGGGTCGACGGTTGGGAGGTCGACGGTTGGGGTCGACGGTGTGACGTTTGGGGGTTATGTTCTGCGTCTCTCGCGGAGGAGAACGTGCGCGCGCTCGTGATGTACACACCGGATTCGCGGATGCTCAAGCGCCAGGCGACGGAGCTGGCCGACGAGCTGCACTGGCGGGGGTTCGATCCCCAGGTGGACGCCGCGAGCGAGGGCAGGGACGTGGGCGAGCGCGACCTGGTGGTCGTGGTGTTCCCGGCCGTGCCCCTCGGCGTGCGCGCCGTGACGCTGGGCGGCGTCGAGCGCCTGCTGGACAGCCTCACCGGCCTCGACCGCACCGCGGTGGGCTTCCTCGCCATCTCCCCCGCCGAGGTGAGTCACCAGCTCACCTGCCTGCGCCGCCACGCCGAGCGCCTCGGCGCCCGCTGGATCGCCACCACCTCCGCCGCTCCGGGCAAGCCGGGCATCACGGATCTGGCGGCGGAGTGCATGGCGCGGATTCCTTAGTCCTTAGGGGTCAAGTCTGGTTTTGCATCATTTTGCGGCGCTTCGCGCCGGGAAATGATGCAATTTGGGGGGGCGGCGGGCGGTAAATTTTGCAAAACCCTGACTTGACCCCTAGGGGCAGTCGTCGTCCATGCTGTCGACGAGATCGTCGCAGTCGTTGTCGAGATCGTCGTCGCAGATCTCGGCCATGGAGGGGTTGGCGGTGGACTCGGTGTCGTCGCAGTCACCGTCGCAGGTGGAGAAGCCGTCCTCGTCGCCGTCGTCGTGGTTGAGCTCGGGCTTGTAGTCGTCGCAGTCGGGGGGCTCGTCGCACGACGTGTAGCCGTCCTCGTCGTAGTCGGCGAGGTTCTGCTGGGGATCGTCGTCGTCGCAGTCGCCGTCGCAGGGGGCGTCGCCGTCCTCGTCCACGTCGTCGAGGTTGAGGGTGGGG
>CAZLEO010000334.1:0-9594 GCA_964558555.1 uncultured Rickettsiales bacterium | reverse complement strand
GGACGTCCTGCTTTCTCGGTAGTTGGTCGAGTACTACTCCTACTCCTTCACAGAGTGTGACGGCGTCTGCGACGACGTGGATCCCGACGTCAACCCCGACGCCGAGGAGGACTGCTTCGACGGCATCGACAACGACTGCGCCGGCCTCGCCGACGAGCTCGACGACGAGTGCGCCGGGGACGACGACGACGACACGGTCGGCGACGACGACGACACCGCCGGCGACGACGACGACACCGCCGGCGACGACGACGACACCGTGGGCGACGATGATGACGACGACGACGACGTCTCCAGCGACGACGACGACACGGACATCCCCTTCGACGACGACGACACGGATCTCACGTCGGAGGAGGGCTGCGAATGCCACGCCGGTGCGCGCCCGTCGGCCGCCCCGTGGCTCGCGCTGATCCCGCTGCTGATCGGCCTGCTATCCCGTCGTCGTCGATGACGTGACCCGCCCGTGACACCCGCGGATTGACACTTCCGCGGGTAGGACATACAAACGGCTTTTCCTACACCTAACGTGAACTCGCGGGGGCGCGAGGCTGTACCCCGACCGGAGGAAAGATCGATGGAACTCATTGGTAATCGTGCGCTGGTGACCGGAAGCGGACGGGGCATCGGCAAGGCCATCGCCCTCGAGCTGGCGAGGCTGGGTGCGGACGTCGTGATCAACGACGTGGGCAACATGGAGGGCGCCAACGAGGTGGTCGCGGAGATCGAGCAGATGGGTCGCAAGGCCACGGCCATCGAGGCCGACGTCTCCGATTTCAAGACCGCCGCCGATCTGGTCAAGCAGGCGACCGCGTTCCTCGGCGGCATGGACATCATCGTCAACAACGCGGGCATCACCCGCGACAAGCTCGTCCTCGCCATGAAGGAGGAGGACTTCTACGACGTGGTCAACATCAACCTCGGCGGCACGTTCAACGTGAGCCACGCGGCCTATCGCGGTTTCCTGCGCAACCGCAAGGGGGCCATCGTCAACCTGGCGTCCGTGGCCGGCCTCACCGGTACCAAGGGCCAGGGCAACTACGCCGCGTCCAAGGCCGGCATCATCGGCTTCACCAAGTCCCTCTCCAAGGAGCTGGGCAGCCGCAACGTCACGGTCAACGCCGTGGCGCCGGGGTTCATCGAGTCGGACATGACCGACAAGCTGCCCAAGGAGTACCTGGACTTCATGAAGAAGAACCTGATCCCGATGGGCCGCCTCGGCGCCATCGAGGAGGTCGCCCAGGCGGTGGCCTTCCTGTGCAGTGACTCGTCCCGCTACATCACCGGGCAGGTCCTGGTGATCGACGGCGGCCTGGCCACCTGAGCCCCGGGAGACGACCATGACCAGCACACCCTGGACCCCCGGCGAGGACACCCCGCAGCGCTACGCGGACCTCTCCGGCGACGACAACCCCGTCCACCTCGACCCGAAGGTGGCCCAGGCCGCGGGATTCCCGACCAACATCGTGCACGGCATGTGCATGCTGGGCGCCACCGCCATCGCCGCGGAGGAGGACGCCCCCGGTCTGACGCTGCGCAAGCTCGACGTGCGATTCGCCGGCCCCTCGTTCCCCGGCGAGACGCTGGAGCTCGAGGGCACGCCCAAGGAGCTGCCCAACGGCACCACCCGGGTGGCGATGAAGATCATGGGGCCGTCGCAGGAGAAGAGCCTGATGTCCCCGGCCAACTTCGTCTTCGGATCGGCCGAGCTGGACGACACCCTGCGCGAGACCCTGCTCAGGGGCGCCTTCACCGAGGCCCGCGACGACGACGTGGTCGCCGAGGAGTACACCTTCAGCGAGGCCGACGTGCGCGAGTACCTGGCGCTGGCGTCCACGGACGCCGAGCCCGACGCGAGCACCCTGCCGATGCTGATGGGGACCCTGGGGCTCACCGACGCCCTGTGGTTCGCGTTCAAGAACGAGGCCCCCAAGGAGCCCGGCAACTTCGTGCACCTGCGCCAGTCCGGCGCCTTCCTCGAGCCCGTCCGCGCCGGCGTGAGCTACCGCTGCCGCGTGCAGGCCGGCCTGATGAAGAACACCAAGAGCCCCATGGGCGCGATGATGACCATCCCCCTGCTCGTGGTGGAGTCCGAGACCGACAAGCTGGTCCAGACCGGCACGGTCACGCTGCTGTTCATCCCCGACAAGGGCGAGTAGCCCTCGACGGCCCGTCTCCCCGCGACTACATTCGAGTGAGCATGCTCGATCCGCGTCCAGCATCGGCGTTCGTCCGCCCCCTGATCCCCTGGGTCCTGCTCGCCCTGCTGGCTGCCCACGGCTGCAGCTGCGACGGTCCGGCCGACGACGACTCCTCGACCCCGGACGATGACGACGATGACTCCACGACCCCGGACGATGACGACGACGACTCCACGCCGGCCGACGACGACGACGTGGCGATCGGAGACGCCGAGGTGCAGGGTTTCGCGCCGGGGTTCCTGCCGGCCTGCGACGGCCTGGTGATGGACGCGTTCACGTCCGGGGCCATCGATCCGCCCGATCAGGACTCGGACGGGTACGTGGTCCCCACGTCCGAGCAGCTGGACTCCCTGCGCGCGGCCATGGCAGCGGCGCTGGCAGGGGAGGGGGAGGCCGCGCTGATCCACCTGGACGGGACCGCGTACGAGGTGTGCCGCGGCGTCGGCGAGGACCAGGGTCTGACGCTGTGGCGGCCCGAGGAGGCCGGCCTGGGCCAGCCCGTGGTCGTCTGGCGCCACCATGCACCGCGCCCCGTGGTGTTCGGCGTGCCCCACCCCAACTTCGAGCTGGGTACCCTGCAGGAGGGGGTCCAGCTCTTCGAGCAGCTGGGCGCCCGCGCCCTGATCGTGTCCGGCACACACCGCTGCGCCAACGCCGGTGAGTCGGGCTGCGAGGGGGAGACCGCCGTGTGCAGCGGCAGCTCCGTGCCGTTCCGCGAGTCCGACATGGCCCACACGGACCAGAGCCTGTATCACGTGTCGCACGAGGTGCTCTACGAGGCAATCCCCGACGACTGGATCGTCAGCGTCCACGGCATGGACGGCAACGGCGCCAGCGTCTCCGACGGAACCACTCAGGCCAGCCACGCCGACGCGCCGGTGGCGCGACTCGGCGCGGCGCTGGCGCAGGCCTTCCCCGCCGAGGAGATCACGTCGTGCAACGACTGGCCCGGCGCCGAGGTCGACGAGCGCTACTGCGGCGAGTACGACGTGCAGGGGCGCATGGTCAACGGCTCGAACTGGCCCTGCCTGGTGGCGCCTTCCAGCACCACCGACCGCTTCATCCACTTCGAACAATCGATCTGGCTGCGAGCTCAGTCGGAGCTGGTGGTGGGGGCGTTCGAGGTGGCGATGGAGGGGATTGAGTAGGGTTGGACGGGGTTTGGGGTGACAGCCGCCTCGACCCCCGCTACTCCACCGGATGCACCCCCGGCAACCGCACCGCCAGGTCCCACTCCACATCCCGCGCCTCCGTATGACACCGCCTGCAGGTGGGCTCGACCACGCAGTGGTCGGCGGACGAGGTCCGGAGCCCCGTCATCGGGACGTCCGGATCGGCCACGTGCGCCGCCGCAGGACCGTGGCAGATCTCACATTCGATACCGGAGGACTTCTTGAAGGGCTTGTCGCAGGCGCCCTGCGGTACGTGGCACTCCAGGCAGGCGGGATCGCGTCCTGATCCCTCGCCGATCAGCGTCTGGCGGGCGTGGCCGTGGGGGCCGTCGGTCCAGGCGGCGACCTGCGGGGCATGGCAGGCCTCGCAGGCGGAGGCGCCGGCGCACTCGCCGCCGGCCATGGCGAGGCCGAGGCGCTCGTGCTGGCCCTCGGCGAGCTCGAGGCGGTGGAGGTCCCAGCGCTCCTGCGCGACCGAGTCGGCGAGGCGGTGGTCGAGGGCCGCGACGAGGGGCGCGAGGTCGGCGACGAGGGTGTGATCGGCGTCGTGGCAACGCGCGCAGCTGGCAACGGGATCGCCGGCGGTGACGCCGTCGGGGCCGTGGCCGCCCGAGGGGCCGTGGCACGCCTCGCAGCCCACGTCTCGCAGGTGTGAGGTGGCCGCCAGGCTCTCGAAGCCGCCGGGCTCACCCGCGCCGGTTCCGTGGCAGGCGGTGCAGGCCGGATCGGTGTGGGTCTCGTCGGGCAGCCGGACCGTCGTGACCGCGTGGGACGACAGCAACCACGAGTTGTACTGGGTCATGTGGCACGGCGAGCAGGCGCGGGAGCCCACGTAGCGGCCGTCCTCCCAGACGATCTGCGGATCGAGGCCCAGCCCCTCGACGACGGCCATCTCCACCGTGACCGAGGCGCCGCGGTAGTACGGCTCCGCCCGCGTGGAGGCCTGGCCGCGGGCGTCGAAGTACAGCCCGGTCGGGGTGGAGGCCATCTCGAAGGTGTCCCGGAACGTGCCCGCGTAGTCCAGGTACAGGGGAGCCCGCATCCCCGTGCGCTCGGCGAAGTCGCGCATCTGGCCCAGGCGCGAGCTGGCGCTCACCACGCCGATGCACTGGACCCCGTGCTCGGCCAGCCGGTCGCAGCTCGCCTGGAACTCGGGGGCCACGTTCCAGCAGTGGGGGCAGGTGGTGGAGAAGTACAGCACCAGGGTGGGCGGCGCCGCCGCCTCGGAGAGCTGGACCTCGGTCATGTCCGCGGCCAGCAGGGGGATGTTGCCGTGCAGGCGGCTCGCGGGCACCGGCTCGCGGGCCTGGGCCAGGGGCTCGTGGGCGTCCGCCGCCGCCGCCGCGGGCGGGGTGTCCGGCAACGCGGCGCCCCGCGCAGTGCGACAGGCCTGGAGCCCGGCCACGCCGCAAAGAACGGCCACGGCCGCGGCGAGCAGGGTGCGCTTCGGTCTCACGGCGTCGCGGCCTCCGGCGCGGCGCCCTCGTCCGGCTCCTCGTCCACGGGATCCCCGAACCGGATCTTGCACGCGCGGACCTCGTCGGCGTCGGGCATGTCGGGCAGGACCACCTCGGTGGGCATGGCCGTGTCCTCACGCTTGCGCGCCACCTCCAGGGCCCGGTGCAGCCCCACCACGGCGTGCTGGTTGTTGTCGATGCGGCAGTGGTTGTCCACCAGGCCCATGCGGATGGCGCCGCGGGCCTTGGCCGGGTTGGGCAGGAACCAGCTGTTCTCGGGGCGCCACTGGTGCTCGAGCAGGTGCTCCGCCGCCCGCAGCAGGGCCTCCTCGTAGGTGGTGGGGTCCTCGCCCATCTTCCACGCCGTGTGCACCACACCGCCCATGGCCTCGGACCGCGAGCAGGCCCGCGTGGTGCGCGGCAGGTCGTTGATACGGCGGTAGCAGCCGAAGTAGTCGCGGAACGGCGGCCAGTGGGGCGGGAACTGCTCCGACGCGTGCCGGTCGCCCATGTGCAGGGCGCAGCGTCCGTAGCTCTCGTCGCCCGTGAGGTCGTAGAGGTACCACAGGGCCTGCATCACCCAGTGGTCGGGGTTGGGGCGCCGGTCCTGGTACTGCGCCACCTGCCAGTCGGCGATGCGCGTCGCGCCCTCGAGCCACCTCTCTTCGCCCGTGCGGATGTGCAGCCGCACCAGCGCGAGCATCACCTCGCCGGGGTAGTACAGGGGCTCCTTCTCCCCCTCGCAGAACTCCCGCGGGTACTCGAAGTCGCCGTCCGGGTCCTGCTTGCAGGGCTTGAAGCGGTGGGCGTAGCGGTTGAACACCCGGCCCTTGCTGTCGATCATCGCCAGCAGGAACAGGCCGAGCCCCTCGAGCACCTCGTCATCCTCGGGGCGGGTCAGGTGCTCGGCCAGCACCGGGTGGCTGACCTGATCGGGCGTGGGGCGCTCGAGCAGGCTCAGCAGCGTCAGCGCTGCCGCGCCGCTGCTGGACCGCTTGCGCTCGTCCTTCAGCGCGATCAGCTTGGGGTCGATGGCGGCCTTGGGCGGGCCGAGGTTGTCGTACACGAAGTCCATGGCGCGCACGCCCGACTCCAGGTAGGCGTTGGCCTCGTCGCGCAGCTGCGGTTCGGTCAGGGCCAGGTTGTACATGTGGAACAGGCCGTACACGCAGCCGGCGTGGCGGACGATGTTGTAGCCCTTGGAGCCCGCGTCCGTGTTGGGGTAGTACTCGTAGTCGAAGCGGCCGTTGGGCTTGACCGTACGCAGCAGCCAGCCGCCGGCTTCCTCGATGCCATCGAGGATGGCGTGGCTGTCCACGTCGTCCAGCAGCACGTTACCGCGGTAGTACTCCACCACCCGGCCCTCGGGCACCGGCCTGCCGAAACAGAAGCTGCGGAACTTGAACAGCTTCGTGTCGGGCTGGGACCACAGGTCCTTGGAGCCGCGCGCCTCGCGGCACAGCTGCCGCATGAGCTTCTCGATCTTGTCGGCCCGGCGCAGCACCCGCGGGGTGAGGAAGCCGCGCGTCACCGCGTCGCCGGGCAGGAACCGCCCCTCCTTCTCCCCGGCCACCAGCATCAGGCCGTCCACGCCGGGCTCCACCTCGTAGAACAGCTGGTGGGCGTACACGCGCTGGTTGAACGGCGCGTCGTTCTTCTTCATCACCCGCTCGTAGTACTTCGGCGCGAACCACTTCTGGCACTGCTCCGAGATCGCCAGCACGATGCGGTGGACCGTGCGTCGCTTGAGGGGCACGGGGGGATTGAGGATGTCGACCTGGATGCGGACCCGGTCCGAGTTCTCCACCCAGTGCCGCCAGCGGTTGGTGCTGTCCAGCGCCTGGTCCGTGGCCCGACAGACGTCCTCGAACAGCCGGCCCCCCGAGGAGCTGCCGCGGATCATGGCCTTGCGATCCACCCACAGCGAGACGAACACCTCGCGGTCGGGGTTCTGCCGCAGGGCGGTCTCCAGCTCGCCCTCCCTGGCCTCCACCGAGTCGGGGACGCCGTCGCCGTCGTCGCGGGTGTACTCGCGGATCGAGGTCTCCACGAGCTGCACGGCCTGATCCATCTCCTTCTGGTTGAGGCGGTAGCCCTCGGGCGCCGCGTAGAGCTCGAACATCAGGTCGTCGCACAGGGGAGGCAGGCCGAAGCGGCCGGTGAGGCCGAGCAGCAGGCCGGCGGTGACCAGCAGGTAGACCAGCGAGCCGAACCCGGGCTGCCTCCGCCACCACCGCAGCATCGCGCCCGACGTGGCGAGGTTGGCCGCCACCAGCACGAGCCCGGGAGCGGCGATGAGGGGCACCAGCGCCACCTTCTCGTACACGTACAGGTACGCGCACGGCACGATCAGCGCCAGGGCCACCAGCCAGCCGGCCGGGTATCGCCACAGGCTGCCGCGGTGCAGCCGCTCGTAGACCACGAGCACGACCAGGGCCATCACCGCGCCGGGCAGGGCGAGGATGCGCGACACCGACGCGTACATCAGCACCACGAGGATGTAGGGGAGGGCCAGAAGGACCTTCGTCGCGGTCCGGCGGGTGGCCGCACGGGCGGCTCCCTCGCTCTGCGCGACCGGTTCGGTTGTCATGTTCTCTCCTCGCGCGGCGCGCGCACCCGATTCCCGCACACGACGCGCCAGCATGGGCGTCTATCAGACCGATCGGGGGTTGGCAACCTCTCCGCGGTGCCTACAATGCGGTCCATGAAGATCATCGACGTTCCCACCCGCAGCCGTCAGCAGCTCGTCGCGGTCACCCGGGAGATCCAGGCCGCCGTCGACGAGCTGGACTTTCACGAGGGCGCCCTCATGGTCCACTCCCCCCACACCACGTGCGGAGTGACCATCAACGAGGGCGCAGACCCGGACGTGGCCCGCGACATCTCCGGCTTCCTGGCCCGGCTGGTGCCCCACGGGTACCGCGACTTCCGCCACATGGAGGGCAACAGCGACGCCCACGTGCTGACCACCCTGGTCGGATCGTCCGTCCTCGTGCCGGTGGAGGAGGGCAGGCTCTGCCTGGGGACCTGGCAGACGATCTACCTCGCCGAGTTCGACGGCCCGCGCACCCGCCGCCTCTGGCTCACCCCCCTGGCGTCCCTGTAGGCGATCCCGTGACTCACCAGCTGGTCGACCGCACGTTCACCGACCTCGAGTGGGAGGCGATCTGCCGCTGCTGCGGCAGGTGCTGCTACGAGAAGGAGGAGGACGAGGAGGGCAGGGTGGTCTACCTGGACATCCCCTGCGGCCACCTCACCCAGGACCAGCTCTGCCGCGTCTATGCCGACCGCTTCGAGGTGGAGTCCGCCTGCAACCGCATCACCGCCGGCGTGGTCCGCGAGGGCCGCATCCTGCCGCCGAGCTGCGCGTACGTGCGGCTGTACGGGGATCTCCTCGAGGACCTGGAGGCGTCGTTCATGGAGGCCCGACGCAGGAGCCGCTAGCCGGCCCGGGATCGGCGGTCAGAGCATGTCGCTGCTGATGATCAGCAGGGTCTGGTTGGACAGGGCCTCACGGTAGGGATCGCACGGATCGTCGTCACCCACCGGCGCCCCCTCGAGCACGGACACGCCTGCGCCGCAGACCCCCAGCTCGTTGTGGTGGCTCGACTCCTTCAACGCCTCGCGCAGGTAGTCCAGCCGCTGTCCGTTCCACTTGCCCGGGTCGGGGTGGGCCTTGGTCGCGTGGTCCACGGCGATCGCACAGAGGTCGTACTGGATGGAGCCGCGGCGGATCGACAGATCGGCCAGCGCGTCGAGCTCACGGCGGAACGCGCTGTTGATGGCGAACGGCCCGCCGCCGTCGAATGCCACCATCGGGTCGCTGGGCAGGCGCAGGGTCAGCGCGTGGCCGCCTCGCAGGGCCGCGCCCAGGGCCTCGGGCAGGCGGTCGATGTCGTCGAGGGAGCCGGACGCCATGGCCAGCTCCATACCCCCGGATAGCCGGACCCGGTACAGATCCGCCAGCGGATCGGGCTGACCGTCCATCAGCAGGTCCCACGACCGGGCGCCCTCGGCCACGGCCACGACGATGTCGCGGGCGAACGAGGACATGCGGTAGTGGCCCGTGGACGGATCGTCTCCGGGCAACAGCAGCGGGGACGGGCTCCCGTCCAGGCCCACGACCCAGGGGCGATCCGCGGGGAACAGCTGCAGGCACGAGCTCGGCGGCTGGACCGCGTCCGAGGGACGCCACTGGCCCAGCACGTCGCCGGTGTCGCGGAGGAAGCCGGCGCACGTCGCGTAGGTGCGCAGCTGGCGCGAGGTCCCGCCTGAGGTGGGCATGTCGTCGAGCAGGGACAGGGCCGTCACGTCGGCCAGCCCCACGTCCGCGAGGCAGACGGCCGACTCGGGGCACTTCCCGTGGCCCAGCTCGAAGCGCTCGCCGGTGTCGTCGATCCAGGTGGGCCCCTCGCCGGAAGGGACCGGCCGCCCCGCCATCTCCAGGGGTTCGTCGATGAAGGTCTTGTCCCGGCTGCTCGTGATCACCAGGGCGGCGACCACGGCCGCGATCACCACCACCACCACGAGCAGCAGCGCGGCGATCCCGGCGAGGATCTTGGGCAGCGGGCTCTTGCGACTCTCGACCCGCTCGTCGAGCGACTCGTCGTCGGTGTACGCCGACGGCGGATCGGGGAGCGCCGCCGGAGCAGGATCCCGCGCCGGCACGTTGATCGGTTCGACCTTTGCCGGTCGGTCCGACTCGTCGGCGGGCGCGGGCCTGGGCTCGGGCTTTGGCGTGGGCTTTGGCGTGGGCTTTGGCCG
>CAZLEO010000333.1:0-9739 GCA_964558555.1 uncultured Rickettsiales bacterium | reverse complement strand
CCCTCAAGGAGGCCGGCGTGCACGTGGCCTACTCCCCCGCCGAGATCGGCGAGGTCATGGAAGGCGCCCTCAAGGGCTGAGGTGACACCGATGGCAATCGAACGCACCTGTAGCATCATCAAACCCGACGTGGCCGAAAAGGGTGTGGCCGGCGAGATCATCGCCGCGCTGGAAGCCAACGACTTCCGCATCCTCGGCTGCAAGAAGGTGCACCTGACCACCGCGCAGGCCCAGGCCTTCTACGCGGTCCACGCCGAGCGGCCGTTCTACGGTGAGCTCGTCGAGTTCATGACCAGTGGTCCCGTGTACGTCCTGTGCCTCGAGGGCGAGGACGCCATCGTGCGCTATCGGGCGCTGATGGGGCCGACCAACTCCAACGTGGCGCGCGAGGAGGCCCCGGACAGCCTGCGGGCGAAGTACGGGACCGATCTGCAGTGCAACGCGTGTCATGGATCGGACTCGGTGGAGAACGGGATCATCGAGACGGACTTCTTCTTCTCGAAGATGGAGCGCGTCTAGGACTTGATCTCGAAGCGGAGATGGTCTAGATCTCTGCGCCGGCTGGGCGATTAACTCAGTGGGAGAGTGCTACCTTCACACGGTAGAAGTCACAGGTTCAAATCCTGTATCGCCCACCATTCAGGATGCTCACCCCGAGAATCCGGGGTTCTGGCCAGTCGCTCCGACGAGCGGCTGGCCATTTTTACTAGGAAATTGAAGGGCTTACGGTAGGTCGGCATCAGCACGCCGTCTGCCAGCGTGCAGTTCGATAAGACCAGATCGAGCATTCGCCGCTGTTCGTGGTGATCTCGGGAAATGAACAGTGAATACCAGGAGTTGGCGAGTTCGAGCACCATCAGGCCGAGATCGAGGTTGCCGCGGTCCGCGCGTGTCAGCCGCTCGATCTCCCTCTGCGCCTCGGATCGCTGCTCCTCCCACTCGGCGCGCTTGCGATGGAATAGCGCCTCATCGACCCGCCCCTCCAGTTTGTCTTCGTACGCCGCGTCGATCAGTCGGCTGGCGCGGTCGTAGCGCTCCCTGGCGGCTGCGAGCCGCTCCTCCGTGTCGGCGCGGACATCGCCCCGCGACCGTTTGAGGGCCGCGACTGCGATCTCGGTCACCTCCGGCGGCATCGCCATCGCCCGGATCACCTCGCCGAACATCTCGACGAGCTTCTCCTGGCGGATGAACTTCTCCCGCTGGCACCGCTTGGCGCAGTGGTAGTAGATGTACTTCTGCTTCTGGATCTCGGCGGTGACCGCCAGCCCGCAATGTCCGCAGGTGATCAGCCCGGTGAACGGGAAGTCGTGGTTCGAGGCCCGCGTGTACGCGTGGCCGTCGAGCCGCGCCTGCACCCGCTCGAAGAGCGCCATGCGGATCAGCGTCGGGTCCTTGCTGCGGTAGACTTTGCCGGCCCACACGAACTCCCCAGCGTACAGCGGGTTGCGCAGGATGCTGTGGATCAGGCTCGGATGCAGTGGCTTGCCATGCTTGCCCGTCAGCCCGACCTTGGCGCACCACTCGGACAGGTCCGCGACAGAAAAGCGGCCGGTGTCGTAGCGGGTGAACAGCTCGCCGATCAGCGGCGCCTTGTCCCGGTCGGGGGTGATCGTGCTGCGGCCGTCCACCCGGTGGTTCAGGTAGCCCACTGGCGCGGGATTCGGCCAGTGCCCCTCCTCGGCCTTCTGCCGCATCCCCTTGCTGACCTCCTCGGAGAGATTGTCGATGTAGTTCTTGGCCATCAGCACCCGGATGCCGTGCATGAACTTGTCGGTCGAGCGGGAATCGTCGGACAGTACGACCCCCTCCTTGACCAGGTGGATGTCCACCTTCATCTCGTCGAGCGTCACCCAGTCGCGGATGTTGCGGTACAGGCGGTCGGTCTTCTCCACGAGGATGGTGGTGCAGTCCTTGTTCCGCTTGAGGAACTTGAGCATGGCCACGAAGTTGGTCCGCCCGACCCGCTTGGCGGTCTCCACGTCGACGAACGTCTCGAGGATCACCAGCCCGCTGCGCTCGGCGTAGTCACGGAGCAGCCGTTCCTGGGCCGGGATCGAGAAGCCCTCCTTCTCCTGGTCCCTGGAGGAGACGCGGGCGTACACGACGGCTTGGTTGGACGACGCCTCTGGACCCGGCTGACGCGGCTTGCGGCCCTTCTTTGCGCGTGCGTATCGGCTCCTGGGCTTGCTGCGGGTCCGGGGCATGTTGACCTCCCCCTACGACGACGAGGGTCTACTGCAGGTTAACGTAATCCGAAGGGGTTCAGGGCGAACAAGGAGAACCTGCACTGAGACCATCGTGTTGCTTGGAGTCTCCTCCAGGTCTCCCAGAGAAATGCACGTCGCCCATGCTCGTGGCGATGGACGTAGCGAGGGCCTTCTTGAATCCGGCGCTTTGCCAAAGCGGCGTGTCGGTGGAGCAGCGATGATCGAGACAGGCCTCGACCCGTCAGTACTCCGTGAACACCTCGTTGATCACCCAGTAGTAGTACGGCACGGTGGTCATGTACTCGATGTGCAGGGGGAAAGCGGACTGCACGTACCCCGAATCGGCATGGCTGGTCAGGTCCAGTCGAAACTGCAGGTATCGCCCCGCCCACGGTGGTGGCTCCCCTTCTCGCCGCCACTGCTTGTAGCAGGTCTGCTCGGGCATCTCGTCGGTCTGGGTCAGCTCCTCCAGCGAATACCAGTCGCTCAGCGCCTCGGCGTCGTCGCCGCCGCGCACCTGCAGCAGCGCGTCTGGTTCGAGGTCGCACCTCGCCTCTAGCCCGGGGTCGAGCAGCCGCAACTGCACGATTACTCGCTCGATGCCGTGGAACACCTCCAGGTCCACCGTGCCGGACACGAACCAGCCCGGTTCGCTGGGAAAGGCGTCGGCCTCGAGATCCCAGTTCCAGATGACGTCACAGTAGGCCTCCCAACTCGGCAGCGTGCGGGTGATGTGCTCGCTGGAGTCGTAGGCCACGGCGTCGGCATCCACCTCAATCAGCGAGAACGGATCGAAGTAGTACCAGGGGCGGGCCGAGCCGTCGCCAGCGTGCGAGACGCAGCGGTAGGTGGCGATCAGAGGGGTGAGGACGAGGGAGGAGTCGTCGTCGGAGAGGGTGGTGTCGTCATCGGCGTGGGTGTCGTCGTCGTCGGAGTGGGCGTCATCGTCGAGGGTCGTGGTGTCGTCGTCCGTGGCGGGGCAGCCAGGGAGGAGGAGAGCGAATATCAAAGGACAGGCTACTCGGCGCATGGCGCCGAGTGCGGGCAGAGCCAAACTACACATGGTTTCAGTCTACCCGTGGGACATCGAGTTGGCCGTACTCATCGTGCCCCCAGCAGGTCATCCGACCGTCCTCAGCGAGAGCGCAGCTGTGTGCGCTTCCAGACACAAGATGCGCGAAACGGCCGGTCGGTGGCGACGACTCGCCGTTGACGTCGCATCCCCAGCAGTCAATGATGCCATCTTCGTCGAGGCCGCAGGTGTTCAACCTACCCGCGGACAGCTGCACGAACGTTCTGCTCGGCGCAGCCCTCTGACCATAGTCGTTGTCTCCCCAGCAAACAGCGTCTCCATCTTCCTCCAGCGCACACGCGTGGTAATCCCCGGCAGCAACTTGCGTGAAAGGACCGGTGAAGAGCGGAACTGTCGTCTGCTTGTGCTGATCGCGTCCCCAGCAAACGGCTTCGCCGTCGGCGGTAATCCCGCAGGCGAAGTCGAGACCCGTGCTGATGTGGACGAATTGCTGGTCCATCGGAGCGTCGCAGCTGGCCGAGTAGCACGCTCCCCAGCACGCAACAAATCCGTCTGTCAGCAGACCACAGTTGTGCCAGAAGCCCGCATCCACTTGCGAGTACGTTCCGATCGCGTCGCTCCCCTGCCCAGTATCGTCGCGACCCCAGCACTGAACGGTCGCGTCCTCGAGAAGGGCGCATGTATGCTGGGTCCCACCGCTGATTCCCTCTGGTGCGATTTCGGGAGGAGAGACTTGGCCGTAGCTGTTGTCGCCCCAGCAGAGAAGCTGACTCTGATCGGTCAGACCGCAAGTATGGGTGCCGCCGACGCCGACATCGAGCCATCTACTGACGTTGGACTCGTTCGAGTCATCGTCATCGCCACTGTCGTCGTCGTCGCTGGCACAGGAGCAGGCGCCGATCACTAGCCAACCCGCGCTCCACAGCGGGAGCCCCCATCGGTGGCGCAGCCAGCGAGTAACCTGCACTACCTCAGTTCCTGCTGAACGTGTACAGGCACCCCGATTCCATGAGGAAACCCGTCGCCAGGGAGAGATCCGGAGTATCTCCCAGAACCCAGTAGAGCCCCTCCAGCCAGTCGTTCATATTGGGGCTGTCCGGGTCCTCCTCGTAGAATTCCCAGGGCTGGACCGGCGCCCAGTCCCACCACTCGGGGATCCCCTCCAGTGGCTCGACCTCCTGCAGCCCGATGAACGCCACCTCGCTGACCGAGCCATTGAGACCGTGTTGGGACAGCGCCAGCGCTTCCCAGGCGTCCACCATCTCGTACAGGTGCAGGAAGACCTGGTCGCGTGGCACCTCATACACCGTCGCATTTCCCCACTGGTCGTACCCATCCACGAAGCGCAATGCCTGTCCGGGTTCGTGGAGGCTCTCGGTGGTTCCGGCAACGCCGTCGTCCAGATCGTACAGGTCCCACCACAGCTGACGTACCAGCCCCTCGACGTTCGACACGGTCAACTCACCGATGGGTGCGCCTCCCAATGTCTGCTGAAGTGGATTCATGCACGGTGCCAGGGTGCCATCCAAGGGCCACTGGTCGAGGCGGTACTTGTTGAATGGCGCAGAACCGCCGTTGACCGTGTCGCCGTACACCGGCTGCTGCGCATCGGAGTCGAACCAGGTCACTCCGCCCCAGAAATCGGCCCAGGCTTCAACCGTGGCGGTAGCCTCGAACTCGGGGCAGTAGTCGAGGTGCTTGTCTGCGTTGTTCTTCGTGCAATCGAAAATTGTACTCAGCGTGGATTGGGGATTCAGTTCGGACGCGTAGGATATCGAGAACACCTCGCGCAAGTAGGCCATGTTGTGCACGTGGTGGCCTATCTCGTGTCCCAGGGTATGGTTCACGAAACCCTTGTCCGTGCCGGTGTAGATCAGAGGTCCCTGCAGCTTCGAGAAGCTCCCGTCCGGGCCGGTCCGCCTGTATCGACTACCCTCGTTTGTGGAGTAGTCATAGGCGATGGCGAGACGGTCGTCCGCGCAGGCGTTGTTGGGATCGCCAGGGAACTCGGTGGTGCACCAGAATGCCTGGGTGACTCCCTGGTCGTACGCAACCTGGAACGACTCCGTGGCAACCAGGAACAGGTTGGATCGCGGATTGATGGGATTGTCTGCGATATCGTTGATCTCGTCGTTGAGCCAGAACGTCTCGGTGCCGTGACCGTCTCCGCCGAAATACCCGCCAGTGTGGCCGAGGCTGTTCATTGTTGGCGTGCTGACACCGACGTGATCGACGTACGTTCCGTCCGGCGGATTGAGGGGGTCCAGGAAGGCCGCCGCAACCTCGAAGATCGGCTCCTCCGTCTCCGGCGATCCACCCGCCAGAGAGGGATGCCCTCCCTCGTAGTAGGCCACAACGAATAGGTCTGGGTAGTCGTCGTTGGCTACCTCGGGGAAATCTTGCTGGACCAGATTCCAGCTGATCCAGAGCCGAGCACAGCCATCTTCGTCGGTGTAGACCGCACCGGGGCCGTTCACGTACCCGTCGGGGATGTGCAAGGCGCTGGTCTGCGTGAACGCAGTGGTTTCCTCGTACACGTGTAGTCGCAGCCGCCGCATCGGCTGGTCTTCGAGATAGCATGGCGTCTCGATCAAGCCGTCAGAGCACCACGCAGTGAAGAGAGGATCGACTAGTGGGCGCCGATCTCCTTGCATCCCCGTACCTTCGGCGCTCCAGGATGGCCGGGCTCGGAAACACACATCAACATCTACGACGCCGTCCCAGCCCGTGGGTGGGCCGCTCTCGATCCAGCCGCCGTTATCCCACGCCCGCAGGGGCGATGGTGGGTAGACGGGCAGCCCCCCGCCGTCGTCCACCATGGCCATGTACAGGGGCACGTCCCCTTCACTCGTATCGAACAGCTCGAACGCATGGGCCATGGCCATGTCGCCGGAGTGGGCGAACTCCAGTACATCACCGTCGTAGTAGAACCCGCGGGAGTCCCTGGCCTCGAACCGGCTGACGTCCGCGCTGAACCCGTGAGGCTGCATCCCCTCGGAAACCAGCATCGCCTGGACGAAGAAAGGGCCGCCCGATCCAAGATCTACATCCAAGATGAAGCGGTAGGTGTTGTCCGCGCCGTGAGCCCAGATCCCCTTGAACAGGGCCCATCCAGGTTCCACGACGAGACCGGTATAGCTACCTTCTCCCCCAAGCTGGGCCACGCTCATCACGTCCATGTTGTCGCTCACGGTCAGCAGCAGGTCGCCCTCGACACTCAAGACGTTCTCTTGGAACACGACGCTCTTGTTGTCGTGGAGGACCACGTCCACCTTCACCGTGGTGCCGTCAGGGTCCACCTGCGTGATGAAGACGTTGGCCACGGCGTCGTAGTCGGGAGAGTCCACCGACAAATTGGCGCCATCGAGGATGGCTTCACCGGCCTGTCCTGACCATGCGAAGGTAATGTAGAACTGCGAGGACCAAGAAACGAAGAACAGACGAACACATGTTCCCCCCTTTGTTTGGAACGGTGACGGGCTGGCTTTGCGGCTGCGACTGTACAAGTCCTTCTCGTTGGATATCAAGGGTATTTCCTGGCACCGCTGGGTAGCCGGTAATCCGGTCGTACGGTCCTTCGCCTTGCGGTGACGTGGCCATGAGCCCCCCGTTGAGCGGAAGACGGGCACGTGGCGGGGTGAAGATCCAGGCGTCGCAGTGGTGGCGCTGTCCGGTACCCCCGATCTGGCCAGCACTAGGACGGCAACGAGCTTGCCTGGAAGACAGCATCTCGGGCCACTTCGAGGTGTGATCGAATGCCCTTGATTACCCCGCGGCATCCTCAGTATGGTAACTGAACATCGGTTCAGCAAGTCGGGAGTCTGGCGGGCTGGATCCAATCACGAGCTGCGCTCCGACCAGACACGAACCTTGGGGGGGAGCGGGCCCACCAGTGAGCGGGCGATTTCGCGGCACCCATCGTGACCAGGGCGCCGTGCCCCGCGGCGAGGTCTACCGATGACGGAGGATGCCTGGAATCAACCCCCGGAGCGTGCGTTCTGGCTCGACGAGCTGCGATTCCCCGACTTCGACGAGCTGCTGCCGCTGCGCGACGACGAGGACGAGCTGCGCGAGCGGGCAGAGCGTGCGTACTCGGGACCTGCGCCGCGCCGACTCTTCGAGCGAATCCTCGACGAGCACGGCGACGGTCCGGAGGTGCTGCTGAACCTGCTGATGGTCGCCGGCTTCCTGGGGCAGAAGAAGTCTTCGGCCGTCTGCGACGTGGCCCTGGCCAGGCTTCCCGTCGAGGTGGTCCAGGAGAACCGGAACGCGGCGGGGCGCATCCACCGCCTCCCGCTGGCCGCGCGGCTGTTCGGCGCGGCTCCCGTCTACCTGCTGGAGATCGATGTCCTCCACCGCTGGCACTCGCGCCGCCGCTGGGCGCTCGAGCTGGCGGGGCCGAACCGCCGGCCACCGAAGCCCCTGCGCGAGGTCGGCTGGGCACCGCTGGGGCGTGCCGGCCTCGGCGACCTGCGTCGCGACAACCCACGGGTGAGGCGCGGACTCGAGTACCGTGCCACCCTGTTCCGCGGCGATCCCGACGAGGTCCTGCTGGCTTTCCGCGAACCGGCGCGTCGGTCCACGGTGAGGACCGCGGGTGGGCGCGTGGTCAGCGGCCGGGACGACGAGTGGACCCTGCTGCGGTTCCACCGGGGGGGGCTGCGGGTGGATGTCACCGCGCCGCGTCCGGAGGTGGGCGCCGACCTGGCCTCGGCCGTGGCGAGCCGTCTATGGGAAAGGGATCTGGAGTACCGCCCTGCCCGCGACCCGCTGTCCTCGGATGCGCTCAATGAGCTGCTCGCGCGCCTGGTGGACCCCGACGACGACATCTTCCGGCTGCTGGAGATCACGGCCGATGTCCCGGGACACTTCGGACGACCGATGATCACGGCGAGCAACAGCGGCCAGGCGCGGGTCGAGGCGGCTGTGGCGCACCTTCGGGGGAACATGGCCTTTGCCGACGACTGGCGCACCGTGCAGCGGGTCAAGGTCGGCTTCGACGAGCGCTACCGCATCGTCGTGCACTTCCCCGTGCCCGGCGAGGAGTTGGTGCTGAGCTACGCGGACACGGACCGGGACAAGGAGGAGTCGCGCAAGTTCGAGGAGCTGGTTCAGCAGGAACTCGGCGTGGAGATCCACCCCAAGGAGGCCCACCGGCGGATGCCGCGGCGCCGGCGGAAGCGCGCGAAGCCCAAGGGTCGGCTGAGCAGCCACGTGTGGTCACGGCTGCTGCGCCCGATCCTCGACGAGCCGGAGATCTGGGAGCTGGAGGCAATCCGCTCGCTCGCGCGGGACGGGCTCGTGTCCACTACGGAGCACACCGTGTTCCGTTGCGGCGATCCCGCGCTCAACCGGCGCGCCGTCCGTGCAGACACCCTCGACTGCCCCGGCGAGGTGGAGATGCCCTTCGGCGAGACCGATCCCAACGATCCCTTTCGCCAGGAGGACGACGCGGAGTTTGCCTGCGGGCACTGCGGTCACGCGTGGCACCCCGGGCGGTACCGACTCCCCGTCCGGCACCGCGTCCGGATCTCAGTAGAGCTCGACGCGGTGTGGCAGTGGCTGCTCGCGCTCGCCGGGAAGTTTGGTTTGTTCGACGTCGAGGCGCCCGGCATCGCTAGCGGGTTCCCCCGAGGAACGCGCGCCTACCTGCTCTTCCTGCCCCTGATCCGCGACCCACGGTGGCTCGATCCGCGCAGCACCGCCGTGCATGCGGTCTGCGCCCTGTCCACGCCCGGCGACGAGCGGCTCGCGCAGTTCGGCGCTCAGGGGACCGACCTGTCAGCCATCCTCGAAGGCACCAAGCGCGTGCTGGAGAAGACCTGGGATCTCGGAAAGGGCACGACCGTATCCCCTTCCGGGTTCCGCGTCGGCGACGGCGTCGCCGAGAGTCCGCGGCGCACGTTACCCCGGGACGACGTGACATCCGGGCACCTCACCGAGCGGCGCGTGATCGCCGTCAGCGAGGCCGGCGTGTGGCTCGAACGTCAGAAGATCTGCAGACCCTACAGCATTGGCGGTCGGCCCCAGGGCGTCCAGCTGTTGCTGACCCTGCTATGGCGAGCAGCGCGCAAGGACGGGTACGACCCCATGCAGCGGAAGCTCCGCTCGGCTGAGCAGCTCGCCAGGCTCGCCGATGACCCGAGCCTGGACCGAAACAAGGTCCAGTCGTGGGTCTCCCGACTCCGGCACGCCATCCGCAAGAACCTCCGTGACGAGCCGGGTCTGGCCGAGCGGATCGTCGAGGGAGGGAAGGGGGACGGATACCGGCTCGGCCCGGATTTCGACTGCCACGGCTTGGACCGCCTGGACGAATCGGGTATCTGACATCTCGCCGGCAGCGAACCCCCGTCTTTACGAGGAGTTACGGCACGGCGATCTCACCCATCTGGCACACCTGATCGACCATCTGTCATAACGAAGCACCAGCCTCGCGGGCCATCCTCAAACCCCTGTTTGACAGGTGCTACGCACATGGATCCGAAAAACGCAGGTAGAT
>CAZLEO010000332.1:6157-9741 GCA_964558555.1 uncultured Rickettsiales bacterium | reverse complement strand
GTCCCCCGCCGAGTCGTCGTCGGACTCCTCCGGACAACCGATCATCAGCGAGAGGGACAGGAGCAGGGCGATCCAGGCTGCGTACTTCATCTCGTACCCCCGTGAAGGTCGCACCAGACTAGCACGCACGCGTGCTCGGGGGTGTTCAGTGAGGGGGGTCGAAACTAGTGGTCGTCGTCGACCCAGTCCTGGTCGCCGCTGCCCGCGCCGTCGCATTGCTCGGACGAGGCGATCTCCTCGAGCAGATCGGCCAGCTCCCCCTCGCTGGCCAGCTCGAACTGGTCGAGCAGGTCGGCGCGCTCGGTGGCCGCGAGCTCGGGCAGACACGCCAGCAGGTCGCTGCGCAGGTCGGGATCCATCTCCGAGGCGTTGATGATGTCGAGCAGGTCGCAGTACACGGTCTGCTCGGTCGCGTCGGTGATGCCCTCGTCCGCGGCCGCGTCACACGCGTCCCCGCCGGCGGTCTCGTCGCAGCCCAGGGAGGTCCCCAGCAGCACGAACGCGGCGATGGCCGAGAAGCCGACGCTGGATCGTATCCATCCGCGCGCCGACGGCGGCGCCGCCGTGTCGTCGGGCAGGTCGGCGCGCAGGTCGGACAGCAGCTGGTCCACCACGGCGGCGCTCAGCACGTCCGATCCGTCCACGTGTAGCGGCGCGCGCTGCGTGCGTTCGAGGCGTCGGGTGAGTCCGGCCAGGTCCGTCCAGAACGCCTCGTCTTCCCGGCGCTCGCGCAGCAGCTGATACAGCCGGTCCACGGAGGTGGTTGGAGCGCTCCACGGCGGCAGGTCGGTGCCCTGGTTCGCCAGGAAATCGCGGATCTCGCGTAACGAGGTGGTGTGCTCGGCGGAAATGGTCATGGCTCGTTCTCCCCTGCCCGTGCCCGGGCGTGATGTCTGATCCCTCGTACCTGCAATTGTAACGCCAGGTGCAGGGGCGAGTCCGGGCAAGTGGGGACCTGCTCGGCGAACTAGAGGTCGGCCTCCATGCCCCAGCACTCCACGGATCCGTCCAGGTGCTCACCGCAGTTCACGTGCACACCGGCGCGGATGTAGACCCACTCGCCGTCCGGGGCCTCGCACTCGCCGTGGGCGCACTCCCCCCAGCCCCAGCACTCGGCGGTGAAGTCCTCGCGGACGGTGCACAGGTGGTCCACGCCGATGCTGACCCAGATGAACTCGCCCTGGGGGAAGCCGGGCTGGTCGCGCAACTCGTCGGGCCAGCAACCCAGCGAACCGTCCTGCTCGATCCAGCAGAACACGGCGTCGCCGGTGCTACGGCTGAACGACTGCATCACCGGGGCGACGAGCTCGGGATCGGGGGTGGGGCACTGATGCTCCTCCACGGGGCAGGCCAGCAGCAGTCCGAACGTGATCGCGGCGCCCCCGATGCCCGCGGCGATCTGCGTGTACACGTGGCTCATCCTCACTGCACCTCCGCGGGCTCGCCCCAGCATTCGACGCTCCAGTCGGTCTTGCGCGCGCAGGCCGCGTTGCGCGCCGTACGCAGGGAGATGTGCTGGCCTTCCGGCGACTCGCACTCGCCCTGAGCGCAATCCCCCCAACCCCAACACACCACCTCTCCATCGCGCCGGCCGGCGCACAGGTGGTCCTCGCCGACGCGCACCTGGACGAACTCCCCGGTGGGGAAGCCGGCGCGGTAGTTGATGGCGTCCGGCCAGCAGCCGAGCATGCCGTAGGTGTCCAGGAAGCAGATCACCGGGGCGGTGGCGCTACGGCGGATGTAGGCCTGCCCCCCCGCGAGCCCCTCGCGCCCGTCCTGCATCCGTGTGGTGTCGGGCCAGGTGGGGCGCGCCCCGAGGCTGCTGGCCGTCACGAAGACGAGCGCGGCGCCGACGGCACCGACCACGAACGCCCGGATCAGGGGAACCACCCTCACGTCGACACCGTACCGCTGCCCACGATTCAGTGTCCAACGGGAGCGGCGGCTGCCTCGCGGTGGCGCACCACCGCCAGCGCAGCGGCGAGCCCCCGCATCGCGTGCTTGTTGTTGTCGATGCGGCAGTGGTTGTCCACCAGGCCCATACGCAGCGCCCCCTCGGCGCGCCCGGGATCGGGCAGGTAGTAGCTGTTGTCGGGACGCCACTGGTTCTCCAGCAGGTGCCGGGCCGCGGCGAGCAGGGCGTCCTCGTACACGGTGGCGTCCTCGCCCAGGGCCCACGCCGCGCGAACGGCCGCGCCCAGCGCCTCGCTCCGCGCCGCCGCCCGGGTGGTCCGCGGCAGATCGTCGGGCCGCCGGAAGGCGCCGAGGTAGTCGGGGAACAGCGCCGGGTGGGGCGGGATCTGCTCCGAAACGAAGTGGTCGGCCATCTCCAGGCAGGCGCGGGCGTGGCGCTCCTCGCCCGTGATCTCGTACAGCTCGGTCAGCGCCTGCATCTCCCAGTGCCCCGGGTTGGGGCGCTCCGCGCGGTACTTCTCGATCTGCCAGTCGCCGATCCGGCGGGCCCCTTCCAGCCAGCGGGGGTCGCCCGTGCGCCGGTGGAACACGGCCAGCGCCAGCATGGTCTCGCCGGGCAGGTACAGCGGCTCGTCCAGGACCTCGTCGTGGGTCAGGGTCTCGTCGTAGTGGCGGAACACGCGGCCGCGGTCGTCGATCATGGCCAGCAGGAAGCGACCGAGCCCCTCCATGACGACATCGTCCTGGGGCCTCGACAGGCGCTCGCACAGCTCCGGATCGGACACGGTGGACGCGTCAGGGCGGTGCAGCATGGCCAGCAGGGCGAAGGCGGCGGCGCCGCTGCTGGCGCGGCGCTCGTCGTCGATCAGGGCGACGAGGTCCGGGTCTCGTGCGAACTCGGGGGGGGCCATGTTCGCGTAGACCCAGTCCATGGCCGTCAGCGCGGCGTCCAGGTAGCCGTCGGCGTGCGCTGCGAGGGCGGGCTCGCGCCGGGCCAGGGCATGGATGTCCAGCAGGCCGTGCACGCACCCGGCGTGGCGGATGACGTTGTACTCATCGCTGTTCGAGTCGGTGTTGGGGAAGTACTCGTAGTCGAACGAGCCGTCCGCTCGCAGCCTGCCGCGCAGCCAGCGGGCCGCCGACGCGATACCGTCTAGCAGGGCCTCGTCGTCCACGGCCGGCGTGCCGGCATTGCCGCGGAAGAAGGGGACCGCCGGACCGCCGGGCACCGGGCGGCCGAAGGTGACGGCCGTGAACCGGTACAGCTCGGTGCCGTCCTCCTCCCACAACCCCGACGGCCCGCCCGCGTCGCGGCTCAGGTGGATCAGCAAGTTATGGACCTTGCCCGGGCGAGTCCGCACCGAAGGTGTCAGCCAACCGCGCGTCACCGGATCGGCGGGCAGGAGGATCCCCTCCCGGCCGTCCGCGACCAACATCAGACCGGTCACGCCGGGCTCCACCTCGTATCCCAGCTGGCACAGCCGTCCCGACGCGTCCAGCGCCTCTGCCGGGGCGTGCCCGACCCACGTCAGGACGCGCAGCGCGAGCCGGTGCGAGGGTCTGGGCCGGAGACGCCGGGGTGGCTGCGTCAGGTCCACCTGAACACGGACCGATTCCGCCTCGGACTCCCAGTCCGTCCATCCGTCCAGCGCCTGGTCTGCGGCAGAGCA
>CAZLEO010000332.1:0-6147 GCA_964558555.1 uncultured Rickettsiales bacterium | reverse complement strand
CGGCCCCGCCGCCCCCCCGCCCGGCCACCCGCCCCCCCCCGGGGGCGCCGGCCGCGCCGCGCGGCGGCACGAGGGGGCCCTCCGCGGCGCGGCCGCGGCTGAAGGGCCGGTGGTCGAGCCACAGGGTGACGAAGACAGCGCCCGCCGGTGCGTCCGCCAGGAACCCGCCGTGGCCGCCTGGCTCGGCGCAGGACGGCGCGGGCTTGCCGCCGCTGCGCGCGAGGATCACCTCCTCGACGAGACCCAGCGCGGCCTCCATCTCGTCCGGTGTCGGTTCTTCGGGCGGGTCGAGGGCGTACAGGGAGATCAGCGCGTCGTCCGTGTCCGGCGGGTCCGCCGCCCGGAACGCCATGACCGCGAACAGCACCGCCAGCGCCCAGCCCAGCGGTATGGACCACGAGCGACCGCGGGACAGCTGCCAGCTCATCGCCAGCGCGGTCGCGCTCACCGCCGCCGCCGAGATCAGCAGCATCCGATCGAGCCCGGCGCACAGCAGCACCACCGGGATGTAGGCGACGGCCTGGGCGGCCAGGGTCCAGCGAGGGGCGCGGTCCGCCATCACGCCATCTCCCGCGGTGGAAGGACCTCATCGGCACGGCGGGCCAGGATCGTCACCCGCGATCCCTCGAGCAGGCCCCCTGGGACGCGCGCACCCACGCCCGTGAAGAACCAGTGGTCCAGCGTCACGTGCGATTCCCCCGCCTCCACCTCGATGCCCTCGATCTCACCGACGATCCGCGCCTCGTCGGGTCCGGCCACGCGCAATCCCCGCTCGTCGGCCGCCGCCTCCCACACGAGCATGCGCCTCCGGCGCCGCTCGATCTCCCGTCGTCGGGTGCTGGACGTCCACCAGTGCACGAGGGGCACGCCCACCAGCAGCCCCGCGACCACGGCGAGCACGGCCATGACGATGTGTGCGGTCGCGGGCAGGGCCCCCTCGAACATGGCCGGCCGTCTCCTCCTCTTCGAGGTCTCTACGGTATCCTGTTTGTGGGTGGGAGGTGTGATGTCCGACGAAGGAGGGGCGGATCCGTGATCGTCCTGCACGTCGAGGGAACCGGCCGCGTCGAGGCGGAATACAGCCTGCGGGTGGGGCGCGAGGCCTCGTGGGCCGACCTGGTGCTGACCGAGGACCTGGTCAGCCGGCACCACTTCGAGATCCGCGCCGACGGCGAGGGCTATCGCGTGTGGGACATGGGATCGCGCAACGGCACGACCCTCGACCGCGGCGCGGTGAGCCGCGGCGGGCGCGTCCTGCACGTGGGTGCCGAGCTCAGGGCAGGCAACTCACGGGTCGTCCGGGTGGTGGAGATCACGCCGCCACCGGCCACCAAGGCCACGGTCGCCGGCCCACAGGAGCGAACGCTGGGCGTGCGCCTCGACGGCGACCAGTTCATCGTGGTGTGGGCCCTGGGAGGCCAGCGGCTGCGCGACACGATGCCCTACCAGCTCGGCCTGACCCTGTCGCTGCTGGTGCTGTTCCAGCGCGACGAGCTCGGTCCAGTGCCCGATGCGGACCTGCGCGCGCTGGTGTGGCGGGGGGACAAGGTGGGGCTGGAGAAGGGCAACATCAACCGACTCCTGCACCGCCTGCGCGAGTGGTTCAGGTCCAGAACGGCCGAGGTGCCGCCCATCGTCCGCCCGAAGGGGACTGGCAGCACCCGGCTCGACCTCCCGGCTCCGGCCCTCGCCGTGCACCCCGACGGCTGGCTGTATCGCTTCCTCGACGGGGTGTGAGGGCCGGAAGACGCGGGTTCAGTGGTTGCCGTCCATGATGGTGGCGACCTCACCGCTGCCCACGTAGTAGCCGTCCGCGTACACCGTGACGCGGTGGTTGTTGTCCACGGTCACGAACAGCTCGCCGCGCACGGGGACGTGGTTGTTGTCCACCGAGACCAGGATCTCCTCGGCGTTGTCGATGACCGCGACGATCTCGTCGCCCGCGGCCAGCGCGCGGCCGTCCAGCACGACGTTGATTGCGCCGGTGTCGCGGCTGGCGATGGCGATGGCGCTGCCCTTCTCGCGGTGGTCGTTGGTGATGGTCACGAAGATCTCGGACGCGCCCTCGCGGTGGTTGTTGTCCACGGTCACGAACACCTCACCGCGCTCGCGGTGGCTGTTGTCCACGGTCACGAAGACCTCGTGGTCCGTGACGCGGTGGCTGTTGTCCACGGTCACGTAGAGCTCGCCCTGGACCGGCAGGTGGTTGTTGTCCACCGAGACCGACACCTCGTCATCGTTGTCGATGCTCACCGCGATGACGTCGCCGGCGCCGCGGTGGTTGTTGTCCACGCTCACGAAGATCTCGTCCTCGGCCTCCTCGAACAGGGCCAGCTCCTGGGCGCCTGCGGTCGCACAGACGGTCAGCAGCGCGGCAGCGGCGGCCAGGCTCGTCAGGGCGCGAGTGGTGAAGGTGGCGGGGGTGGAAGCGTCGTGGGTGGACAGAGTGTTCATCGTTTCCCTCCAGGTGAATCGTTCATCGAACCTGAGTTCAGACTAACCCCGTCCTGGAGGGTGAATTCACTGGTGGATTAACTCTGGATCCCCCGCGCTTTTTTTCGGTCCGGCGCAGCTTCGCCTGGACCGCGCGCGAGGGGGCTGCAACGATCTCCGGCGCCATAGAAGACGCATCGCGGAGACCCCATCATGGCCGACATCCGACGCTGGTTCCTCGCCCTCGCCACTGCGCTCGTCCTGGCCGTGGGCTGCGACGACGAACCCGAAGGCGACGACGACACCACCGCGGCCGACGACGACGACACCGTCGACGACGGCCCGTACTCGGAGATCCCCCTGGAGGCCACGGCCGCGTACCAGGCGCGCCAGGCCGAGTACCTGCAGTACTGCCACGACAACAACGGGCCCGACTCCGGCGGCATGCACGGCCAGGTGTGCCGCGTGGCGCTGAGCTCCGAGGTCTACCCCGACGCCATCACGTCCTCGTGCGAGAAGGTGGACGCGCGCGAGGACTGCGCGGACTTCTCCATGGCGTCGATGCTGCGGGTGCTGTACCTGGACCGCGCCAACGGATCCCTGGATCCGGCGGTGCGGGAACAACTCGAGCAGCACGTGCTGGGCTTCAAGTACTGGATCGACGAGCCCGGCGAAGACCAGATGTGCTACTGGACCGAGAATCACCAGATCCTCTACCACTCCAACGAGCTCCTCGCCGGCCAGCTGTTCCCCGACGATGTCTTCTCCAACAACGGCATGACCGGCGCCGAGCACGCCGAACACGCGGCCTACCTGGCCGAGCGCTGGCTGGACAACCGCGGTCGCTTCGGCTTCTCCGAGTGGCATTCCAACGTCTACTTCAACGAGGACGTCCCCGCGGTGGCCAACCTCGCCGACTTCGCCGAGGACGAGACGATCCGCACCAAGGCGGCGGCCGTGCTCGACATCGTCGCGTTCGACCTGCTCAACAACACCTACAAGGGCAACTTCGCCACGGTGCACGGCCGCACCTACGAGTCCAAGTTCCTCGATGGGCTCACGGACTCCACGCGGGAGACGGCCTGGATCATGCTCGGCCTGGGCGAATACGAGTCCACGGGCAACTTCTCCGGGGCGTTCCTGGCCACCAGCGATCAGTACTGGACGCCCGGCATGCTCGAGGACATCGCCGCGGCGACCGAGGCCAGCCACGAGCACCGCCAGCGCGACAGCATCGACGTGGCCGAGGGGCCCGAGTACGGCATCGGCTACACCGAGCACGACGACATCATCTTCTGGGCGGGCATGTCCGCCCTGGTCGCGCCCGAGGTGGTCGAGGGCACCTTCGCCATGGTCGAGGAGCTCGACCTGTGGAACGGCTTCCTGTTCGGCGACATCCCCGCCGAGTTCCTCGACCTGATCGAGGTGGCCATGGACAACGGCACCCTGCCCGATCTGGCCGAGCAGCTCGAGCCCATCGCCCGCGGCATCTCCCTCGAGGCCATGAACACCTACGTGTTCCGCACCCCCGACTACCAGCTCGCGGGCGCTCAGGACTACAACCCCGCGCTGTGGGCCTCCCAGACCCAGATGTGGCAGGCCACCCTCGACGACGAGGCCTACGTCTTCACTTCGTATCCCAGCGACCTCGCCGGCGCAGGGGTCGACGTGGAGCTCGCCGGCCAGTGGATCGGCAGCTGGCTGCCCCGCGCCACGTTCCATCAAAACGTGGGGATCATCCAGTACCGCAAGCAAGACGTCCCCCTCGCCGACGCCTACATCAGCTCCGACCACACCCACGCCTTCTTCCCTCGCGGCGGCTTCGACGAGGTGGTCGAGGACGTCGCCGGCGGCAGCCCTTGGGTCTTCGGCCGCAAGGGCGACGGGTACGTGGCGCTGTACTCACTCAACCCCCTGAGCTGGGCCGAGGACAACGACTACGAGCTCGACGCCGAGGGCGAGACCAACATCTGGATCGTCGAGACGGGCCGCCTCGACGACGCCGGTCCGTTCGAGGACTTCGTCGCCGCAATCGGCGCGGCGACCGTCGCCATCGGCGACACCGTCGTCTACGAGTCCCCCTCCGTCGGCATTGTCGAGGTGGGCTGGGAGGGATCCATGACCGTGGCCGGCGAGGCCATCGACCTCGGGCCCTTCCCCCGCTGGTCCAACGCCTACGCCGAGGTCGAGTTCGGCACCCTGGTCACGCAGATTGACCTGGGCGACCTGCGGCTGGAGCTGGACTTCGAGCGGGGCCGCAGGCGGCTGCTGCAGCACGACTGACGACGGAGCCGGCGCCCCAGAGTCTTCGCCGTGTCTTCAGAGGTCCGCTCCGCGTTCCAGTCGTCGTGCGGTCTGCCGCGTTCAGCAGGATAACCGGTCCCCGAAAATGCCCCAAGAGACGTCGTCCTACCCGTGATAGGCTGGTTCATCCGGAGAACCCATGATCTTGCGCGCGCTACTGCCCCTGTTCGTCGTCCTCTCGATCCCCGCCGCTGCCCTGGGCGCGGGGGCTCGATACCTCATCGTGTCCCCGGCGGAGTGGGCCGACGAGATGGAACCCCTGGCCGAGTGGAAGACCCACAAGGGCATGCTGGCGAGGATCGTCACGCCGGCGGAGACCGGCTACTCCAGCTACGAGATCCGCGCCTTCATCCAGGACGCGGTCGCCACCTGGGACCCGGCACCCGAATACGTGCTGCTGGTGGGCGACGCCCACGCCATGCCCATGGAATGGAGCAACGAGGGCTGGGGTGGGTACTCGGACACCTACTACGGCAGCGTCGACGGCGACTCCTTCATCGAGCTCCATCCGGGTCGATTCCCCGCCTCCACTGCGGTGGAAGTGGCGGCCATGGTCGAGAAGACCCTGCAGTACGAACGCTACCCCACCCCGTCGGACGACCCGTTCTACCGCACCGCCCTGATGGTGCTGAGCGAGGACTGGGACGACGACGACTGGCTGCACTACTACGGCGACTCCTACTGGCAGGCCGGCCTGCTCATGGACGCCGGGTACGACAGCGTCTCCATCCTCACCCGCGGCACCACCCCCAACGGCACCCAGACCGCCATCGACATCCTCGAGGGCGGCGCCTCCTTCGCCGCCTACCACGGCATCCCCACCGGCTACGACGTCGGCTGGAACGGCTTCGACATCGACGCGGACGACCTGGACAACGGCCCGATGTTGCCCATCGTGCCGGTGTACACCTGCCAGACCGTGTGCGGCTGGAGCTACGGCGGCGAGAACTGGGTCCTCGCGGGCGACGCCACGCAGCTCCGCGGCGCCGTGGCCTACGTCGGCCAGAGCATCAGCTGCAGCTACTGCGCCCACTGGCGCTCCGCCATGCGTCGCGGGTTCTGGGGGGTGATCTTCGAGGACACCGACGACACCGAGATCGTCACCATGGGCACGGCCGTCGAGGAGGGTCGCCTCGGGTACTACAACGAGTTCCACGCCATGGACCAGTACGTGGGATCGGTGCTGTTCGGCGACCCCGAGCTCAACATCTGGACCGGGCCCCCCGCCGACGTGGAGATCAGCTACCCCTCGCTCCTGCCGCGTGGTGAGGGCGAGGTCACCCTCTCCGCTTCCCTCGAAGGCAACCCACGCCAGGGCGTGCGTATCTGCCTCGACGGCGACGCCGAGGCCTACGCCTACGGCCTCACCGACGAGACCGGCTCGCTCACGCTGACCCTCGACAGCACCTC
>CAZLEO010000331.1:0-9760 GCA_964558555.1 uncultured Rickettsiales bacterium | reverse complement strand
AGCTCATGTCGGTGATGTGCAGCAGGCCGTCGATGCCGCCCAGGTCGATGAAGGCACCGTAGTCGGTGATGTTCTTGACGGTACCGTCGATGATGGCGCCGACCTCGATCTTCTCCAGGGTCTCCTTGCGGCGCTCCTCGCGCTCCTGCTCGAGCAGGACGCGACGGCTCAGCACGATGTTGCCGCGCTTCTTGTTGAACTTGATGATCTTGAAGGAGGCGCGGCTGCCGATGAGCTTGTCGAGGTTCTTGACGGGCCGCAGGTCCACCTGCGAGCCGGGCAGGAAGGCGCGGACGCCGATGTCCACGGCCAGGCCGCCCTTGACGCGGGCGATGATGGTGCCTTCCACCACCTCGTCCTTTTCCACGGCCTTGGAGATCTCGTCCCAGGCCTTCATCATGTCCGCCCGCTCCTTGCTCAGGACCAGGGAACCGTCGTCGTCCTCGAGGCGATCGAGGTACACGTCGATGACGTCGCCGACCTCGACGGTGATGTTGCCGTCCTGGTCCTTGAACTCGTGGATGCGGATCACACCTTCGGACTTGTAGCTGACGTCCACCACCACCGTCTCGGGGTTGACGGCAATGACCCGGCCGCGGATGACGCTGTGCTCCTTGATGGGCTTCTCGTCGAGCAGCCGGCTGAACTCTTCCATGAAGCTGTCCTGATCGGCAGCATCCAGGGGGGCGTCCAGGTCGAAGGTGGAGAGGGAGGGATCGAGGGGTTGCGTGTTGTTGTCGGTCATGTGTTACTTGGGGGTTGGTTGCGTAAGTACGCGGAAGAACTGCGTTACGTGTTTCTCGGCAAGGTACCGGGGGAACTCATTTTCCCTCGCCCTGCCCGGGTCTGACGACCCCGTCTACCTGGTCCGCTCCGGTGGGGCCGAAACGGCAACGGGGCTGCGAAGCGCGGCTTTTATACAGACCCACCGTGGCAATGTCAAAGGCGCTCTGAAGCTGTGTGCGCCCAGGACACGATCCGATCGAGGACCTCGTCCGGCGTGAGGTGGGTCGTATCGAGCAGAACCGCGCCGTCGGCGCGGCGCAGCGGGGAGTCCTCGCGCGTGCTGTCTTGCAGGTCCCTCGCGCGCATGTCCGCGACCACCTCGGCGAGGGAGGCGTCGGCGCCGCGAGCACGTAGATCCGTGAGCCTGCGACGGCCGCGCACTTCGGGATCCGCGTCCAGGTAGACCTTCACCTCGGCGTCGGGCATGACCACCGTGGCGATGTCCCGCCCCTCCATCACCACGCCGCCGGCGGCGCCCAGCGCCTGCTGCACGACCACCAAGGCGCGCCGCACCGCGGGCAGGCTCGACACCGCGGAGGCGTCCATGGACACCTGGGGCTCGCGGATGGCCTCGGAGAGGTCCTCGCCGTCCACGACGGTCCGCTGCTCGCCGTCGCCGGGTTCGAAGCGGAATCGCAGGGAGGCCGCCACCGCGGCCAGCGCGTCCTCGTCACCCAGATCGATGCCGCGTCGTCGGCCGATGACCGCCACGGATCGGTACATGGCGCCCGTGTCCACGTACTGGAAGCCCAGGCGCGCGGCCAGGGCCCGGGCCGTGGTGGACTTGCCCACGCCGGCGGGCCCGTCGATGGCGACGCGCACGGGTCGGAGGTCGTCGCCGGCCACGCTCACCCCTCCCCCGCCACGTCCTGGAGCACGCCGATGCGCCGCAGCTTGGCGTAGCGGTCGGCCCGCAGCTCGTCCGGGGTCAGCTTCGACAGCTCGTCCATATGCCGGACGAGGGCCGCCTTGAGCGCCGTGGCGACCACCTCGGGCTGGCGGTGCGCGCCGGTGGAGGGCTCGGGGATGACCTCGTCCGCCACGCCGATCTTCAGGCAGTTGGGCGCCGAGTACCGCAGCGCCTCGGCCGCCCTGGGAGCCTCCTTGCGGCTGCGCCAGAGGATGGACGCGCAGGCCTCGGGCGAGATCACCGAGAACATGGCGTGCTCCAGCATCAGGATGCGGTTGGCCACGGCCATGCCCAGCGCGCCGCCGGAGCCGCCTTCGCCGATGACGATGGTGATGATGGGCACGCCAAGCTCGCTCATGGCCATGAGGTTGGCGGCGATGGCCTCGGCCTGTCCGCGCTGCTCCGCGCCGATGCCCGGGTAGGCGCCCGGCGTGTCGATGAAGGTGACGATGGGGTGGCCCAGGCGGTGGGCCAGGCGCATCAGGCGCAGGCCCTTGCGAAACCCCTCCGGCTTGGGCATGCCGAAGTTGCGGGCCTTCATCTCCTTGGCCGTGCGCCCCTTCTGCTGGCCCACCACCACGATGGGCTTGCCGTCGAGCCGGGCGAGGCCGGCCACGATGGACGGGTCGTCCATGAAGCAGCGGTCGCCGTGCAGCTCCACCCAGTCGGTGAACAGGCCGTCGATGTAGTTCTGCGCGTAGGGGCGCGACGGGTGCCTGCAGATCATCGTGCGCTGGTAGGCGGAGAGCCCGGCGATGAACACGTCGAGGTGGTAGTCCACCTCGCGACGCAGCTGGTGTACCGCGTCGGACGGCTCCGCGCGGCCCTCCAGGCGTGCCACCGCCTCCTCCAGCTGGGCGATGTGTCTCTCGAACGGCAACAGAATGGTCATGGCCAGCCCGTCGTTGGGGTTCGGATCAGCTCGGCCGATCCCGATCCAGGAACTCGAGTACCGATCGCTCCAGGGCCTCGTCGAGTCCCTGGCGAGGATCGTGCCAGATCACGTCCGGTTCCTTACGCAACCACGTGAGCTGCCGCTTGGCGAAGCGTCGCGTGTCCCGCTGGATGCGCCGCACCGCCTCCTCGCGATCCAGCTCGCCGCGGACCAGCCGCACCACGTCGCGGTACCCGATGGCCTGCAGCGGCTTGAGGTCCGCATCATAGCCCCGCTCCAGCAGGGACTCCACCTCCTCGATCCAGCCGCTGTCGAACATCTGCAGCACCCGCCGGTCGATGCGCTCGTACAGCACCTCCCGCGCCAGCCGCAGCCCGATCTGGAGCGAGTCGAATTCACCCCCGCCGAATGCGTGGTCCTCCTGGATCCGGGTGATGGGGGCGCCCGTACTCAGCACCACCTCCAGGGCACGCTCGATGCGGATGCGGTCGTTGGGGTGGATGCGGGCGGCCGCGTCGGGGTCCAGCTGCCGCAGCTCGGCGTGGAGGGCCGGCCAGCCCTCGTCCCGCGCTCGTTCGGCCAGCTGGCGACGGATGGCCTCGTCGCCGGGCGGCGCCGGGCACAGGCCGTGCAGCAACGCCCGCACGTACAGGGTCGTGCCGCCCACGACCAGGGGTACCCGCCCGCGGCTGGCGATGTCATGGATGGCGGCGGCAGCGTCGCGGGCGAAGTCTGCAGCGGTGTAGGGCTCGTCCGGGTCGACCACGTCGATGAGGTGGTGCGGCGCCGCGGCCAGCTCCATGGGGGTGGGCTTGGCGCTGCCCACGTCCAGCAGGCGGTACACCTGCACCGAGTCGGCGCTGACGATCTCGCCACCCAGCCGATCGGCCAGGGCCAGGCCCAGCGATGTCTTGCCCGACGCGGTGGGGCCGACCACCGAGACGACCTTCACGTTCGATCGAACCATTTTTCCACGTCGCGCAGGGAGAACCGGGTGAGCAGGGGCCTGCCGTGCGGGCAGGTGTAGGGGTGATCCGCGGCATCGAGCTGCACCAGCAGCGATCGCACCTCCTCCAGCGACAGCCGCTGATGGGCGCGCACGGAGCCGTGACAGGCGGCCAGGGCCGCCACCGAATGCCGCAGATCCTCCACGGCGGTGCTGGGCCGGTGGCTCATCAGCTCCTGGGCCACGTCCGCCACCAGGGTGCGGACCTCGCCGGGCGAGAGGTTGGGCGGCAGGGCGGACACGGCGATGGAGCCGCCGCCGAAGTCGGACAGCTCGATGCCGAGGCCCGCCAGCATCTCTGCGCGTTCGAGCAGTACCCCCGCTTGCGCGCGAGGCAGGTCCAGCACCTCGGGCACCAGCAGGGCCTGGGACGAGAACCCGCGCTCCTGCGCGTGCAGGATGCGCTCGTAGTTGATGCGCTCGTGGGCCGCGTGCTGGTCCACCACCACGAGATCGCGGCCGTCCTGCAGCATCAGGTACGTGCCCTCGTACTGCCCCACGAACGCCATGTTGGAGTAGCGGACCGACGTCTCGACGACGGGATGGGGGTCTCCCGGGACGGGGACCTCGCCGGTGGTCGGCCGGGCCGGGGCCGGATCGTCCGCCACGCCGTCGAAGAGGGACTCACGGACCGCCGACCAGCTCGGCGTGCCCTGGCCGGTGTGGGAGACGGGCTCGAGGTCGGGCAGCCGCAGCGGCGTGGTCCCTGAAGCGGCGGTGGGCGCGGCAGCGGCGGGGTCGGCCGCGGGGATCCCCTCCCCTCGCCGGGACCGCCGCAGGCCGTCGCCGATGGTCCGCACGACGAATCGATGCACGTCGGGGCCGCGCACGAAGCGCACCTCGGACTTGGTGGGGTGGACGTTGTGGTCCACCTCCTCGGGGGGCAGCCGCAGGAACAGCACCACCAGCGGGTGCCGGCCCTTGGTGATCATGCCGCGGTACGCCTCGGACACGGCACTGAGCAGCAGCCGGTCGCGCACGGGGCGCCCGTTGACGAACAGGTACAGGCCGTGGCGCGACGAGCGGTTCAGGGACGGCGCGCCCGCGAGGCCGCGGATCATCATGCCCTCGAACTCCGCGTCCACCGGCAACAGCCGGTCGCGCACGTGCCGGCCCAGCAGATCGCCGGCGCGTCGCCCGAGGTCGTCCGTGGCAGGGGCCTGGATGACGCGCGCCGGACCCCTGGCCGACGCGCGGTACAGGTCGAACCGCACCGACGGGTTGGCCAGGGCCAGGCGGACCACCGCCTCGGTGGCGTGCCCCAGCTCGGTGCGCTCGGTCTTGAGGAAGCGCAGCCGGACGGGCGTGTTGAAGAACAGCCGGCGTACGAGGATCTCGGTCCCGGGGACGGGTGGGGCGTCGCGTACGGCCTTGAGCACGCCGCCGTCGAGGAGCACCAGGGTACCCGCGTCCTCGCCGCGCACGGCGGTGCGGATCTCCATCCGGCTGACCTGCGCGATGGATGGCAGGGCCTCTCCGCGGAAGCCCAGGGTGTGGATGGCGAACAGGTCGTCGGGCTGGCGGATCTTGCTCGTGGCGTGCCGCTCGATGGCCAGCAACGCGTCGTCGCGCGTCATGCCCCGGCCGTCGTCCCGTACGGCCACCAGGTTCTTGCCCCCGCCCCGCAGATCGACGCGGATCTCGGTGGCGCCCGCATCCACGGCGTTCTCCACCAGCTCCTTGACCACCGAGGCCGGGCGCTCCACGACCTCGCCTGCGGCGATCTTGTTGACCAGCGAGTCGGGCAGCACCCGCACGCGGTGGTCGCGGTTGTCTGGCGGTGGCGAGCCGGCCATCAGGACCTCCAGGAGGTCCGCATTATAGCCCGCCGCGCCCCGATCCGATCCCGTTGCGGTCCCGCAATATCCCTGCTAGGTTTGACGTGTCCCCACGCGCTCGCAACGTGGCGGAAAGACTCGGAGATCTGGAACAACGATGTTCAACTCGGCCCGTCTCACGCCCCTGGCCGCGCTCCTCCTCCTCTTCACCGTGGTGTCCGCGGCCCCCGCCGGGGCGCAGGAGTACCGCCGCATCTCCCTGCCGGCGGGGTACACATTCGTGGGTGAGGTGGTGGGTACGACCCACACCGGCATGCAGCTGCGCATCCCGTCCGGAGAGCTGGACATCCCCTTCGACCTGGCGCCCGAGATCGCGCCGGCCACGGCCGAGGAGATGGAGCAGCAGCCCCCCCTGTGGGTCGTGGTGGTGGACACCAAGTCCCCGCCCGACCTGGTGGACCGCGCCACCGAGATCAACGCCGCGCTGATGCAGCGCTTCCGGGCCATCCCTCACACGCGGGTCGCCGGAGTGGGCAGCCTGCCCGATCCCCACCGCGCCGAGCTCGCCGAATGCGGCCAGAGCGTGGGCTGCATGATCAACGCGCTGCAGGGGCTGGGCGTCTACCACGCGGTGGTGAGCTTCGTGGAGCACGACACCCACGGAGACAAGCTCCGCCTCATCTCCCTGGACGTGATCCAGCAGGGGGAGCGGGGGCGCGCCGAGCTGGTGTTCGAGCGCAGCGTGGACAGCTACGGCAACACGCTGCTCAGGGAGGGCTACCACCTCCTGGGCCTGACGCCGCTGGTGACGATCCCCGACGACGAGCCCGTGGGGCCCGCGGTCCTGGCCACCTCCGACGGCCGCGCGGACGACGACGGCGGCGAGGACGACGGCACCCCCGACGGGGCCGCCCTGATCGCCACGGGTGACGGCCACATGGGCGACCGCCGGGAGGACGCCGGCCCGGGCATCGGCGATCCCGTCCGCGTCACCACCACCCCCGTGCGTATCCAGCTCAGCGATCTGCAGCGACGGCGCAAGGTCGCCGTCGGGCTGGCCTTCGTGCCGTTCCCGGGTCTCGGGCTGGCGCACATGCGCGATCCCGGCGGGTTCGCGTTCAACATGGCCCTGGACGTGGGCGCTGGCGCGGGCCTGGTCTACCTCTTCGGCGCGGTCTCCCCCAGCGCGCTGGGCTTTTATCTGCCGGCGGTCCTGACCACCTACGCGGCGGGCGTGCTCATCAACCAGATCTGCGTGGCCGCGAGCTTCGACCGCCAGCGGCGCGGGCTGGCCGCGCGCGCCCCCCGCGTCACTCCGCTGATCGCACCGGCGACGGACGACGGCGGCGTAGTGGTGGGCTTCGGACTGGTCGGGTTCTGAGTTTCAGAGAGCTGGACGCCTCGAAGAATCCGAGGGAAGCCCGCACCGCAATAGCCTGCAGGCACTCTGGTTTTCGGAAGCACGCCACGACGCAACGACGCAACGGCGCGACGCCGGATTCCATCCCCTGATCCAAACGTTGCGTCGTGGCGGCGTGGCGGCGTGGCGTGTTTCTCCCAGCTCGAGCGCCCACACTCGGCATGGCTGCTCGGACAGCTAACCAGTGCGCGGCCAGACGATTTCGCGGACAGGGGATGCACCCGCAACTGACGCGCGTCAACCGATTGCGACTGTTTGGGAACCAGGAGAAGCGACCTTCCCCGAACGAAGGCTGCGCGCCTACTCCATCGAGATCACGCGGCGCCGGTTCTCGCCCGGCTGCAGATCGCTCAGGTCGATGGTCTCTTCCTTGGTGGGGAAGCCGGCGAGCTCCACACGCAGGGTGTGGACGCCCGGGGTGATGTCCAGGGTCACCGGGGTCTTGCCGCGGGCCGCGCCGTCCACGTAGAGGGTGGCGCCGGGCTGCGGGTTGGTGAAGACGGTGAGCTTGCCCGTGGCCGGGGCGGCGGTCTTCTCCAGGGTGAAGTCCACGAACACCGTGCCGGACTGGACGCTCACGGGCCGCTCCTGGGCCACGTGGCCGTCCTTCTCGACGCGCACGTTGTGGTGCCCGAAGGGTACGTCCACGGTCAGCGGGGTGGTGCCCTTACGCTGGTTGTCCACGTAGAAGGTGGCGCCCACGGGCGTGGAGGACACGGTCATCTTGCCGTTCTGGGTCGCGTTGGCGGCGGCGGCCCAGGGGTTGGACGGATCCGCGGGCTGATCGGCCGTGGGGTTGGTGGCCGCGGCGACCCAGGGGTTGGACGGGTCCGCCGGCTCGACCGGGGCCGGGGTGGGCGGCTCCGGAGTGGGCGGTTCGGGACGGTCCGGCGCTTCGGTCGGCGGCTCCTCGGTCGGGGCCTCCGTGGGCGGCTCCTCCGGGGGTGTGGGTTCCTCTGGCGCCTCGGTGACGTCCTCTTCGAGCCCTTCCGTGGCGTCCTCTTCGAGCCCCTCGGTGGCGTCCTCTTCGAGGCCCTCGGTGGCGTCCTCTTCCGTGATCCCGTCCTCAGGGGTCGGGGGCTCGACGGGGGGCCGCGCCGTGGGGCGCTCCTCCGGGGTGTTGTCCACGGTCAGCGTCACGTCGCCGGGGTCGATCTCACCCCCGCGGTTCCCCTTCGTGGCCAGGGAGTAGGCGAGGAAGGCGATGGCGAGCAGCGCGGCGGTGCCGATGACGATCCACCAGATCATGCCCTTCTTGCGGGCCTTCTCGGCGGGGACGATGGACGCGTACAGGGGGTCCTCGAAGTCGGGCTTGGGCGGCTCGGCGGCGGGACCGGCGGGGTCCTCCACCTCGTCGAGCCAGGCCGGCGCTGCCGGGGCGTCGTCGTCCTCTTCCTCCTCGACCGGGGTGTCGTCGTCCTCGGGGATCTCGGGGGGCGGCGGCGGACCCGCGTCCTGCTCCGCCTCCTCCTCGACCGGTGGCTCCTCGGGCGGCTCCTCGCCCTCGTCCTCGGACTCGTACCCGCCGTCCTCGACGGTCTCCGGGACGCCGGCGGACTCCTCGTCCTCGCTGAGGTCGGGTTGCTCGGCTTCCATGGTCTCGGGCTGACGGGCGGGGAATTCGCCGCTGACCATGGCCAGCACGTCCGCGCCGGGCTCCAGGTGGGGCATGGCGAACGGATCCGGAGCCTCGATGCTCTCCTCGTCGTCCAGGGGAGAGGTCAGGCCACCCGGGACCACCTTGATGCCGCCGTCCTCGTCCAGCGGCGCGTCCTCGGGCAGGTCGGTGCCGTCGTCATCGGGCGGGTCCGTGTCCGGGACCTCGATCTCGCCGGTCAGCGCGATGGCGTCGGGGGGCATGAACTCCACGCTGTCGTGGATCGAGAACTCCTCCTCGCTACTGCCCGCGTCGTCCTCGCCAGACCCGACCTCGTCCAGGGGGGTGCCGTCCTTGAAACAGAACTCGATGTCGTCTTCGTACGTGGCCTGGCACAGAGGACAGATACGCATCAGCTACCTCAAGGCGTCGGCCCCGGGCCGACCACCGGACCGGGGCTCATCCGATCCCTTCCGCAAACGGCGGACCTCGCTCACGAGTTCTTCCATCACCACGCCCGCGGATCCCTGCAGGAACACGCTCGGGTACTCGCGGCACAGCGACGTGGGCTCCAGGTCCACGACGATCAGCGGCTTGCCGCGGCGACGAACCTGAAGTGGGAGCGCCGCGGCTGGGTATACCTCAGCTGAGGTGCCGATCACCAGCATCGCGTCGCACAACTCGACATCTCGAGCCGAATTTGCCGCGGGTTCGTCGGGGATGCCCTCGCCGAACAGCACCACGGCGGGCTTGAGCGCCCGACCGCACGAGCAGCGGGGTGGAATCCCCTCGAGCGCCTTGTCACGCGGATATCTCGCCTCGCAGCCCACGCAGTGTAACTCGGCGTGGGTCCCGTGGAACTCACGGACCGTGCGGCTGCCCGCCGCCTGGTGCAGCCCGTCGATGTTCTGCGTGATCACCGAGCGGATCACCCCGTCGGCCTCGAGGTCGGCCAGGGCGCGGTGCGCCGCGTTCGGTCGCGCCGCGTCCAGGATCTCCTCCACGGCCAGGAACATCTCCCAGGACTTGTGGGGGGCGGCCACGAACGTATCGAACTGGGCGTAGACCATGGGGTCGAAGCGCTCCCACAGCCCACCCGGGCTGCGGAAATCGGGGATGCCGCTCTCCACGGAGATCCCGGCGCCGGTCAGGGCCACGGCGTGCTCGCAGTTCGCCAGTATCTCGGCCGCCTTCTGGAGTGTCCCCGCGTCCAAGGCGTCTCCTTCTTCGTCCCGTCTACCAGCTGCCAAAACTACCATACATAGGACGCGCATGCAGGAGGATCGGGGACCTCGAAAGACCCCCATCACCGCTGACGCCGCGGTTCAACCGCGTAGCAGGTGCCGCGAGATCACGATCCGCTGGACC
>CAZLEO010000330.1:0-9796 GCA_964558555.1 uncultured Rickettsiales bacterium | reverse complement strand
CTGGCCATGTGGGTCATGTCCCAGTCCGACCCGGGCCAGGGTTTCGGCACCAACGCCATCCCCGCCCCCCAGGCCTCCGCCATGAAGGAGATCCTGCTGGGCATCTTCGGCACCACCGAGGCCCCCCTGCAGTGGTACCTCTTCGGCCTCGGCGTCGGCCTCGCCCTCATCCTGCGCATGGCCAACGTGCCGGCCCTCGCCTTCGCCCTGGGCATGTACCTGCCCATGGAGCTCAACACCCCCGTGCTGCTGGGCGGTTTCCTGTCGTACCTCGTCGCCCGCAAGCGCGCCACCGACACCTCGGCCACCGTCAAGGCCCGCACCGACCGCGGTGTCCTCGTCGCCTCCGGCCTCGTCGCCGGCGGCGCCATCATGGGTGTGTTCGACGCCATCGCCAACGCGATCATCAAGGGCATCACCGGCTCCACGTCCGCCAAGGGCGCCGTGCACATCCTCAACGAGCACGCCTTCGAGGGTATGCCCGGCGAGATCCTCGGCCTCCTCGGCCTCATCGCCCTGTGCGCGTTCATCGTGCTGTACTCGAGGTCGGCCAAGCCGGATGCGACTCCGACCGGGGATGGGTAGGCCGGGAGTTCGGCTCCCGGCGTGAGCTAGCCCAAGATCCCCCGCAACTCCTCCACCGTCTCCGCCACCGCGTCCGCCTGCTGCAACAGCTCCGGCGTGCGGTGGAATCCGCTCAGGGTGAGCAGCACGGCGCGCACGCCGGCGGCCTGGGCGGATTCGATGTCGGTCTCCATGTCCCCGACCATGACGGTGGATGCCGGGGCCGCGCCGCAGCGGTGCATGAGGACGTGCAACATGTCGGGCGCGGGCTTGGCGTGTCGAACTTCCTCAGGAGCGATGACGTGGTCGAAGAAGCGCATGAGGTCGAGCTCGGCGAGGAGCTGGCGGGTCAGGGCGCCGGGCTTGTTGGTGGCGACGGCGAGGGTGTCGCCGCGGGCCTTGAGGTCCTCGAGCAGCGGGAGGATGCCGGGGTAGATCTGCGTGTCGACGACGATGTTGTGGCGGTAGTCCTCGCGGAAGGCGGCCTGCACGCGGTCGACGGCGTGCTGCTGGTCGGGGCCGAGGGCGGAGACGACGAGGGCGGGCGCGCCCCAGCCGATGGAGGCGATGGCCTTGGCGACGGTGGGGGGGCGCAGGCCCTGGGCGACGATGGCGCGGATCAGGGCGTTGGCGATGTCGTGGCGCGTGTCGGCGAGGGTGCCGTCGAGGTCGAAGACGATGAGGCGCATCAGAGTCGCTCGAGCAGGAACAGCGATCCGTAGATCACGGTCGCGAAGAGCCACAGGACGGCCAGGGGCCAGGCGCGGCGGTGCCAGGTCTTGTCGGATGGCACGGCGCGCAGGACGCCGGCGAGGCCGGCGAGGGGCACGAGGCCGAGGGTGACGGGGATGAGCAGGGTGCGCAGGGAGCTCCCGCCGAAGGCGCCGATGAGGAACAGCGCGGCGGCGGTGGCGGCCGCGGGGGCCAGGGTGGCCAGGGCGTGCCTCGGGCGCAGCTCGCGCCAGGGGAAGCCCACGCCGGCGGCGATCAGGCCGGCGAGGCCGACGATCCACAGCAGCTGCCAGGTGCGGGTGATCCACCACACGTGCCGGTACTTCTCCATGTTGTACGCGGCCGACGCGGCGCCGGTCTCACCGTGGTCGGGCAGGCTCTCGAAGGCGGCGCGCGCGTCGCCCAGATCACCCTGGCTCAGCGCCATGTTGCCCATGTGGTCCAGGGCTCGTCGGGCGCACTCGGAGTTGGGGTTGGCCTCGATGGAGCGCTGGTAGTGCTCCACGGCCGCGTCGAATTCGGCCTTCTGGCGGTACTGGTTGCCGAGCCAGCATTCGGCGCGGGGGATGATGTGGTGGTTGGGGCTGGCCTCGAGCAGGGCCTCCACGTCGGCGATGGTCTCGTCGGCCCCCTTGACCGCGTAGCCCTCCAGCAGCTCCTGGTAGCGGCCCTCGACGCCGTCCATGCTCGCGCGATCTTCCATGATGTCCAGGCGCGTGCGCGTGGTGCGCGCGAGCCGGTGGTTGGGGTAGGTGTCGAGCAGCCTGCGGTACAGGTCGGCGGCGGCCACGTCGTTCTCGCGCGCCTGCTCGATCTCCCCCCACACCATCAGCGCGCTGGGGGCGTAGTCGCTGTCCGGGTGCTCCTCGACCACCTGCTTGAGCAGTGTCACGGCCTCCTTGGGCTCTCCCACGCTGCGGTGCTCCATGGCCTGGAGGTACAGTTCCTCGCCGCGGGGGACGTCGGTGGCGGTGAGCAGGAGCAGCAGGATGAGGGTCATGGTCGTGGAAAATAGCGCCTGTGGGGCGGCTGGCCAACCCCGAAGGGATCAACGGCGTCGGATCAGGGCGGCGAGGCCGAGCAGCGTGAGCATGGCGAAGGGCGCGCGGGGGGTCTCGCCGGCCGAACACTCGCACCCGCCTCCGGGCTCGTCGTCGTCCGTCGCGCCGGGGTCGTCGGCGTCGTCATCGTCGCCCGGGTCCGCGTCATCGTCGTCCGAGGTGTCGTCGTCGTCATCGTCGGCCGTGTCGTCGTCGTCGTCCGCGCAGCCCTCGTCCACCACGCCGTCACAGTTGTCGTCGATGCCGTTGCAGTACTCGGTCGCGTCCGGGCTGACGGCCGGGTCGGTATCGTCGCAGTCGCCCTCGTTCTCGGACAGCCCGTCGCCGTCGTCGTCCATCTCGTTGGGATCGGTCGCGCCGTAGGTCCACGCGTCGATCTGGGAGCCGTCGACGTCCCACACCTCGGCCTGGAACAGGCCGCCGGTGATGCTCACGTGCACGAAGTGGTTGACCATGCGGCCGGTGACCTTCCAGTCGTTGCCTTCGAACTCGATCCCCAGCAGCGGCAGCAGGAACTGCCACCCCGGGATCGACTGCACCAGGTCGCCGTACAGCACCGAAGGATCCCACAAGGTGAGGCCCCACTCCTCGAGCAGGTCGATCAGCTCCTCGGGCAGGAAGTCGCTCAGATCCGCGGGCGCTCCGCCCCCGCCGGTGACGATGTAGGTGACGTTGTTGACCAGCGCGCGCTCGTAGTGGTGGTCGTGGCCGCACCAGTAGATGTCCACCCCGTAGGTCTCGAAGAGGGGCTGGAGGTAGTCGCGGACCTGGCCCCACTCCTCGTGGTCGGTCAGCCCGTGGGCGCCCGACGAGTAGGCGGGCCAGTGGCCGGCGACGAAGATGTGGTCGATGGCCGAGTCGGCCGAGGCGGCGGCGAGGTCACCCTCGACGAAGGTGTACTGCGCCGAGCCGGGGGTGAAGTCCTCCTGGGTGTCCAGGACCAGCACGTGCAGGTTGCCGTAGTCCATGGAGTAGTAGTGGTCGTTGCCGCCCGGCGGCGGGTGGAAGTAGTAGTCGAAGAACCAGTGGCTGTCCGCGTCGTCGTGGTTGCCCACCACGGGCAGCAGCGTGCCCTGCGCCAGCAGGTCGTGTTCGATGGAGAAATGGTCGTCCCACTGGCTGACGACGTCGCTGTCCTCGACCATGTCGCCGGTGTTGATGAGCAGGTCCGGGTAGCCGACGATCGACGTGATCTGGGCCACCACGTCCTCGTGGTCCCAGGTGTTGGTGCGCGTGTCGCCCACGAAGACCAGATCGAACGGCTCGTTGGGCAGCGGCGCGGTGATGAAGGTGTAGTCGGCGGAGTCCCCCTCGCTGGTCTCGACGCGGTAGTGGTACAGGCTCGACGGCGACAGCCCCGTCAGCTCCACCTCGTGCATGGTCTGCGCGGTGCCGCTGATCTCGGTGTTGGACATGGACGCGCTGGGGCCCCACTGGACCTCGCCGGTGGAGGAGCCGTCGGTCTCCCACTGGACCACGATGGACTCGGTGGTGACGTTCTGCAGGTAGGGGCCGTTGCGGATGTCGGCCGCGGCGGGCGTCGCGGCCGCGATGCAGCCGAGGGTGAGGGCGATCGCGAGGTGTCTCATGGCGACAGGGTATCCGCCCGATTCGCGTCCGTCACGGGATTCCTGCGCCCGCGCGGGGGCGCGCCCGCGAGGGTTCAGCTCGACGTTGTGCGGCCGCCGATCGTGACTAGGTTGATCGGCGTGGATGGAGGATTCGACACGATGAGCCGTTCGACCACGATCATGACGATGCAGAGAATGAGATCCCTGGCCACCTCGGTGGTGTTCCTCGCCGCCATCGCCGTGCTGGCCGCCGCCGTGGGGTACATCCTCTTCGGGGCGCTGGGCGCGGTGGGGGCCGTGGCCGTGGCCGCGGCATCCGGCTATGGAGGCGCGCGCTACGCCGATCGCTACATCCTGCGCGCGGTGCGGGCGCGGCCGGTGGACCCGTTCGAGGCGCCCGGCCTGCACAGCCTGCTGGGCCAGCTGACCCACAAGGCGGGGTTGCCCATGCCGCGGCTGTACGTGTTCCCGTCGAGCCAGCCCAACGCGTTCACCGTGGGGCGCGATCCGTCCAGCGCGTCCATCGCCCTGAGCACGGCCCTGGTCCAGCGGCTGCAGTCCCGCGGCCTCGCCGGAGTGCTGGCGCACGAGGTGGCGCACATCCGCCACCGCGACATCCTGCTGGCCTCGTTCGCCGGCACCGTGACCCAGATGCTGAGGTCCCTGGGCCGGGTGCTGGCCCTGTTCGGCGTGGTGGCCGTGCCGCTGCTGCTGTTCACCGCCCCCAAGCTGTTGCTGGTCTGGGGGATCCTTGCCGCGACCCCCCTGGTCGCCCTGCTGCTGCAAAACGCCCTGGCCCGACAGCGCGAGTTCGCCGCGGACGCCGAGGCGGCCCGCCTCACCGGCGACCCCATGGGGCTGGCCGTGGCGTTGCGGTCCATCGAGCAGTCCAACCGTTCCGTGCTGATGCGGCTGTTCGGGTTCGCACCGCGCGGTGGGACACCGTTGCACGCTCACCCGGCCACCGAGGACCGCATCGCACGTCTGCGAAAGATGTCCCCCTCCAGCGAGGGCTTCGACGCCGCGCGGGCCGAGCCGATCCGGCCGATGCGCCGTCGCGTGGGACGCCCCATCCGTGTGATCCCCGGGCACCGCACCGTGCCGGGCTACCGCGCCCGCCGGAGCTCGCCGTTCGCCGCCCGGTTCGCGGGCTGATCGTCTACAGGAAGCACCACCCGCTGCCGCGGTAGGTGGGGACTCGATCCACGATCTCGCTTCGTGAGACGAGGACGTAGCGGTCGAACCGTTCGGCGAGCTCGCCGGCCTTGGCGTGGCGGAACAGCACCACGTCCCCCGGTCCCAGCTCGACCCCCGGCGGCACCTTCAGCGGCGTCTGGACCTCGCCGCACCCCTCCGCGCCCAGGAGCTTCAACCCCGGCGGGGAGTGGGGCAGGGGGACCTTGTCCCAGCCGGGCTCGCCCGATGCCACGTATCCGCCCCCGAGGCAGGTGACGAATCCCGGGTCCGACGACCGCGAGACCCGCAGCGCGAAGAAGCACGCGGGCTCGAAGCGCACGCCCGAGTAGTAGTCGAAGAGGTGCGAACACAGCAGCCCCGATCCCATCGTGACCTCGGTGAGGTGCGCCTCGGCCGGCGTGCTGTCGAGGCTGCCCGTGCCGCCGCCGTTGAACAGCTCCAGGGACAGGCCGGCGGCCTCGAAGGCCGCGGCCAGCTCGGCTCGCCGACGCGCGACCTCTCGCACCGATCTGGACCGGACCCAGCGGTACACCGGGTTCATCAGCGGCTTGAACGGGTTGCGGTCCCCCAGCCCCGCCACCTGGGCCTCGTAGCCCATCAGGCCGATGGGCGTCACGTGGGGCAGCTCCGTGACGCGCTGGAGGAGCTGAGCCACCTCGCCCACGTCGCGCAGCGGGCTGCGCCGCACCCCCATGTGCACCCCGGCCACCCGCAACGACATGTCCACGTCCAGCACCACTCGAAACGGCGCGTCCACGCCAGCCATGGCCCGGGAGATCGCCGCGAGCTGTCCCAGCCCGTCGACCATGAGCTTCACGTCCGCGCCCGCCTCGTGCAGCGCCCGCAACGCCTCGAGGTCGGCCGCGTCCGCGGTGGGGTAGGCCACGAGCAGGTCGTCCAGCCCTTCGCCCGCCAGCGCCGCCGCCTCGTGCGCGCTGAAGCACATCAGCCCCGTGAACGGCGGGCCGTGCGCGAGGACCCGCCGGATCAGGGCCGGCACGCGCACCGACTTGGTCGCCAGCCGCAGCGTGTGGCCCCCGTCGCCGATCAGGTCGGCCGCGTGCTGCACGTTGCGGTCGAAGGCGTCGAGGTCGACCACCACGGTGGGGAGGGGCTCGTCCTCGATGAGGTGCCTCAGTTCCATGGGCGGAGTCTACCAGCGAGCCGCCGAGGCGGTAACATGGGCACCAGCGGGAGCGACACGATGACCCTCAGACAGAAGCACTTCATCGATTCCCACAAGTGCTGCAACGCCGCGGCCATCCTGGGCCTGATGGCCCTGTACGACGCCTGGGGCAACACCACGGCCTGGCTGTACCTGGCGCTGCACGGCACGTACGGTTTCCTGTGGACCCTCAAGAGCCTCAACTTCGGCGACAAGCAGTGGGAGAAGCCGTGCCCCCTGTGGTACGGCCTGGGCATCTGGTGCGTGCTGTCGGCCTACTGGGTCGCGCCGTGGATCATCGTGTCGCGGGAGGTGCAGCCGCCGCCGTGGTACTACGGCCTCGCCGTGGCCGTGTACGCCTTTGGCGTGTTCTTCCACTTCGCCTCGGACATGCAGAAGCACGCCCACATCCAGGCCCGCACCGGGACACTGTTGCAGACCGGCCTGTGGGCGCGGTGCCGCAACCCCAACTACTTCGGCGAGCTGCTGATCTACTCGGGGTTCTGCATGCTGGCGATGCACTGGGCGCCGTTCGTGGTGCTCGGCGGCATCGTCGCGGGGATGTGGATCCCCAACATGATCCGCAAGGATCGGTCCCTGTCGCGCTACCCGGAGTTCGCCGCGTGGCGCAAGCGCAGCGGCCTGATCATCCCGTTCCTGTTCTGATTCTCGCGCTCAGCGAAGCTGCCGCTCCAGCGATCGCGCCCACACCAGCATGCGGTCGCGCTCGGCGCGGTCGTGGAACGAGGTGTCGAGGCTGGCGTCGATGGCGGCCCGCGCCTGGTCGGTCTCGCCCATCGCGTGGTGCACCTCGGCCATGTAGAACAGGGTGCGCGGGTGTCCGGGGACGAGCTCATCGGATCGCTCCAGGTACTCGAGGCTGCGCGAGTAGCTACGCATCAACGGCGGCAGGGAGTACCAGTAGCAGGCGCGGGCGCGCAGGGCGCCGCCCTCGCCGTATCCCTCGTCTGCGGCGAGCACGATGTCGAGGTACCGGTTGAAGCGCGGCTCGAGGTTGGCGGCCACGCCCTCGGCGACGGACATGTCCTTGGCGTGCTCGCCCATGGTCAGCGCGGCCCAGTAGTAACCCTCGATCCCTTCGGGTTTCAGCTCGATGGCGCGTTCGCCCGCGTCCCACCCCTCCTTGCCCACGGCGCGCTTTCGAGAGGTGTCCGCCGTGCCGTCGCACATCCAGAAGCACAGGCGCGCGAGGCGCCAGTGGAGGTCGTAGCTGTCGGGGTGTTGCTCGCAGCCGGCGTGCAGCAGCTCCAGGGCCTGCAGGACGCGCGACGGATCGTGCCGTTCGGCCCACAGGCGGTCGGCCTGGTCCGTCAGATCGGCCGCCGTGGCGGCGTTTGCGGGATTGGAGATGAACAGGACGGCCAGTGCCGTCGCGATCAGCGTCGCTCTCATGGTGCCCTCCCTTGCGTGCCTCACTACCGATTGGAACGTATGACGCTACCAAACGTAAGGTGAATACCTACCAAATGGTAGGGAAGGGGTCAAGGGGGTATGGAGTCGAAGGGGCGGAAGGGATCGAATGCCCCCGCCGTCGCGCTCGGTTACCCTGTTCAGGTGCGCTGGATCGTGCCCACCCTGCTGCCTCTGTTCCTGGCGGCCTGCACCTCCGTCGAGGAGCCCTTCGAGGAGGAGCCGACCCCGGGCGACGACGACACCACCGGCGATCCCACGGCCGACGACGACGACTCGGCGCCCACGCTCCCCACTGCGGTCGCCGCGGCCGACGTGACCTCGGGCGAGATCCCCCTGACCGTGACCTTCAGCGCGACCGGCAGCGAGGCCGGCGTCGGCCTCGCCTCCCTGTCGTGGGACCTCGGCGACGGAGAACGAGCCGACGGCGAGGAGGTGGTGCACACCTACCTGGCCTCCGGTGAGATCACGGCCACCCTGACCGTCACCGATCTGCTGGGAGAGTTCGCCCAGGCGAACGTGGACGTCTCGGTGCAGCCGGCCACCTGCCCCACGCTGGGCGAGGCGGTCCAGGTGGGCACCGTGGCCCACGACGCCATCGACGAGGTGTCGGGCGTGGTGGAGAGCCGCCGCAACCCGGGCGTGCTGTGGGTCCACAACGACTCGGGCGACGGCCCCCACCTCTACGCCCTGACCCCGGAGGGGACCCACCTGGGTGTGTACACCCTCGCCGACACCCCCAGCGGCGACTGGGAGGACATGGCCATCGCCGTGGACCGCGGCAGCGGCGAGTCGCTGATCTACGTGGGCGACGTGGGCGACAACGGCCACAGCCGCGAAACCGTGCAGGTGCACGTCGTGCCCGAGCCGGAGGTGTCGCCGAACCAGGAGCCGGTCGAGGTGGAGCTCGAGGCCATCACGCTGCAGCTGGACTACCCCGACGACCTGTCCCTCGATTGCGAGACGCTGCTGGTGGACCCGGCGAACGGCGACATCTACCTGGTGAGCAAGGAGGGGGACTCCCCGGCGCGCGCATTCGTCAAACCCGCACCGCACACCGCCGGTGAGCGTGCGGAGATGGCCCAGGTGGCCGAGCTCGAGGCGGGGGGCGTGCTGGCATCGGGTATCACCACGGGCGGCGAGTTCTCCCCTCTGGGAGACCGCGTGGTCGTGCGGGGGTACGGTCCGGTGGCGCGCCTGTGGCTGCGGGATCGTGCCGTATCGGTCGACGACACCCTCGCCACGACCGCGTGCGAGATCACCCTGCCCCTGGAGATGCAGGCCGAGGCCATCGGATTCGCCGCCGACGGCACGAGTCTGTACACCATCCCCGAGGGGTCGGACGCCGTCATCCACCACACGCCCTTCGCGCTCCCCGAGTAGCCCTTCTTTCCCTCGAACTTGTCCAGGTTCTGGACAAGCCGCGTGCTTTTGTCCAAGATCGCGACGTACACGCAGAGGTCGTTCACTCAGCGGGAGAAGCCCTTGTCGGACAACATCGATTCACGCGGATTGCGCACCGCCCTGGGATCCCCCCTGCGCCTGCTCCTGGTGGCCGAACTGCTGGATTCCGGCGACGCGGGCGTGTCGCGGGACCGCGCCATCGGCCGCACCGGGCGACACGAGCAGGACGTGGTGGCCTGCATGCGGCCCCTGCTGAACTGGGGCCTGGTGGAGTGGCTGGAGGACGAGGATCGCTATCGGATCCCGATCTCGGCCAACAAGCAGCACATCAGGGTGCTGAGCGACGTGGTCGAGGAGCGCCGCGACTTCATCGATCGGGAGCGCCGCGTCCGCGACAACGTGCTCGGCGGCATGATCGGCGTCGATCCCAAGATGCTGATGGTCTTCGAGATGATCCGTCAGGTGTCGCGCCTGGACGTGTCCGTGCTCGTCACGGGCGAGACGGGTACGGGCAAGGAGCTCGTCGCCCGGGCCGTCCACGAACTCAGCGCGCGGCGCAAGGGCTTCTTCGGCGCGGTCAACTGCGCCACGCTCAGCGACGAGCTGTTCGCCTCGGAGATGTTCGGCCACGTCAAGGGCGCCTTCACCGGCGCGGTCAAGGACCACGCGGG
>CAZLEO010000329.1:0-10095 GCA_964558555.1 uncultured Rickettsiales bacterium | reverse complement strand
AAATTGAGCAGGCCACATCTCGAACGTGACGGTCTGCCGGTAGTCGGGACGGTTGAGAGAACGGGCATTTCGTAAACCGATTTCGATGCCCCAGGAGCCACCTGATGACTACCGCCACCGGCACCGTGATCGCCTTCCCCGAGTCCGAGGTCTCCCTGGTGGACGCCTTCCTCAGGGGCCTGCCAACCGCCGGGACCAGGAAGGTCTACCTCAGGTCCATCACAGCCTTTGGCAGCTACCTGGGCTCCCGTGATCTCCTCGCGGCGACCCGCCGGGACATCGAAGCGTGGCGAGCGCACCTGGAGGAAGCTGGGCGTGCCCCAGCGACCATCGCCCTGGCGTTGTCGAGCCTGACCAGCCTGTACGAGTACGCCGTCGATGAAGAGGTCATCGACCGCAACACCGCAGCCCGAGCCCGCAGGCCGAAGCTCCCGGCCCACTCGACCCGGAAGGGCATCACCCAAGCCGAGGTCAGGGCCATGCTCGACGCCTGCGAGGCGACCACCACCATCGGACTAAGAGATCGGGCGCTTTTGCTCACCCTGGCGATCCAGGGCTGGCGGATCTCGGAAGCCCTTGGCCTTCGAGTGGAAGATCTTGGGGAGGAGCAGGGCCACCGAGTAGCCGAGATCGTGGGGAAAGGAGCCAAGCACGCGAGGGTCACCCTGGCGGCACCCGTCTGGATGGCCATCAGGGAGTGGATGGAGGCCGCCGCCATCACCAACGGTCCGGTGTTCGTACCCGTGCTCAAGGGTGGGCGGGTGCAGCCAGGCCGATCACAGAGCCCTCAGGCCGCCTGGAAGCGCGTGAGGCTTCTGGCTCGACAGGCCGGACTGGATCGAGAGATCTTCCCCCACCTGTTCCGGCATGGATGCGCGACCGCTGCCCTTGATGCTGGCGTGCCCCTTCACCAGGTGCAGGATCATCTCCGTCATGCCGATCCCCGGACTACCAGGCGCTATGACTCCCATCGGATGTCGCTGAACAATCCGGCTCCCCACGTCTTGGCGGCCAAGCTGGTCACCGACAAGTAGAAGGGCAGGAATCCCCTGGCCAACCGCAGCTATACCCCCCTTCACCTGTGCCAGAACCCGCGTGAGCGAGCACTCGCCCATCATCCTCCACCTTCGCCCAGAGGGGGTCCGTCAGGGGGTTTCCCTTTCCAAAATCGAGGTGGGTGAAGCCAGCTTCTTCTTCTACGTCCTCTCGACCTGATCACTTTCCGCAACGCATGGGTACGGTGCCAGCGAAGGCCCGAGTTGATCCGCGAGTGCTCCCAATAGTCTGACTATTTCCCCCAAGGGGTAGAAGGCACGGAGGTTCACATGCACCACCCGACCCAGCCCGAACCCACCACCCTGGCAGGCCAGCAACCACCCGCCCGACTTCTGACTGCCCGTGAGGTGGCGGAGCGTATCTGCGTCCACCGCGACACCGTCTACCGACACGCCCGAGAGGGAGAGCTTCCTCACTACCGAATTGGGCGAGCCCTGAGGTTCGACATCGGCGTTGTCGAGGCCCACTACCAGGGGTAGTCCATCATGCGGGGCAGCAACGACCATCTCGTCGTACCCGGTCAACACTTCGAGCACGACTCCAAGACCTACCTCGACAGCCTTCGCTCGATGTGGGGGGCCAAGGCCGCCAGGGTGCTACGCGACAAGGGCTACATCCCTTTCGGCAAGCCCCTCGGAAAGAAGCGCCTCTCAGGTCGGCTACATCGGGAGGTCAGCTACCCACGCCGGATTCGGGGCCGCGTGCTTGCAGAGGGCGAGCCAGGTGCGGTCTTGGGCTCGGACACTACTGCGATTGCCGAGACCGTCTACAAGCTCGCCAGGGCCTCCCAGGGGCTCTTGGTGCTTCCCAGCAGGGGCAACTCCAGCCTGATGGGGCGGTTGTCCTACGCCGCCGCGAATCCGCCCAATCCCTACCAGTGGTGCCCTGTCGTCAGCCAGCACTGCAAGATGGGTGGGATCATCTGGGAGATGGGGCCGGCGCTGTCAGCGTCCGCCGCCACCGTGGCGAAGCTCCTGGGCCGCAAGCTCTTCCTGCCGCAGTTGCCCGCTCCCGGTTCCAGCCTACATCGGCTCCAGTTCATCCCCGGCTACCCCAAGGCCGAAGATGTGCCGCCTGACCTGGTGCTCGTGCCCCTACCCTTGCCATGTGACCTGTTCTCCGTTGGTCAGCATGTCGCCCTCGCCCAGCGATACCCCACAGGCATCTGGAGGTGGGCCGCCGACATGGCCCCTGAGCTCCAGCATCCCGAATTCTGTATCGACCTGGACAGCTACCTGGCCGCCACGTCCGCCCGGCTCAAGACTATCGATCTCTTAGTCCAAGAACACGGTGCCCACGTCTGCACCTCGGCTCCAATGGTGCTTGGGCTACCCCGTGTCCTCGAACGGACCATCAGGCGGGCTCTCGGCTGGAAGGTCATCGCCAGGTACACCGCCGTGGAGAAGGACGGTGCCCGGCACGTCTGGAACGGCTCCCCCCTCGTTGGCGAAGCCCTCGTCGTATGGGGAGCATCATGAGGCTGTTCACGCTGCGAGATGCCGAACATGAGTTTGTACGTCAGGCCGGCAGTCCCCAATTCCTCTGGGGCAGCTACCACGACCGCCAGACAGCGGCGCTGCACACACACAAGTACAGGCGGGAGATGGGTGTCCTCCTGCCATGCAGGGCCGACAAGGCCGGCGCACACGTCGTGGATGCCAAGGGCGAGTCCCGCACCACCCACTGGCAGGCCCGAGAAGGCATCCAACAATTCGTCGGAGTCGCCAGCCAGATCCGCAACAGGACCTACAAGGCTGGACTGCTCCGCATCGCCCGCTGGCCCAAGGAGAACGGCAGGGGCTGGCGAGTGATCGCCATGCCGAGCCTGGTTGACCGCCTGGTAGGTGCTGTCCTTCTGGAGGTCGTGGAGCCCATCCTCGACCCGATGCTCTCCGATTTTCAGCACGGATACCGGGCTTCGAGCATCCAAGGTCACAAGCTGGAGGCCCCGGGCTTCCCGGGCATCGCCAGGGGCTCCACGGAGATCGTCGCCCGACGAATCCTACGCGCCGTCAGGGGCGGCCACCTGTGGCTGGTCGAACTCGACATCGTGAACGCCTTCCCCAACGTGGACCGGAAGCGCCTCTGCCGGATGCTCATCAGGGCCGGTGCCTCTCGCTCATTCGCCCGCATGATCATCCGGGCACTCGGCGACCGAGCCTCTGACGAAGGCGACGAGGTCGAGATTGCGGGCATTCCCTTGGGCCACCCCATCGGCCCGCTCTTGTTCAACTTCTACGTCCGGTCGATTCACTCATCGTGGACTCCTGGGACCGTCCTCACCTCCTACGCCGACAACATCTTCGTCGCGGCCCGAGAGAAGGACACCCTGGACTACGAGATCAACCGGATCAACAGCCGTCTGTCGGACCTGGGCCTGGAAGCCAAGGTCGAACAGCAGGCGCTCCTGGAAGGTGAGGCCAAGCTCAACGTCCTCAAGGAATGGAAGATCAGCCTTGGGGTCGAGAGGGCGGAAAGGACCCATCAGGAGCAGGAGGCATTGGCGTGATGAGTCGCCATCCCTCCTTCGGTGGTCTTGGAGATGGTCTCCCCCCTGGTGGAGTCTCCCCCCTGGTAGGTGGAGATCGGCATCAGGTAGAAGTCCATCAGCATCTGGAGGATGACCTCCAAGGTGAGTCTCGTTCCCCCCAGTCCGAGGACGAGGGTCATCAGGATGCTGAGGAAGGTTTCTCCCTCTCTCTCCATGCTCTCACTACCGACCATCAGGGAGTCGGTATCCGCTGCGGATGCAAGGGGAACCACCGCCCCACGCGCAACCGCTACCAGAAGCCCTCGAAGCCAGGCCCCGACCTGGACCCGGAGGCTGATGGCCCAGGCAAGGACCGTCCCGTCCTCGCTCAGGGTAGCTCCTCCCCCTACGCCAATGACCCTGGCGAAGGGGGAGGTGCAGATGCGGATCTGGTGTTCCCGACGAAGGTGAACGACAACTACCTGGCGAAGTTGAGGGCTCTCCGACCGAGCGAGCAGACCAACGGGTGGAGTGCCAGGATCACGATACCCACCTGGGAGTCACTGGCCCCTGGCGCTCACCATGCCGATGCCGCCCGGCAGATGGTCCGCACGTGGCAACGAATGTCGAAGGCCCTGGTGGGAGCAGGATGCACGCAGGTCAGGATCAACATCCCGATGGAGGACCGCTACCTCCACACCCCTGGCCTGCTGGGGTGCCCGTCCGGGCCAGGACAGGTCGGTGACGACCACTGGAGCGTCGACCAGTCTCCCAGGGTCATGGCCGTGGACGGCGAGCCCCGCCTGGTCCTCTGGCTGCGAAGAAGGGCTCGGGAAGGGAGTCCCCGCCGAGGTGCTCTCCACGCCGGAGATGGCGGTCAGGTGGTAGCGTTCGCCGTGGCTTCGAAGGGCGGTTTCGTCTGTTCCGTGATCGGCTTCCACATTCGAGGGGGACGCCGAGAGGCACTCCGTCTGGTCAGCGGCGCGAGGTGCCCCAACCCCAACACGGCTATCGCTGTAGCCCTCCGGTGGGCGCTGACGGCGTACCCGAAGGACATCAGGCTGACGGTGTGGACCGACCACTCCCTTGTGAGGGCTGCGATCACGGGCAGGTACAAGGTCAAGAAGCAGACGAAGTCCAAGGTGGATCAGCGGTCTCCGGCGGCCCGCGTCCCCCGAAGAAGGAACGACTCGAGCAAGTACGCAGGGGTCAGGCCACCCGGGCTCAACCAGGCGCTACGGGGCCTCCAGCATCAAGTACGCCATCGGCATGGGTCGGTCAGGTGCAAGAGGGCACGCAAAGGTGGAGCCACGATGCTGGAGATCGTATCGGTGTCGGTGGGGTTGCTCGCTCGCGCTGAGCGAGATGACCTCACCCGGGCGCTTCGGGAGATCACAGCTTGGTCTGACGGCTCGTAGGCCCCGGCGACGCGTGTGGTTCGGTCAGCACCAAGGAGATGGCTCCACAGGGGGGTTCGACTTTTCTGGACCAGGGGTAGAAGAGGCGTGGCCATCAGCACCGCCCCTGCGGCCACCCTGGGAAACGCCAGGCCGCCTGGGCTGGAGAGACAGATGACCATGACTACCGACCACACCTACACCTGCTCGGCTTGTGGTGCTCACGACTTCACCGTCGAGAACGAGTCGTTCAAGCACCTCATCTACACCGTGACACTCACCTGCACATGCGAAGCCGACGCAGGCATCGCCCACATCAAGACATTCGAGGTCGAGGACAGCACATTCAGGACGGGGCCGTTGGACGACCTCCATCAGGTCCAAGAATGGGACGAGCATGAGCCCGACCGCTACCACGAGGACATCGTGGACGAAGAGGTCAACTGCCAGTCCTGCTGTGAGGACGCATCCGGCGACGACTACGAGACCATCGTGGATGATGAGGTGCCCCTGGGCCACCTTGACAGATGGCGTGTCCGCTGCGACGGCTGTGGTCGTCTGATACCGTTCGGGTGGTCCCATCCGGCTCGGGGGGGCCGCATCTGGCCCGTGGACTCCGTCGATCACATTCCCGGCAAGGCGTGGCCGGAGCCCTCGGATTGGCCGGACGACTCTAAGAGATCGCGCCCCCTGGATGCCTGATCTCGTCAGGTCTTGCCCGAGCTACACCGCCCGGTGGTCCTGCTCCCACGCCTCCAACATCGTCTTCCTCTCCGGCCAGTCGGGCATGGTCCGCCCCAGGGTTGCCCAGAAGTCAGGCGAGTGGTTGCGGTGCAAGAGGTGAGCGACCTCGTGGGCAACGACGTACTCCATCGCGGCAGCAGGTGACTGGATCAGCCGCCAGTGGACACGGATCACCCGGTCCCGCCCGAGGGAGCCCCAGCGGCTCTTGGCGTCCGAGAGCCGGAAGCCGTGGCTCTTGATGTCGAGGTTGCGCTCATGTCGATGTCCGAACCGTTGTAGGTCCCTCAATGCCCGTTCGCGGAGCCACACGTCGAACGCAGCCTGGATGGCCTCCAGCTTCCCTGCACCGGCCAGGTGATCCGGCACAACAACATGAAGTTTCGACCGGCAAGCGATCTCGACCTGCTCCACCTCGCCGGGTTGCACATCGAGCATCAGCCACCGGCCCCGGTACTGGAGCTTGGCCCCGCTGGCGTACCGCTGGGTCAGCAGCTTCTTGTGCTTCTGCTCGATCTCCCGGACCGCGTCGAACAGCCACCGCCTCTTGGCCTCCAGGAAGGCCAGGAGGCCGTCAGTGCCGTCCCAGGTCGAGCCCTGTGGTGCCACCACCTCGACCCCTCCAGGCGTCACCACGATGCGCTTGCGGCGGGCGCGGGTGGAGAACCGCACCTCGTAGGGAATCGTGGTGGCGCCGACGATGAGGGTAGGCATCACGGCTTGCAGTAGTGCAGAACGGCATAGTGCTCGACAGCCAAGGGCACCTGCTTGGCCCACCCCTTGAGACCCAGGTCTTTCACCAGCCGCCGGACCTGACCCCGGAGCCCCTTCTTCATCTGGGACTTGCCCTGCCAATGCAGAGGGGCGGTCTCGTCGGAAGCGTACAAAGCGTCGATTGCGAGGGCGGCTTGCTGTAGAGGCGTGAGTGTGGGCTGGTCGCCGTCGCCGTAGGGTGGCGCATCGGGCTCGGCCACCACCTGCGGCTTGGGGAGGTGCTTCTCCAGGATGGCGTGGATGTCGAAAGCCCTCGGGGGGAGCCCGCTGCCGGTGTGGGCCTGGTCCTCGGCCACGACCTCCTTGGCCACCTGCTCGGTGGCGTCCAAGGTCTCCTGGTCGCCCAGCAGTCCGGCGTTGAAATGGCGGATCAACGCCTTGATGCGGTCGGAGAATTTCGCGTACCGGGCAGGGTTCTTGGCCGCCCGCTCCGTGGTCTCCTTCTTCAACTCGGCCAGCTTGCGGACGGCGGCGGTCTTGATGTCCTCGGGGGCTCCGAAGTCCGTCCAGAAGCCAGGGTCCGTGAGGCTCCTGAGCTTGCAGACCGTCTTGAGCCCGGTGACCTCAAGGTGCTCGTCCAGCATCTCCCGGATTTTCTCGCTGTACTTCTTCCAGTCGGTTTCCTCGACGTTTTCGAAGTGGAGCCGACCATAGGGCATGACGGCCCCAACGAATTTCAAGTCGGCTTGGTAGGGCAGCACCCTGGGGTCCGGCGACAGTGCCGTGTACGCCTTGATGAAGGCGTCGGCCTGGGCCCGGAAGATGAACCACTGGTCCTCGGTGCCCAGGTGGGCGATGACAGCCTTCACGTCCTCCTTCACGCTGTCCGTGACGGGGACGCCCTCGATCAGATCCAGGACGTCTTGGTGGGCCGCACGGAGCTTGTCGGCAAGCTCGTCCTGGTCCTGCATGGCCGTGGCCACGTCCTCCTGTCGGTAGGCGGCCAGGGCCTCGTTCAGCTTCTTGCTGATGCCGATGTAGTCCACGATCAGGCCGTGGTCCTTCTTGGTCCCGTAGCGCCTGTTGGTGCGGGCGATGGCCTGTAGGAGGTTGTGGTCGGTGAGCGGGTTGTCCAGGTACATCGCCTGCTCGATGGGGGCGTCGAAGCCGGTCAGGAGCTTGTTGCAGACGATCACGAAGCGCAGCGGGTGGTCGGGGTCGAGGAACCTCGGCACCCATACGGGCGTCACGTCCTCGGGGGGGATCTGGTGCTCGACAAGCTCGGGGTACTGCTCGCCGTCATGCTGACCAGGACTGTAGATGCACACGGACATCTCCCTGGCCTGCTCCAGGGCGACGTCCTCGGGCAGCTTGTCCTTCTTCACCAGCGTCGCGGCGATCACCCGGTCGAGGGCGGTCTTGTACGCCACACACGCCCGTCGGTCGATGGCGCACACCTGGGCCTTGAAGCCGTCGGGCATGACGTGTGCCCGGTAGTGAGCCCAGATGTCGACGGCGATCAGGTCGATGCGTGGCTGGAAGCGGGCCAGGTCGCCCTTGGTAACGCCACGGGTCTTGAGCTCCTCGACCACCTCGTCGGGCTCGTTGGCGAACCACTGGTCGAACAGGACGTCGATCTCCTTGTCGTGCAGGTGCCACTCGGTCATGCGGCCCTGGTAGTAGATCGGCACGGTGGCCCCATCGGCCACGGCATCATCGATCCCGTACTTGTCCAGGTAGGTCTCCCCCGGAGCCCCGAAGTTTTGGAAGGTGTCCAGGTCGTTCTTCTTGACGGGGGTGCCGGTGAACCCGAAGCGTACAGCCTCTGGGAGGATGGCCCGGACGTAGGCCCCCAGGTCTTTCTCCTGGGTGCGGTGGGCCTCGTCCACCATCAGAATCCAGTTGTCCGAGCCCTCGACCGCGAGGTCGCGGAGGGCGGCCTCACGCTCCCGCTTGACCCTGGAACGAAGGCGGGGATCGTCCCAATGGAATTTGAAGATGGTGCTGATGACCGTCCTGCCCGAGATGCCGGGCACGACGACTCGGCGGAGCTTGGCGATGGACTCGGCGGGGATGGGGTTGGGGAGCCCGCAGGCTTCGAAGGTGGCGGCGATCTGGTTGTGCAGGTCGATACGGTCGGTGAGCACCAGCAGGTTGGGGTTTCGGAGCCGGGGGCTATCGACGCCCCTGTGGAATTTGAGCTTGAGGGCGGCGAACACCATCGTCAACGACTTGCCCGAGCCCTGGGTATGCCAGATCAGGCCCGCCCGGTGCTCCCCGCCCATCACCCGCTCCACCATCTTGTTGACCGCCCGGTACTGCTGGTAGCGGCAGACCTTCTTGACGGTCTTGCCGTCTCGGGTCTCGAACACGATGAAGTGGGCGAGGATGTCCAGCAGCCTGGACCGCTCCAACAGGGCGTAGAGCCCCTTCTCGGTCTCGTCCGTGAAGTCCTGGGCCTGGCGAGGCCACAGGTCGCGCCAGCGGAACCAGAATTCCGAGGGAGCCCCTGTTGCCCCGTAGAGGAAGGTCACGTCGTTGGTGGCGATGTTGAACAGATTGCTGGCGAACAGCCGGGGGACTTCCCGCTCGGCGGATCGGATCTGGTCGATGGCGTCGAAGGCGTTCTGGCTGGGGTTGATGGGGCTCTTGGCCTCGATGACCACCAAGGGGATGCCGTTGACGTAGACCACCACGTCGGGCTTGCGGACCACCTCGCCCTGGACCCGTAGCTGGTTGGTGCAGGCGAAGTCGTTGGCGTCGAGGTCATCGAAGTCGATGACCCGGATGGTTCGGTGGGTGGCCTCGCCCGGCACCTTGCGGGAGTAGTTGCCCCGGAGCACCTCGACCCACCGCTCGTTATCCGTGATTCCCGCCAGGTCGTTGTAGACCGCCTCGGCGGTGGCGAGGGGGATATCGTTGATGCGGACCAGGGCCTCGACCAGGAGGGGCCTGAACAGCACCTCGTTCTCGCGGGCACGGAGGGTGGAGTGCTCGTCGGGGTGGATGTAGCGGTAGCCGTACAGCCCGGTGAGGGCGTCGAGGATGGGCTTCTCGACCAGGGTGTACTCGTTGGGGGATGCCGGGCTCACACCGACACCCTGACCTTGCCGGTAAGGAGGTCTTGGAGGAGACCGGATTTTTGCGTCTCCAGGGAGTCCAGCACGGCCTCATACCACTTGATCGTCGCGGACACGCCTGCCACGACATTCCGGAGTTTCTGCTGTTCCGTGGCTGGGGGTACTGCAATCAAGAGTGGTCGGAGCGTCTGGAGGTTGATGTTCTTCTGAGCACTCTCGGGGGCGTGACGGTCAAGATGCTGCTTCCGTGCTGCCAGAACGTACAGCAGCCACCGGGCATCGACCTCATGTGGGATGATGCCGACGAGGCTGTCGGGACAGGCAACCTCGTAGGTCGTCAGAGCCACATCACCGATGTTCGCGGCGATGGTGATCAGGATCGTGCCAACCGAGAACAATCTGCTATAGGTCAGCCCCTCGTCATTGAGGGTCTGGGAGTGGTGAAGCAGGAGATCATCGGCCGCCCCGATGTCGCCTGTTTGGACGAAGGGGTGAACGCCCCCGTAGAGGTGGGGCGCGTTCCTGGGCCGGTGGCTGAAACGGCCACGCTCAACCGATGCCAGGTCTCCCAGCCGCCGAACCTCCCACGACTCGGGGATCTCCCCAAGGACAGTCTGCTTGAACCGCGTGTGCCCGA
>CAZLEO010000328.1:0-10118 GCA_964558555.1 uncultured Rickettsiales bacterium | reverse complement strand
CAGGTCGGCGCCGTCGCAGTCCTGGTCGATGCCGTCGTAGGGGATCTCCTCGCCGCCGGGGGAGATGTCCGGGTCGGCGTCGTCGCAGTCCCCGTCCACCTCGGCGTAGCCGTCGCCGTCGTCGTCGCCGTACTCGGTCCCCTCGTGGATCTGGCCGTCGCAGTCGTGGTCGACGGGGTTGGGGCTCTCCTCGGGGCCCGGGGACCCCTGCACCCCCCCCGCCCGGGTACACGTTCTGGGCCTCGTCGTCGCAGTCGTCTCCACCCGCGTCCGTGGCGTCGAAGCCATCCCCGTCCACGTCGGTCAGGTCGGCGCCGTCGCAGTCCTGGTCCACGCCGTCGTAGGGCACCTCCTCGGCGTCGGGGTGGATGTCGGGATCCCCGTCGTCGCAGTCCCCGTCGTCCACCGAGAACCCGTCGCCGTCGAGGTCGGCCGAGGCCGTGTCGTCGTCGTCGTCTCCGCCGCCGGTGTCGTCGTCGTCGCTGACGTCGTCGTCTCCGCTGACGTCGTCGTCGTCCAACGACACGCTGCCGATGCACCCGAGCCACAGCGCCGCTGCGAACACGGCGAGGATTCCGAATCCGAGATGACGTCCCATGCTTCCTCCTTCGATCGTGGATCCGGGTCGTTCTAGTGTAGACGGTAGGCTCGGTCGACCAGGGACATCGGGGCACGACGGCCGGGCGATTCGAGTATCTTGGCGGGACCGCGAAGGGAATCCCGATCATGAACGCTGCGCATCCAGTCCTGCTCGATCACCATCGACTGATCCGGCCCGAGGGCTCACAATGTCCGGGTTCGACTCGAGGTGGGAGGAAACGATGAGAGCTCTGGTGATGGTCGGTCTGCTCGGGATCGCGGCGAGCGGCTGCGGCGCGAGCATGGAGGGGATCTGGGTCGGCGAATGCTGGAACATGGGGTCGCAGTGGGACCTCGCCGGCATGAGCGACGTGGACATGGAGTACACCCTCGTCGAGGCCAGCGATCGGGTGTACGAGGGGGACGGGTCCTTCGAGTGGTCCGACTCGGTCGGGAGCGAGTGGGTCGTGACCTTCGACGTGACCTTCCACAACAACCCCGGCGAGGGCAGCGAGGGCCACCTGGACTACCTCGACCTCGACCTCGACAGCTGCCAGGAGGCCACCCTGGGCACGTTCTCGTGCCCGCGGTTCGACGCGGATGAGTCCACCTGGGACGTGAACACGGATGAGGTGCGGCTGAAGATCGACGAGATCTACGGCATCCCGTCGGAGGGCGAGTTCTACATGGAGCGGATGTAGGCGCCTCAGCCCCGCTTCACCTTCGCCAGCCGCACATCCACCCCTTCCCGCAGCAGGAAGTCGTGCCAGAGCGCCTGCTCGATGGAGGCCTGATCGCCGGGGCCCTTGACCTCGACGAGCATGGGGGCGGTGTCGGTGAAGACGAAGAGGTCGGGCAGGCCCTTGCGGTGGCGGCGGGGGTGGCGGGCGATGCGGCGGAGGATGGGGGGGAGGTGGCCGCCGAGGGCGACGGCGGCGCGGGCGAGGGTGTCGGGATCGAGGGTGTCCCAGGCGACGCCGCGGCAACGGCGGGGGTGGTGGGCGTCGTGGGCGTGGCGGACCTCGCGGGCGAGGTCGGCGGTGTGCAGGTCGCCGAGGCGGGCGTCGATGAGGTCGCGGCGCTGCTCGTAGAAGGTCTCGTCGCGCATGTCCAGGGGGGCGTCCTGGAAGGGGTGCTGGAACATGCCGGGCAGGGGGGCGAAGACGGCGTCCCACATCAGCAGGCCGAAGAGGGTGTTGACCAGGGTGTTCTCGCACCACAGGCCATCGCCGCCGAGCTCGTGCAGGGCGGCCTCCTCCACGCTCAGGGCCTCGTCGCCGACCCGATACAGCGCCTTGGGGCCGGCGTGGCCTGCGGCCTCGAAGGTCATCTCGACCACCGGCGGGGAACGGAGATCACGACGGGGATCGTCGCCCTGCCCGGCGAGGTACAGGCGCTTTTCGAGCCGGAATCGGGCGATGTCGCTGGTGCGCGGTGAGTCGAGTAAGGGTGCGGTGAGGGCGGGAAGGTCCTCGGCGCGACCGGCACGGCGCAGGGCCAGACCCACGCGATCGGCGACCTCGGACGCGCGGGTCATGCTGCGGGGGGCGTCCAGGAGGCGACCGTAGATGTCGATGGCGCCGTCGAGATCGTCGCGGCGCTCGCGTTCGCGCGCGACCAGGAAGGCCAGCCGCTCGTCGTAGCGGGCCGGATCCACGCGTCTACGGTGGGGCTCCAGCGCCGGGCGGCGCGAGCGATCGGCGAGGGCCTCGGCGCCGAGCTCCTCGAGGCGGTCGTGGTCGCCGGCCTCCCACGCGAGCCACGCCTCGTCCCATCGGTTGGCGGCGGTGAGGTACTCGGCCAGGGCGCCCCGGTCGGGGAACCGCGGGGCGTCCCGGCTGACCGGGTAGTCCTCGTACGCGCTCAGCTCCAGGTCCGTCAGGACGAACGCGGTGTGGTCCTGGTGCCGGTTGCCGAAGAACACGACCTGGGCCAGCAAGAAGGTGTTGAACCCGAGCTGACGTATGAAGTGGTCCGCCTCGGCCAGGTGCGCGGCCACGGCGTCCGCGTCCGCCCCGCCCAGGCGCTCGAGGACCTCCGCCCGGCGGCCGCGGGTGTCCAGGTCCAGGCTCGCGGCGATGCGCCGCAGCTCGGGCACGGTCAACGCCGCCAGGGCCGAGCCGTCCTCGAACACCTCGGGGGGATCGATCTGGACGAACCCGGCGCGCTCGAGCCGGGCCAGGGGCTCGTCGAGATCGCCGATCTCGGGGTAGCTCAGCTTCGAGGCGCGGAACAGCTCGCCGCGGCGGTTGAGCAGGCGCACGTACAGCTGCCGCGCCGGGCCGGGCAGGTCCAGCAGGGAGCGGACCGCGGCCAGCTCCTCGTCGAGGAACAGGTGGCTGTGGAACGCCACCGCGGTGTCCACGATGGTGTGGAAGTGCCGCCAGTAGTAGTCGGGCGGGATCGGCGGTGGGGTGGGTTCGCTCATCGGGTACGGGAATTCTGCCTCACGTGTCGGTGCTAGTCATACATGCGCGCGACGACAAGGCCTGACAGGTGCGCCACAATGGGGCGGCGATGATCCACGTGATCCGCCGATTCCTGCCCCTCGTCCTGGGGCCCCTGGGGGGGCTGCTGGGCAGCCTGATGGGGTTCGGCCTGCACCAGCTGATGTGCCGCTCGCTGCAGATCCTCTGGGCGCCGTACCTGGGCTGGCGCTGGCTCGTGGGTCTGCTGGCCTACCCCCTGCTGGGATTCGTGCTGGCGCTGCCGTTCCTCGCCGTCTACCCGGGCCCGCTCAACCCGTTCCGGTCGGAGTTCGGCCGGGCCCAGGACGCGCACCTGAAGACCTGGATCGCGGTGCTGTTCACCACCTACGTGCCCATCGGCGTGGCATTCGCCTACACCCGCTGGTGGAACGCGCCGTCGTTCCCGATCCCGTTCACCGACTCGTACGTGTACGCCGGCGGCCGCGGCGACCTGGTCACGGCGGTGATCGCGGTGACCGTGCTGGCGCCGTTTTGCGGTGTCGGTGTGGAGCGCCTGTCCAGGGGGCTCCCGCGGGTCCTGCGCGTGCTGTTCGGGCCGCCGCTGGCGACCCTGCTGGCCATGGCCGGGGCCGCGGCGGTGTCCGTGAGCACGGGCGGTCTGGTGGCGGCCTCTCCGGATCCGGATCCCTTCGGCCCCCTGCTGCAACCCTTCAGTCAGAGCGGCTGGGACTCCAACCTGCTGGTGAGCTTCCACACGGTCGTGGCGGGGTGCATCGCCGGCGCCCTGACCACGCTGACCATGGCCTTGCCGGTGGTGCAGGGTGTGACGGACGTACAGGCCCGCGAGGCGCGCCGGAGGTGGGCGCTGCCGATGCTGTCGGTGGCCATCAGCGGGGTGCTGGTGTTGCTGGCGCTGGGCCAGGGCCACGGGCTGGACACCCTCAGGGGGGTGGACATGACCATCGAGCCCGGCCGCCAGGACGTGGTGGGCAACCTCGTGGCCCCCGGAGACAGCGACGTGCTGAGCATGCGCACGGACCGCGAGGGGTTCTACCTGCTGGAGTTCCCCAGTCCGGACGTGCGCGGGCGTCACCAGGTGGTGGTGCCGGGCATGCCGCTGCCCACTCCGGACGCGGACACGATGCGCTACCTCGTCGAGGGGATGACCGGCTACGACATCCAGGAGGTCCAGGTCATGTCGAGCTGGCCGCCGCGGACCGGGGTCTCGTCGTACTCCGGGCCGGTGCGGTTCGAGTACACGGGCACCCCCGAGACCGTGTTCGCCAGCGCAACCCTCGACGGCCCCGTGGGCGACCTGCGCCAGTGGAAGGGGGACCTGCGGCGCGGGCCGCTGGAGCTGACGTTGCGGTCCAGCCAGCCCACCTACTGGACCCTGTACGCCGCGCGCACCAAGGACGGGCTGGGGTGGTGGTGGGAGCAGGGCTGGTCCGTGGTGACCGTCAGCGCCTACATGGACGGCGAGCTGTTGTTCAAGCGCGTGCTCGACCAGGAGGGGTACGGCGTCAGCGCCCTCACCGTGTTGCTGGCCGGCGCGCACCCGGACGAGCCCCCTCCCGTGCTCACCGTGAAGATCCACCCGTCCCGCACCCCCCAGGGCGACATGTGGATCCCGGTGGTGGCCGAGGGCCTGAGCCCGGGGGATGCGATCGTGCATTCCACGTACGGTCCCACGTTCCTGAGCGTGGCCTCGGACGAGGAGTTCACCCTGCACCCGACCCCTGGCGGCGCTCTGGCGGAGGTCCGCGTGCTGGCGCTGGACGGGTCCTCGGACGACCTGACGGTGATGCGACGCCATGACGACGGCCGGATCGATCCTGCCGCGGACAGCCTCCTGATGACGGGGAGCACCCACCTGCGCGTGGAGGGCGCGGCACCCGACCAGCGCGCCGTGATCGCCCTGGCCGGCCAGGGAGGGACGAGGTCGTGGCTGTTCGAGAAATAGGGTAGTAATCCCCCATGGATCCCCTGCCCATCCATGCCATCGAGGAGGCCTTCGCCGCGCGGGGTGCTACACTTCACGGCCAGGATGCGACCCTCGCTACCGATCCTGTTGTTCGCCCTGCTGACCGGGCTCGTCGCCTGCGGAGAGGGGACCGTGCGGCCCCTGCCCGGCACCGAGGTGGACCCGTCCATGCTGATCGAGGCGTGCGACGATCCCTCCTACTCCCTGACGGTCCAGCCCATCTTCGACGCGTCCTGTCTCCAGTGTCACTGGGCCAACGCGGCGCTGGGGGGGTTGGAGCTGCAGAGCTACGCTGGGGTGATGGCCGGAGGTGTCAACGGTGCCTCGGTGATCCCGGGGGATTGTGTCGGCAGCGACCTCTTCGGGCGGGTGGACGGACAGTCCGCCAGCCCCATGCCTCCGGTGGGCTTCCAGCCGTTGGGGGACGACGATGTCGCCTGCATCTGCGCCTGGATCGCCGCCGGAGCCCTGGACGACTGAGAACGGCTCCTACTCCACCCACTCCTCGCCGCCGGCCTCGAAGGCCCGCGCCACGTCGTCCTGGAGCAACACGACCATGCCGTAGATGGGCAAGGCAAAGGACAGCACGCCGCAGAACGGGCAGCTGAGTATCCCGGCGCAGAGCACGATCAACACGGGGATGCGTCCACGGTACTGGCGACAGAAGTAGCCCGCGACCAGGTGGGCGGCGCCCACCACCGCGTAGCAGAAGGCGAGGAACCAGCCGAAGAACAGCACCCCGATGTCCCCCTCCTCCAAAAAACCCACCGGGGATGCGCAGGTGATGAGCAGCGCCAGGAACAGCTGCAGCCCGCCGTAGCCCATCGTGATCGCAGCGAGGACCGGGACGTGTCGGACCATCTCAGCGGCCTCCCGGGCCGGGGACCGGGGTCATCCGGTCGAGGATCAGGTCGGGATCGGTGCCGGGTATCTGCGCGGCCAGGGCCTCGGCCGACGGTCGCGCGGCCTCCGGGCCGGCGAGGTCGATCCAGGCGCGGGTCTGCAGCGTCAGCAGGTGGACGTCGTCGGGCGAGCTCTCCAGCCCGCGGGTGGCGTGGTAGAGGACCAGCGCCCAGTCGTCGCCGCGGGTGGCCAGGGCCGCCAGGGCGAGGTGCCGCACGTGGTCGCCAGCGCCGAGCTGTTCGGCCCGGCGGACGATGACCAGGCAGGGCGTGCGCAGTCCAGTGGCGGCGAGATCCATGGCCAGGGAGCCCATGGCCTCGGGGTCGGTGTCCGCGTCGGCGTAGCGGCCCCGGTATCCCTCGATGCGCTGGAGCGGGATGTCGTCGCGGATCAGCTCGGCGAACATGAGCATGTCCGCCACCTTGGCCGCGTCGGGTTCGCGATCCCCCACCAGCTCGCGGGCGATGCGCAGGTGCAGCGCGGCCTCGTCCATCCGCTCCTCGCCACCCATGGCGCCGGCGTAGTTCATGTGGGCGGCCCACTCTCGCGGGTGGAGCTCCAGGGATCGCTCCCACAGCGCCACGCTGTTGCTCCAGTGGGGGATGTGCAGCAGGGTCAGCAGGGACCAGCCCACGGCCACGAGCCCGGCGGCGGGCAGGGCGAAGCGTCGCAGCCGCGGCAGGTCCGCGGCCCACCCGAGGGCGAGACTCACGGCCAGGGACGGCAGCAGCGTGTAGCGGTCGGCCACGGGCCAGGCCAGGGGCAGCAATCCGCAGATGGGGCCCATGGGCAGCAGGTAGAGCCCGGCGACGGCGAGGGGGCCGCGGCGGCCACGGCGAGCCCACCACGCGGCGGCGCCCACGGCGGCCACGCCCCCGATCAACGCCAGCCACCCCAGGAGCCCGCCCGCCGGGGCGGACGGGAGGGCGGCCAGGTCGCACGGGCACACCTGCAATCCCAGGTAGCGCAGCTGGATCGCGCCGATCACGGGCAGCGACTCGAGCAGGCTACCCCCCAGACGCACGTTGCTCTCCAGCACCGAACCGTAGGCCAGGTACGCCGCCCCGGCGCCGGCCACGCCGAGCACGAGGTAGGGGATGGCGTGGACGAGGCTGGTGCGCCGGTCCCGGCGCAGCCAGAGCAGGTCGAGCAGGAGCGTGGCCGGCGCCAGGGCGAAGACCATGGACTTGCACAGGATCGCGGCACCGAACGCGGCCGGCGCGCCCCATCGCCGCAGCCCGGGGCGATCGTCCAGGTGCAGTCGCCACGAGAGCAACACCAGCAGCAGGCTCAGCACGTCGCGCAGCGCCGTGGCCCAGACCACCGACTCCACCCGCAGCGGGTGCAGGGCGAACCACGCCACGGCCAGGGCGCAGCCGGCCATGCCCAGCCCCAGCCGCCGCAGGCAGCCGTACCACAGCGCCGCGGCGCCGGCGAAGCCCAGGATCGAGGCGATGTGGAACAGCGCGGGTGCGCCGCCGAGCCACGTCCACGCCGCGGTGAGCTGGGGATCGCCGTCGGCCCACCCGCTCAACACCGCGGCCGTGGACCACAGGATGCGCAGCGCGGACAGGTAGAGGGGATACCAGGCACCGAGGTACGCCTCGGTCCACACCGCCTTCCAGGCCTCGCCCCCCGGCACGACCACCAGGGGGTTGCCGTAGATCCAGTCGCGGTCGTCCCAGTTGAGGAACTCGCCACCCACGGCCGGGACGAACACCACGGCGACCACGGCGAACCACAGCCAGGCGGTGCGATCCCGCGGCGCCGTGGTGCGGTCGCTCACGGCGCCTCCGTGGCGGTGTCCGGGTGCAGCAGTGGCTGGAGCAGCCGCGCGGTCTGGATGGACCGCGGCCCGGGGATCAGCATGTAGTCCTCGGTGAGGACGTGGACCCGGCCGCCGCGCACCGCCGGGATGGCGGTGAGGTGGCTCCACGCCTCGACCACCTCGTGGGCCTGGAGGTTCGACGGCGGCACCGCCACCTCCACGATCACCGCGGGCGCCAGGTGGATCACCTCTTCGAGCGGGACCTGCGGGTACAAACCGCGCGCCTCCTCCATCACGTTGCGGCCCCCCGCGGCCCGCAGCAGCTCGTCGAGGAAGGTCCCCGCGCCCACCGCGAAGATGCCGGCCAGGTCGCCGCTGCCCCGCCCGATCACCACCAGTGTCGGCACCGGCTCCTTTCCTTCGACCGCGGCGCGAATCCCGTCCAGCTCGGCCACCATCTCGGCGTGCAGCTGGGCGGCCTCGGCCTCGCGCCCGGCCGCCTCGCCGATGGCGATCACCGACGCCAGCAGCTCCTCGTGGGACTCGTTGGCCGCCGTCAGCGTGGGGATACCCGCCGCTTCCATGCGCTGGCGCAGCCCCTCCATGGCCGGCAGCACCACCACGAGATCGGGCCGCAGGGAGAGCATGCGCTCCACGTCGGGGTTGAGGTAGGCGCCGATGGTGGGCAGCCCCTGGACGCCCTCGGGCGGGTAGGTGCAGAAGTTCGTGACCGCGACCACCTGCTCCCCCGCGCCCACGGCGAACAGGATCTCGGTGAACCCCGGCGCGGTGGAGATGATGCGCTGGGCCGCGGCAGGCGGCTCGTCGACGACCGGTGCGGCGGGCTTGCCGCAGCCCGCGGCCAGCCCCACGATGATCAGCAGCGGCCACCACCTCGGTCCCACGGACGTCGCCTCCTCGCCTGCGGCGGAACCTTCGCACAGGGGCAGGCGGGGAGCAAATGGATCGCGCCGAGGCGTCGACTGTCGAGATCCGGTCCGCTATGTTGTGCCCCTGTTCTGGAGGCAGTCCGATGAGGCTGATGCGGCGCAAGAAGCTGGCCATGAGCCACGGGGAGACGGCGCGGCGGTACATCGCACCGCTGAGGCCCAACCTGCATCGGTATCTCACGCCCCGCAAGCTGCGCAACATCGCCCTGGCCGAGGTGGACATGCGAACCCGCGCCCGAGTGGCGCGCGGCCTGCCCTACGTGCTGCACCTGGAACCCTGCAACGCCTGCACCCTGCGCTGCCCCCTGTGCATCACCGGCGCGCGGGACAACCAGCTGCCCACGGGCACGCTGAAGTTCGACGCGTTCTCGCGGCTGATGGCGCGGCTCAAGGACCACATCGTGTTCGTGCGGCTCGACGGATCGGGCGAGCCGTTCATCAACCGCGACTTCACCGCCATGGTCGAGTACACCCACGCCCAGGGCGTGGGCACGGTGGTGTCCACCAACTTCCAGAACTCCGACCCGGCGGACGCCGAGCGGCTGGTCCGGTCGGGCCTCGACTACGTCATCGTGTCGCTGGACGGCACCACTCAGGACGTCTACGAGCAGTACCGCGTGGGCGGGGACATGAACCTCGTGCTGGACAACATGCGCGCCGTGATCGAGGCCCGCGAGCGTCTGGGCCAGCGCACGCCGTTCGTGGAGTGGCAGTTCCTGGAGTTCGATCACAACGCCCACCAGGTCCCCGACGCGCAGCGTATGGCCGCGGACATGGGGGTGGACCGCATCCTGGTGTCCAACGCCCGCCCGTCCGCCTGGCAGGCCAACATCGCCCACGACGCGCAGCTCACCTGTTACTGGTTCTACAAGTCCCTCAACGTGGCGTGGACCGGCGACCTCAAGGCGTGCTGCAGCGACGGCCTGGGCGAGGAGTTCTCCATGGGCAACCTGCTCGAGCAGTCCCTGGAGGAGATCTGGAACGGCCCGGCCATGCTCGAGCTGCGCGACCTGTTCATCAGCCCCGAGCCGTTCACCGAGCGGGTGGCCTCGTCCAAGTGCATCACGCACTGCCCGATGGTCAACGCGGCGCGGCGCGAGATGGGTCTGCCCGAGTTCGACCTGCCCGAGAGCACGGCGCCGGTGTTCGGCGACGACTGGCTCACCGCGGGCCGAACCGACGAGAACTGACCCCCCGCTCCCTCGACCCCTTCCCCGTCGATCGTGTGTAATGTGGACCCATCAAGGACGGGGTGCGCCATGAAGCTGGCAACGATGTGGATGACGATCTTCGCCGCGATCCTCCTGGCCGGGTGCACCGGCATGGAGGGGGACGAGCCCGGGGAGTGCTCGGATGACGCGGACAACGACCAGGACGGGTTGTTCGACTGCGACGATCCGGACTGTCTCGGCGCGTCGTCGTGCGACGGCGACGACGACGACGTCACCGGAGACGACGACGACACCACCCCCGGCGACGACGACGACACCCCCCCCGGCGACGAC
>CAZLEO010000327.1:0-10142 GCA_964558555.1 uncultured Rickettsiales bacterium | reverse complement strand
GTTGTTGCAGCGGTTGCCCCCCTGGACCGGGTTCCAGCCCAGGTAGGTGATGGAGTTGGGGCAGCTCGACGGGGTGGACTGGCACGAGGCGTTCCAGGCGCAGTTCTGCATCTGGCGATCCGGATCGTAGAAGGCCACCTGCACCTCGCGGCCGGTGTCGTTGGCGTCGATGGTGTTGGTGTCATTCATGCCCGGCGTGCCGTCGGACAGGCCGAAGAAGATGATCGTGCCGCCCCAGTCGCGGCGCACGCCCACCTTGGTGTAGCTGGTGGAGTCGTACAGGTACTCGTCGGAGTAGCCGTCGGTGGTGGTGAACTCCGAGGGGCCGGGGTTGGCCTCGTCGGGCAGGGGAGCGTCGCCCACGGGATCGGGCGGATCCGAGTAGGTGCACTCGCCGGTGTCGTCGTCGTCCGCTGCGTCGTCGTCTGCCGCGTCGTCGTCGCTGACGTCGTCATCCGCCGCGTCGTCGTCCGCCACGTCGTCGTCGTCGCTGACGTCGTCGTCGTCCGCAGTGGCGTCGTCGTCGCCGGTGTCGTCGTCGTCGCCTTCCCAGGCGCTCGAGCAGCCCACGCCGACCCACACGCCAATCACCAGGAGCCACAACCATCGAGCCATGAGGACCTCCCACCAGCGGCAGCCTACTATAATCAGCTCATGCGAAACCTCCTCCTGATCCTGGGTGCGCTGGCCATGGCCGCGCCGGCCTCCGCGTACGAGTGCAACGCCATCTGGTGGGCCGAGGACCAGCTGCCGATCCCGGTCGCCCTGGTGCGGCCGGGCAGCGACGACCTGGGTGAGGACCTCACCGAGGAACTGCTGCTGAGGGCCCTGGACCGGTGGGCGGACGTGGAATGCACCGGCCTGGAGTACGAGTACCTCGGTTGGGTGGACGAGATGGTGCACATGGACGGCATCGTCCACATCGGCTGGATCGAGGAGGAGTCGGGCATGGGGGACGCGGCGGCGAGCACCGCCATCGACATCGACCCCGAAGAGGGCCGCATCCGCGACGTGAACATCACCTTCAACGGCGACACGCTCACCTGGGCCGACGCGGACACCAACCCCTACCTGGGGGTGCTCGACGCGGCGGCGGTGATGGTCCACGAGCTGGGCCACGTGTTCGGCCTCGACCACAACATGGAGATGCTCGAGGCGTCCATGTTCTACGCGTACACGTCGTCCGCGGGCGGGTACCTGTCGTGGGACGACAAGTGGGGCATCTGCGAGCTGTACCCCCGCGATGGCGGCCCCGAGGACGAATGCCAGACCGACGAGGATTGCCCGGACCACCCGGACCAGGAGTACGCCTGCCGCGAGATCCCCGAGGTGGGCGCGAACGTGTGCGAGGAGGTCTACGACGACCTCGGCGCGTGCTGCGACGTCCACTGGAACAACTGCCGCGACTTCCTGTGCTACGTCTTCCCCCTCACCTACACGGGGTATTGCACCGACTTCTGCGAGACCGACGAGGAGTGCCCGTTCGGGTGGACCTGCGACGACATCAACTTCCTGGGGGAGTGGATGGGGTGGTGCGTCAGCCCGGAGGGATCGGATCAGCCGTGCGGTGAGGACTTCGTCATGCCCGGCGACGACGACGACTCGGCCGCGGGCGACGACGACGACGACAGCGCGCCGGAGCCGGCGGACGACGACGGGTGTGCCTGTCAGGGGGCGGTTGGACGGCCGGGGGCGGCGCCTGGGGCGTTGCTGCTGGCCGCCGTTGCGGTCGTGATCTACCGCAGGCGGCGGTAGCCCAGGAGCCCGCCCAGCCACAGCAGCGCGGCGCCGGCGGCGCCGGCTCGAGCCGGGGTGACGGTGCAGTCGCAGCCGTCGGCGCCGGCCGGATCGACCTCCCTGACCTCCAGCGCGGCGATCTTGCAGTCCTCACCGCCCGCGTCGGTCTCCACGCAGACGTCGTGGATGCCCACGGGCAGGTCCTCGGGGAAGACCCCCTCGATCTGGATGCCCGCGTCCACGTCGATGCCGCTGATGCGTGTGCTGCCGAAGAACAGATCCACCGCGTCCGTGTCGCTGCCGAAGCCCTGCCCGGTGACCGTGAACACCGAGGTGTCGCCCACCACGATGCTGGCCGGTTCGATGGACACGACGATGACCTCCTCGGCCGAGACGTCGTCGTCGTTGTCGTCGTCGTCGCCGCTGTTGTCGTCGTCGTCGTCGTCGCCAGGGATCTCCGGCGACCAGCTGATGTCGGAAGCGCGGATGATCCAGTTGCGGTCCAGGCCGAGCTGCTCGTTGGAGTACCACATGTGCGTGGACGGCCAGTATTCCTCGCACGTCTGGAACCCGACGCAGGCGATGCCGTCGGCGGCGTAGATGTAGCCGCCGCCCGAGACCATGGGGCCCAGATCGGCGCCGAGGCCCACGTAGTTGCACGGCTCGAACCCCTTCTCGTCCTCGTAGAAGCAGAACATCACGGCGAACTGCCCGGACTCGATGGTCACGGGCGTGTCCAGGGTGAGGTCCACCTCGAACCAGCTCGCGCTGTCGAGGGTGACCGAGGCCGCCTCCATGCCGCCGAGGATGTTGCCCAGCTCGGGCTTGCCCGATCCGTCCACCGTGGTGACCCACACGTCCGCCAGCAGGACGCCGGAGCCGCCCGCCGCGCCGGTGGCCAGGGCGTAGACGTAGTTCACGTCGTACGGGTAGCTCTCCGGTTCGAGGACCACCGCGTCGCACTCGCCGCCGCAGTTGCCCATCTGGAAGGCGGTGGAGTCGCCCTTTTGCCAGTTGTCGTTGTAGAGGATGTCTGCGGCGGCGGTGGCGGGGAGCATCCCCAGGCACAGGATCAACAGTGTCAGGGTACGGCGGTCCATGGAAGGTCCTCCCGGCGGGTCAGCGTCTTGTGGACTCGTTCCCCCATTCTAACGCCTCAGCGGATCACCGCCTCGTCGAACTCCCCACCCGCCACCCCGGCGCCCGCGCCGTACAGCTGCTGGTCGAGGAACACCGTGGTGTAGTGGCGGATGATCGGGTAGGAGGTCTCCAGGGGCAGGTAGCCGCCGTCGCAGTCCTCGGTGGGAGGGTCCTCGGGCACGTACTCGGGGCAGCCGTCCACGGCCAGGGCGTACAGCTGCTCCAGGAAGAGGTGGTTGATGTCCTCGCGGGGCGCCAGCACCTCGTCGGCCAGCGCACCCAGCTGCAGCTGACACAGGTGGGTGAACGCCAGGTGACCCGCGCCGAGGATCTCCACCAGCTGGCCGCCGGGCAGCGCCTCGTATGCGGCCTCGAGCTCCCCCATGGTGAACATGGCGTCGCAGCTGCCGCCCACGAACAGGCCGGGTACGTCCCGCGTCGTCTCACCCGCGCCGGCCAGCCACAGCAGCGCGTCGAAGCGCTCCTCGACCTGGCCCACCGTGGACGTGCTCACCCCGCCGGCGGAGAAGCCGACCATGGCCATGTGGTCCAGGTCCAGCGCGCCGGCGAACGTCCCCTCGGCCGCCGCGCTCTCGATCCACGTCAGCGTCGACTCCACCTGGGGCGGCGCCGGATCGTCGCCCAGCAGCGAGTCCATGTCGCAGTCCTCCAGCGGCGGCGAGAACAGGCACGGCAGGATGTCGCCGAGCATCCGCCCCTCGTGGTCCGCGGCCACCACCACGTACCCGCGCGACGCCAGGTGCGTGGTCAGCCCCGGCGACTGCAGCCGGAACGCGCCGAACCCGTGGGAGAACACCACCACCGGATAGGGCGTCTCGGGTACCCGCAGCGGCGCGTCGCGCACCGCGTACCCGTCGATGTCTGGCAGCACGCCGTCCCCCAGCAGCGCCGTGACCGACGCGGGGATGAACTGGTTCATGTCCAGGATCTCGGTGTCCTCACCCGACACTGCGTCGCTGGCCGGGTACCACACCTCAAGCGTCAGCCCACCGTGCTCCACCGTGGTCTGCCCCACCGGCACCCCGGCCGCGGCCGGATCCGCCGGCAGGTCCAGCGGCTCGACCTGGGCCGCGGTGGTGTCGTCGTCGTCGCCCGCCGCACCGGCGGAGTCGTCATCGTCGCCTCACGAGGGGCACCCGAGCAGCGACGGGCAGACCAGACCGAGCAGGGGCACGAGGAGCAACCAGCGCATGACCACCTCCGCAGGAGGCGAGGATACCACCGGCTGTCCGTCGCACTTGAAGGACCGGAGCCACTGGAGACACCTGATACAGTGACGAGGAAGGGGGAAGCCTTGGGCATTCTCGGACGAGCCTGGCTCACGCTGCTGTGCACTGCGCTGCTGAGCTGTTCGACCCCTGACGACGACGACGATGCGACACCGCCGGACGACGACGACTCGGCCCCGGTGGCGGACGACGACGACTCCGCGACCGTGGCGGACGACGACGACGACTCGGCCGCAGCCGTGGTGGACGAGGACGGCGACGGCTGGCCCGCCGACCAGGACTGCAACGACTACAACCCTGGCGTGTATCCGGGGGCCGAGGAGGTCTGCGACGGCAACCTCGACAACGACTGCGACGGCGTCATCGATCCCATGGAGCTGGACAACGACGGCGACGAGTACACGGACTGCGACGGCGACTGCGAGGACCTGGACCCCTCGATCCACCCCAACCTGCCGGACGCCTGCGGCGACGGAGTGGACAACGACTGTGACGGCGAGCTGGACGAGGACTGCCAGTCGCTGATCTCGGCCGGCCGCAACCACACCTGCGCCCTCGGTCCCACGGGGAATCCCGTCTGCTGGGGCATGAACAACCAGGGGCAGATCGACGCGCCGAACCGGACCTTCGTGGGCATCATCTCGGGCAAGTACCACACCTGCGGCCTGATGGCGGACGGCACCCTGGTGTGCTGGGGGTACGACGCCCTGGGGCAGTGCGTGGTCCCGCCACGGAGCTTCGTGGCGGCGGCGGGCGGGTGGGAGCACACCTGCGCCGTGGCCGCGGACGGCGAGACCCTGTGCTGGGGCAGCAACGCCTACTACGAACAGGCCGTGCCGCCCGGCGTGGAGTTCGTGCAGCTGGCCGCGGGCTTCTACCACACCTGCGGCCTCACACCTGGCGGGGAGATCCTGTGCTGGGGGTATGACGGCAGTGGCTTGTGCACCGTGCCGCCCGGGACCTACCTCCAGGTGAGCGCGGGCGGCTACAACAGCTGCGGCCTGCGCGACGACGGCGCGGTCGTGTGCTGGGGGACGTCGAGCTACGACGTGACCGACACGCCCGTGGGGTCGTTCGTGGTCCTGACCAGCGGCCTGCACCACGCATGCGCCCTGCGCCCGGACGGCACGGCGGTGTGCTGGGGTTCGTGCGGTTCGGGGCAGTGCAGCCCTCCGCCGCAGCCCTTCTCCTCCATCACCGGCGGCCACGACCACACCTGCGGCATCCCCGCGGGCCAGGAGGAGCCCATCTGCTGGGGCTCCAACCTGTACGGCGAGTGCAGCGTTCCCCCTGCCTGGTGATAGGCTGGTTCTACCCACTGGGAGCGCACCATGACTCGAACCTGGATCCTGCTGCTGGCCCTCGCCCTCGTGATCACCGGCTGTCCGTCGAACGACGACGACGATACCGGCGACGACGACGCCACGTCGGACGACGACGCCACGTCGGACGACGACGATGACGACGACGACGACACCACCCCCGGCGACGACGACGATGACGACGACGACGACGTGACCTACGACCCGTGCGCCTTCTCGGACCCCCACGCAGCGCTGATCGACGTGTACGAGCTGCACACGGGCGGGGCCTGGAACGCGTACGTCAGCGCCTGGGTCGGCGACTCACCGTGGCCGCTGTTCAACGCCGTGGACGCCCAGGAGGGCAGCTGTCGTTACCTCTCGTTCGCCATGGGGCATTGCGATCCGCCCTGCAACTGGGACGAGGTGTGCACCCCCGCGGACGTGTGCGAGGGGTATCCGACGGGGCTGTCGGCGGGCACGCTGACCGTGGACGGCCTGGCCGCCGCGGTGGAGGTCGAGCCCGAGGAGTGGAGCCCCGGCTACTACTACGGGCCGTGGGACCTGCCCGAGGACCTGTTCGGGCCCGGAGACGCCATCACCGCCGCCTTTGCCGGCGCGGACTTCAGCGGCGCCACGCTGCAGGCGCTGGGGGTGGCGTCCATGGACACGGATCTCGCCGACGACGGCCTGGAGCTGGTCGACGGCGGCGACGTGGAGATCACCTGGACGCCGGGGCCGGACGCCGACGCCTGCGTGGAGGTGGTGATCAACGGCGTGAACCAGGCCCACGGCCTGCCGCTGATGGACGTCATCGAGTGTGTGGGGACGGATACGGGGTCGATGATCGTGCCCCAGGCCCTGGTCGAGGCGTTCCCCTACGGTCTGCACGAGGAGATCTGCGTCGGCCACGACTGCCCGCCCTCGGAGATCACCCGCTTCACCCGCCAGACCGTGGACGCCGGCAGCGGGCCGGTGCAGCTGTACGTCCACTCCACGGTCACGTTCAGCTACATCCACGAGTAGTGACCCTCTCTTGACGGTCTGGCGACCGTCGTCGCCCCTTCTTATTGATATAGTCCGCAGTTCGTGAGGAGCGACTCGATGAGGTACCCCACCATGACGCGACGACAGTTCGTGGGCGCGGCCGCCGCCGGCGCGACCGTGCTCTCGGTTCCAGGATTCTTCCGCTCGGGGGGGCTGGCTCACGCGGCCGTGGCCCCGGGCGACAACCCGTTCTTCGACGTGTTCGGCCTGGACCAGGCGCTTCTCGGACGATTGATGGGCCGGGCCATGGCGCGGGGTGGGGACTTCGCCGACCTGTTCTTCCAGCACAAGCTGGGCACCTGGATCGGCCTGGAGGACGGGGACGTGAATCGCGCCTACGGCCAGGTGGACCTGGGCGTGGGCATCCGCGTGGTGGTGGGCGATCAGACCGGCTACGCGTTCACCGAGGACCTGACCGAGGACGCCATGCTCAGGGCCGCGGACACGGCCGCGGGCATCGCCGCGGCCGGGGCCGGGACCGTGCCGGAGGCCTTCGTGCGGGGCCAGGTGGCGGATCACTACGCCATCGAGCTGCCGTGGTCGGACGTGGGCGCGGACCGCAAGATCCCGCTGCTGACCCAGCTCAACACCCGCTGCTTCGAGCTCGACGGGCGCATGGAGAAGGTGTCGGTGTGGTACGCCGACGAGGAGAGCCGCGTCCTGGTGGTCCGCTCCGACGGCCAGATGTACGCCGACTACCAGCCCATGACCCGCCTCGGCGCCAGCTGCACGGCCCAGGACGGGGACGAGCGGCAGTCCAACGGCGCCAACCTGTCGGCGCGGGTGGGGTTCGAGTTCTACGACCCGGATCGCATGGAGCGGCTGGCCCAACGCGCCGTGGATCGCACCACGATCCTGTTCGACGCGGTACGGCCGCCGGCGGGCGAGTTCCCCGTCGTCCTGGACGCGGGCAGCTCCGGCATCCTGCTGCACGAGGCCATCGGCCACGGCATGGAGGCGGACTTCAACCGCAAGGAGATCTCCATCTTCTCGGACATGATCGGCAAGAAAGTGGCCGAACCCTTCGTCACCATCGTCGACGACGGCACCAACCCCAACGTGCGCGGATCGATCAACATCGACGACGAGGGCAACGCGGTGGGCAAGACGGTGCTGGTGCAGGACGGCATCATGACGTCGTACATGCACGACCGCATCAGCGCGAAGCACTACGGCGTGGAGCCCACGGGCAACGGCCGGCGCGAGTCCTTCCGCTTCTCGCCGGTGCCCCGCATGCGCAACACCTACATGGATCCCGGCCCGCACACGCGCGATGAGATCATCGCGGCGGTGGACCACGGCATCCTCGCCGAGACGTTCACCAACGGGCAGGTGCAGATCGGGGCCGGGGACTTCACCTTCTACATCAAGACCGGCTACCTCATCGAGGGCGGCAAGATCACCAGCCCGATCAAGGACGTCAACATCATCGGCAACGGCCCGGACGTGCTGCGCAAGGTCACCATGGTCGGCGACGACACCCGCCTGGCCCGCGGCGGCTGGACGTGCGGCAAGGCCGGCCAGGGGGTGCCGGTGGGCCAGGGCATGCCCACGACCCTGGTGTCGAGTATCACCGTCGGCGGCGTCAACGCGTAGGGAGGTGACGAGATGAGCAAGGACGACCTGTTGAAGATCGCGCGCGACGCCATGGACACCGCCACCGGCCTGGGGCTGGGGGAGCTGGCCATCACCGTCGATCGCAGCCGCTTCCTGGAGATCTCCTTCCGCGAGGGCAAGCTCGAGAAGATCCAGGAGTCCACCCAGCGCAGCCTCGGCGCCACCCTGTACCAGGACGGGCGGTACACGTCCTCGTCCACGTCGGACCTGCGCCCCGAGGCGGTGCGCAAGTTCCTCGAGCAGGCGCGCGACATGACCGCCCTGCTGACGCCGGACCCCTACCGATCCCTGCCCGACCCGGCCCTGTACGAGGGCCAGTCGGACGTGGACCTGGACCTGGTGGACCCGGACTACGACGCCCTGGACGTGGACCAGCGCAAGGCCATGGCCCTGGCCCTGTGGGAAGCCGCCACTGCCGACGAGGGGGTCATCTCGGCCACCTCGACCACGTACGACAGCTTCTCCGAGGGCGTGCGCCTGCACTCCAACGGCTTCGAGGGCGCCACGGCGTCGTCGGACTTCTGGATGGGCGCCCAGGTGACCGTGCGCGACGAGGGCGACAAGCGCCCGGCCGCGGGTTGGTGGGTCGGTGATCGGCGCCACGGCCGGTTGCCCGACGCGGGCGGCGTGGGCGCCAGGGCGCTGGCGCGCGCTCAGTCGCGGCTGGGCTCCGAGCCGGCGGTGACGCGTCGCTGTCCCCTGGTGGTGGAGAACACCACGTCGAGGCGCCTGCTCTCGCCGGTGATCCGCGCCCTGTCGGGCCGATCGCTGCAGCAGCGGCGGTCGTTCCTCGAGGGCAAGCTCGGCGAGCAGGTGGGCTCGGACAAGATGACCGTGGTGGACGATCCGCTCATCCCCGGCGGCTTCGGGTCGCGGCTGTTCGACGGCGAGGGGATCGCCGCGAAGCGCATGAACGTGTTCGAGCGCGGCGTGCTGTCCACGTACTTCATCGACACCTACTACGGCAAGAAGCTCGAGATGGCCCCCACCACGGGGCGATCGTCCAACCTGGTGTTCGAGCCCGGTGAGCTGTCCATGGACGAGATCCTCGCCCAGGTGGGTGAGGGAATCCTGATCACGTCCTTCCTGGGCGGAAACTCCGACCCCACGACCGGGGATTACAGCTTCGGCATCCGCGGCAACCTCATCGAGGGCGGCGTCAAGGGCCGGCCCATCTCCGAGATGAACATCACCGGCAACCTCGCCGAGCTGTGGAGCAAGCTGATCCTGGTGGGCAACGACCCCTACCCCTACTCCTCCACCCTGGTGCCCACCCTGGCCTTCGACGACATCCAGTTCTCGGGCCTGAGCCCCGAGGAGGAGGAGCCCAAGAAGAAGCGCCGCGGTGGGAAGAAGAAGAAGAAGGGGTAGGAACTCCGCCGCCCCTCCCGGTGTCCTGACTAGGAGACGCGCTAGGGAGAACCCCCATGCCCTGTGACCTGTGCGGCAAGGACGAGCCGCTCCACGCCGTCCCCGACATCTACCATCGGCTGGTCTTCCGCGTGTGCGGCCCATGCATGAAGGCCCACGCCCGCGAGCGCCCGGCCGCGCCAGGCAAGCGCACCGTCAGACCCCTGCGCATGGGCGGCGAGGACACCCGCCGTCCCCGGCTGCCGCCGGAGATCGAGTGCCCCACGTGCGACGGCACCGGCGGCGACGACTGCCCTGACTGCGGCGGGACCGGCGGCGAGTGGGAGCAGCGGCCGTGCTCCCTGTGCGAGGGCAGCGGTGAGTACGAATGTTACGCGTGCAAGGGCAGCGGCAAGAAGCTGCTGGGCCCGTGCGGCACCTGCAAGGGCAGCGGCAACGTCAGCTGCGAGAAGTGCGGCGGCGACGGGGTGGAGGACCGCAAGCACGTGTGCGTCGCCTGCACCGGATCGGGCCACCTGTGCCATCGGTGCAGCGGGCGGGGGGTGCTGAGGTTGTATAGTTAGGTGCCATTCGTTTCGTTTTTCGCTTTTTTTGATGCATCGGTGAGGTCAGACGTCATGAGCGGTTAGGTGCCATTCGTTTCGTTTTTCGCTTTTTTTGATGCATCGGTGAGGTCAGA
>CAZLEO010000326.1:0-10227 GCA_964558555.1 uncultured Rickettsiales bacterium | reverse complement strand
AATGCAACCCGCCGGGGGGGCGACTCGCCGGGTGGGGTTATCGGTGGACCGCATGGTGGCGGGCCCCACGGGATACAGCAAACTTCCCCGATCGGGGATCGAATCAAGCGGTTGGGGTAGAAGACCGGGTTCATCGATCCGGAAAGTGGATCGTTTGCGAGGGTTTGGTGGGGAGAGGAACCGCCGGAAAGTCGATTCCGAGGGGAGAATGTCGAACGCTGCTAGAACCCGATCCGCCGGCGACCCGCGAAGATGGCCAGCAACGGGGCCAGCACCAGAACACCCTCCCCGCCGTCGCCAGCTTCGTGCGACGGCGCGCATGCGCAGCCGGCGGAGGCCTGGCCGGGGACCTCGGCGGGTTGGGGGAGCGTGCCGTAGGGGAGCGCTCCGGGGTCCTGGTTCCGCCGGACGGTCGGCAGGGGAGGGTTGCCCGGGGGCGGATCGCCTCGACCGACGATGTGCACCTGGGCGATGTTCCAGCCCCCATGTTCGATGAACGCGTCTGCGCTCAGGTGCCAGCTGACCTGGACACTGGCGTTGCCGGCTGCCCAGGGGGTGAGGTCGATGTCGACCGGGATCCACTCGTCATCGATGTGCAGCGATTCGCCGGTACCGTGGGTGTTGCGCCAGACCGTGTGGCCGTTGACCTGGACGAGGGCCTCGTCGAACTTGGCGTCCTCGATGGTGAGCCAGCGCAGGAAGCGGAGGCGGGCCACGGTGGCGTGGCGGAGATCGTACGACGGCGTGCGCAAGATGGCGGTGCTGTTGGGTTCGTACAGGCCGTCGAGGTTCCCGCCCAGGTCGTTGCCCCAGACCTGGAACGCCGTGTCCACGTCGTCGGGATCGCCGCCTTCACCGAGGGGGAATCCCCACTCCCAGTTGTCGGTGGGGAGACCCGTGTCTGGATCGAGATGCCACCAGCCATCGTGGACCGGGCTGTCCGTGGTCTCGACCAGCGTGGGGAGTTCGCCGACGAAGAGGCGGAAGTACGGCTCGACCGGGTTGGACGGCCGCGTGACCGTGCTCTGCTCGATCAGGTCGTCGTACTCGAGGGTGTACAGCAGGGTGGTTCCGTGGGGTTGTTCGGGGAGGCTGCCCCCGTAGACGCCGGGCTCGCTCTCGCTCAGCACCTTGGTGGACCAGTTGAGGCCGTCCAGGGAGTACGCGAGGCGCACCCCTCCGAGACGATCGCCGAGCTCGCAGTCTTGCTCTCCCGCCACCTCGAATCGGACGCGAACGGGCTGGTCCGCGGGTACGCCGTGCGCCATCGGCTCGAACGAGACGGCAAAGGACGCGGATTCGTTCTCGGCGAACCCATGGCCGGCGAAGGCCTCGTTGATGACGCAGAAATGGGGCGTGCCGTCGGCGAGATCGCCGTTGTCGTCGTCGGCCATGAGGGCCGCCTCGTAGGCCGTGGTCATGGCCGAGGTGGTCTGCAACATCTGGGCGAAGAGGTGGTTCATTCGGGCGAGCCCGTCATCCTCTCCCAGCTCCTCGACGAGCAACGCGCGGAGGTCCCACAGCGCTCCGCCGAGGATCAGGCCGTCTGCGTGGCACTCGCCGGTGAGGTCTTCGGGGTAGACGAGGTCCGGCTCCACGTCGCGGATGCCCGATCCGTCCTCGTAGAAGTGCGGGGCGAGGAGGCTGCTGCCGGTGATCAGGAAGGACGTGGCGTCCGCGAATGCCTCGCCCGTGTCCCACCAGTAGTCGTTCCATCCGCCGGGCAGGCTGTGGATGTGCAGGCCGTGCCCGTACTCGTGGAAGACGACGTCCGCGATCATCGCGCTGTTGTTACAGCCCCCGCCCGATCGGTAGAAGTTGATGGTGCCGTCGTAGTAGGCGTTGCACGTGTCGGAGATGTTCACGTAGGCGGTCAGGGGTTCGTCCACCCACGCGAGCCCGGGGGTGATTTCCTGCGCAAAGCTGCGCGCCTGGGCGGTGAAGATGTATGCGTCGAGCTGGGCCTGGTCGTGTTCCTGTCCGTCCGTTCCCCAGAGATACGTGTCGCCGTCGACCAGGGCTCCCGAGATCGTCGCGAGGTCGTCCCCGGCGCGATTGATGACCGTCGAGAACTCACCCTCACAGGTCACCGACGCGGTGGTCGACGCGTGGCTGTCGGTGAACGAGCCGGTCTCGTCGGCGTGGTCGAAACCGTCCGCATGCGTGACACCGATGTGTGCTGCGGGGCTGGAGATGAACGGGCTCGCGGGGTGGCGCTCGTGGTGGGACATGGCCACGGTGGCCTGCAGGGTGCGGCGCTCACTCCTCGCCGCGAGGACGGAACCGTCGGTCGCGTCCACGTACACGGTCCAGGGACCTTCCGCGGGGGAGACAGCCGCCACCTCGAACGCCAGGTGGTTCAGCAGGCCGTCGTCGTCCGGGACGACCACGAGCTCGGCCGTCGAGCCCGAGAAGGGGCCGACTCGGGACTCCAGGAAGGCCACGGCCGAGTCCGTGGCCACGCCCGGGCCGATCCCCGGACGTTCTGGAAGGTCCAGGACGGGAAAACACCGCAAGACGAACCAGGGGATACGACCGTCTCTCACCGCAAGCATCGCCCCGGAGCCGCGAACCGGCGTGTCTCCGACGGTCTGGACGAACGCGAAGTACTGCACGTCCTGGACCTGAAATGCCTCGGTGAACTGGAGGTCCGCCGCGACCACTCCTGCGGGAAGGAGGTAGGCGTGCTCGTGCCAGAACGTCTCGTGGGCGACGGGTGGCGCGGTCGCCTGGACGCCGGCGAGCCGACCTGCGTGGATCCCCCGACCCCAGACGCTCCGAAAAAGTCCTCCGGGTCCGAAGCGTCGCTGCTGCCAGCGGATGCCATGCTCACGCACGAACTCGGGGGGCAGCCGTTCGAGCCGGGTGTCCGGCGTCGTCCTGGGTCGTGCCAACCACTCGAATCCCGGTTCGGCGAACCACTGCGCCCGATCTTCGCCGAGTACGGCTCGAGCCGGTGTGGGGATGGACAACAGGACGAGGCCTGCGAGGCACGTGAGGCTCGCTGATCGGATCATGGATCCCGCTCCCAGCCTGGCGGCTGCCCCGCATGCGATAGAACCGAGGCCGACGAGGAGGGTGAAATTTGCGCGCACCCTTCGGGGTTCCCTGGAGTCGACAACACCGACGGCCGTGGAGGACAATCGATGTCTCGCGCGCGGGAACGATCTTTCTCGCGTGCGCGTGCTGGCATCGGGCCCTGGGAACGAAGCATGAACCTGCGATCGATCAGCCTGCTGCTGCTGCTCCTGCCCGTGATCGCGGGTGGGTGTCACCGCAAGCTGCAGGCGGCGGATCTGACGTTCCCGGACTACTCGACGTGGCCGGAGCTGGAGGCGGTGGCGCTGGAGTCGCAGCCTTCGGAGCTGTCGAGCGAGGCGGTGGCCAAGGCGGACCCGGCGCGGGTGATCACCGCCGAGGACCTGGCGGTCCTGGCTGCAGGGCGTCACCCGAAGGTCCTGCAGGCCCAGTCCGACCTGGACGAGGCGCGGGCGGGGCTGCTGGCGTCGGGGGCGTGGGACAACCCGGAGCTCGAGGGTGAGGTGATCTTCGGCGAGGGGGGCGTGGACGAGGCCGAGGCGGCGCTGATGTTCACGCTGCCGGTGGGGGGCAGGACGGTCGCGGCGAGGAAGCTGGCGCTGCTGGAGGTGGAGCGGGCGAGGGGGGAGCTGCACGGGGCGATCAAGGAGGCGCGGTTCGGCACGGCGGCGCTGGTGGCGCAGCTGGCGCACGCGCGGGCCGAGCTGGAGATCTGGACGAGGCTGGCGGACCGGTCGTCGAGGTATGCGGCGGCGGCGCGGCAGCAGGAGGCCGCGGGCCTGGCGGACCCGGTGGACATCTCGCTGGTGCTGGGGGACGCGGCGAGGGACCAGCGGGAGCTGGTGCGGAGTCGGTCGCGGAGCGCGGAGCTGGAGAGCGACCTGCGGCAGGTGGCGGGCCTGGCGCCCGGGGACGCCAAGCTGGAGATCCCGGCGAACGCGCGGTTCGAGCTCGCGGAGACGCGCGACGCCCTGATCGACGCGGCGTCGGAGCATCGCGACGCCTGGCGCGCCGCGACCCTGGACGTGCAGATCGCCGACCAGGCCGCGGCGCTGGCGGATCTGGAGCGGATCCCGGACCTGTCGCTGGGGCCCGCGCTGAGGACGGACTTCGAGAGCGCCGCGGTCGGCGTGGCGGTGGGCATCCCGATCCCGATCTTCGCGCCGGGGACGGCGGCCTACCGCGCGGCGCTGGCGCGCCGGGACCGGACGGTGAGCGCGCAGGGCGTCGAGGCGCGCGCCACCGTGGCCGAGATCTCGGACCTGGTGGCGCGTATCCAGCTGCAGCACGACGGGCTGCACGCCCTGGAGATGACCGCGCTGCCGTCGTCCGAGGCGGCCCTGGAGATGGCCGAGGGGCGCTACCAGTCGTCGGCCATCGACGTGATGAAGCTGCTGGGCGTCCACAGGGCGTTCGCCGGGCAGGAGCTGGAGCGGCAGGAGCTGCTGCTCGAGCAGCAGATGACCTTGATCGAGCTGCAGCGGGCCGTGGGCCGGCCCGTGCGCGTCGCGGCTGACGAGACGGAGGGCCCATGAGAACGACGACGCCCATCCGGGCGGGCCTCGCGATCGCCTCGTGCACCGTGGCGCTGTGCCTGGGAGCCTGTTTCGGCGGCGGGGAAGAGGCGGCCCACGACCACGGGTCGCACGAAGGTCACGACCACGAGTCGCACGAAGGTCACGACCACGGGTCCCACGAGGGTCATGATCACGGATCGCACGAGGGCCACGACCATGGTTCTGACGGGGGCCACGAGCCGGTCCCGGCCGAGGATCTGAAGACGGTCCATCTGTCGGCGACGGCGGCGGCCAACCTGGGCATCGAGGTCACGACCATCGAGCCCGAGCTCTGGTACGACGAGGTGAAGATCCCGGGCACGGTGCGCGAGGAGTTCGACCGCAGGGCCGTGGTCACGGCGCCCAGCCAGGTCCGCGTGGCCAAGCTGGACGCACCACCCCACGCCACCGTGGGGGCCGGGCAGCGGCTGGCGCTGCTGGATCTGGTGGACTCGGCGCTCACTCAAACCCAGCTCGAGGCCGTGGAGGCCCGCGCAGAGTGGCTCAAGGCGAGCACCGAGCTGGAGCGCACGCAGGCCTACCTCGAGGGCCTGGAGGGCACGACCCTGGCCGACGAGCGCGACCGCGTCGCCGGGGACGTCAAGGTGCTCGAGGCGGAGGTCCAGGCGAGCCGCAGCGGCCTGGACGCGGCGCTGGCGGCGCTGGGCCTGGCGGGCCTGAACCGCACCCAGCTCGAGGCGCTGGAGAACGAGGGGGTGGTGGCGACCCGGATCCAGATCAACGCGCCGACGCTGGACGGGCGCCCGGACCTGGAGATTGCCCAGCGGCCGGTGAGCCTGGGCGAGACCGTGGAGGCGGGGACGACCCTGTTCGATCTGGTCGCGCTGGACCAGCTGCTGGTGGTGGGCGAGGCCTTCGAGGCCGAGCTGCCGGTGGTCCGGCGGGCGACGGAGGAGAAGCTGCCGGTCTCGCTGTACTTCCCGGCCCAGGACCTCACGGTGAAGGGGCTGACCATCCGGTCCATCGAGGGGGTGCTGGACGGGGACGATCGCGTGACCCACTTCTTCGTGGGCCTGCCCAACGAGTTGCTGTCCGACCACGAGGAGGGCGGCGCCCGGTTCGTGGACTGGCGGTACCGCGTCGGGAGCCGCGTACAGGTGCTCGTGGCCACCGAGGACCGCGGGTCGAGGTTCCTGCTGCCGTCCTCGGCCGTGGTGGTGGAGGAGGGCCACAGCTTCGTGTACCGCAACGACGGCGAGCACTACGAACAGCTCGAGGTGCGAGTGGAGAGCGAGCAGGGCCACTACGTGGTCGTGCCCCTGGACTCGGGGCTGCAAAACGGCGACCGCATCGTCGCGGTGGGCGCCAACCAGGTCCACCTGAGCGCCAACCCGGCCGCGGCCAACGACAGCGGCCACGGCCACTCGCACTGAGGCATCCATGCTCGACGGGTTGATCCGCGCGTCCCTGCAGAACCGCACGCCCGTGCTCGTGGCGGCGGCGTTCCTGCTGGTGTACGGCGGCTGGAAGCTCGTGGATCGCCCGGTGGACATCTTCCCGGACCTGACCCAACCCACGGTCACGGTGATGGCCGACGCCCACGGCATGGTGCCGGCCGAGGTGGAGTCGCTGGTCACCGTCCCCCTGGAGTCCGCCCTCGGCGGCACGCCGGGCGTGGAGCGCATCCGGTCCACCTCCAGCGACGGCCTGACCCTGGTGCGCCTGGACTTCGGCTACGACACCGACCTGTACGTGGACCGGCAGATGGTCCAGGAGAGGCTCCAGCTGGCGCGGTCGGACCTGCCCGAGGGCACGGTGCCGGAGATGGCGCCCATCTCTTCGCTAACCGGCGAGATCCTGGACGTGGGCCTGACTCGATCCGCCGACGTCAGCGAAGAGGACGTCTCGCTGATGGAGATCCACACCCTGGCGGAGTGGGTCGTCCGGCGGCAGCTGCTCACGGTGCCCGGCGTGGCCCAGGTGGTCCTCATCGGCGCGGGCAGCAAGCAGTACCAGGTGCTCGGAAACAGCGATCTGCTGTACCGCCACGGGGTCACGCTGGAGGAGGTCGCCGAGGCGCTCGCAGGAGAGGGCGAAAACACCACGGGCGGGTACCTGGTCGAGGGGACGCAGGAACGCACGATCCGCGTCCTGGGTCGCGTGCGCACCCTCGAGGACATCGCCAACGTCGTCGTGGCCGACGATCGCAGTCGGCCGGTGAGGATCCGGGACGTGGCGACGGTGCGCGAGGGCGCAGCGTACCCGCGGGGTGACACGTCCATCAACGGCCGCGAGGGTGTCATCCTGCTGGTGTTCAAGCAGCCGGGGGTGAACACGCTGGAGCTCACCGAGGCGGTGGACGAGGAGCTGGAACGAATCGCGTCGTCCCTACCCGCCGGGGTGGAGCTGCACGGGGGGCTGTACCGTCAGGCCACGTTCCTGGACCGGGGGGTCGACAACGTCGTCGACGCGCTGCGAGATGGCGCGATCCTCGTGACCATCGTCCTGCTGGTGTTCCTGGCCAACTTCCGCGCCTCGGCCGTCACGCTGACCGCGCTGCCGCTGTCGTTCGCGGTGGCCGGTGTGCTGTTCTCGTGGCTCGATCTGTCGCTGAACACGATGACGCTGGGGGGGCTGGCCATCGCCGTGGGGGAGCTGGGGGATGACGCCATCGTCGGGGTCGAGAACGTCATCCGCAGGCTCAAGCAGGGCCGCGAGGGCTCGATCCTGAAGCAGATCGCATCGGCCACGGCCGAGGTCCGCGCGCCCATCTTCAGCGGCACGCTGATCGTGGTCCTGGTCCTGTTGCCGCTGTTCGCCCTGTCGAGCATCGAGGGGCGGCTGTTCAAGCCGCTGGCCGTGGCCTACATCGTGGCCCTGCTCGCTTCCATGCTCGTATCGCTCACCGTCACGCCGGTCCTGTCCTACCTGCTGTTCAAGCGGATGGCCGGTCGCGAGAGTTTCCGCGAGCGGCAGTCGCCAGCGATCCGCGTGCTACGGAACTGGGCCGGCCGCCTGATCGATCTCAGCATCCGCAGGCGTCGCGCGACGCTGGCGCTCGCACTGGCTGCGTCCGGGCTCGCTGCCGGGCTGACGTACACCCTGGGCAGCTCCTTCTTGCCGCGTTTCGACGAGGGGACCGGGCTCGTGATGACCTTCATGCCGCCGGGGACCTCGCTGGCCGAGTCGTCCCGTGTGGCAAGGGAGATCGAACGCCGCCTCATCGGCATGGAGGGCATCCAGTCCGTGGCGCGGTACACGGGTCGCGGCGAGCACGACGAGCACGCACCGCCCGTGACCATCTCCCACATCCTGGTCAACCTGGACCCGGAGGCCGGTTTGAGCCGGGAGGAGTCCCTGGCGAGCATCCGCGAGCGACTCACGGATCTCAAGGGCGTCTCCTTCAACGTGGGCCAGCCCCTGGCGCATCGAATCGACCACATCCTCAGCGGCGTCCAGGCCCAGATCGCCGTCAAGGTCGTGGGGTCGGACCTGGTCGCCCTGCGCCAGGTCGCGCAGCAGGTGCATTCCGCGGCGGCGCACGTCGAGGGCGTCACCGACCTCTACCTGGAGCCCCAGGTGCTCGTGCCCCAGATCCAGATCGACCCGCGCCGCGAGCGCATGGCCGAGCTCGGTCTCAACCGCGGCGCGCTGGCGCACGACCTCGAGGTGGCCCTCGCGGGCGAGGTGGTGGGCTCCGTCCTCGAGGGGGAGCGCGCTTTCGACGTGCTGGTGCGCCTGGACGAGCCACACCGCAACTCCGTGGCTGCCCTTCGCCAGCTGCCGGTGAAGCTGCCGTCGGGAGGCTGGGCGCGCCTGGGCGAGATCGCCGCGGTGAACGAGGTCGCCGGTCCCAACGACATCAACCGCGACAACCTGGCCCGCCGCATCGCGGTCACGTGCAACGTGGAGGGGCGATCGCTGGGCGAGGTGGTGGCGGACCTCCAGGACGCCCTGGCCCCGGTCGAGGCCGGCAAGCCAGCCGGCGTCACGCTACGGTACGAGGGACAGTTCGAGTCGCAGACCCGCGCGACCCGCCTGATCCTCCTGCTGTCGCTGCTGTCGCTGGCCGGCATGATCGCGGTGCTGTACAGCCAGTTCCGCTCGCTGCAGCTGTCTTTTCAGGTGCTCACCTGCGTGCCCGCGGCCTTCGTCGGCGGCGCGCTGTTGCTGTTCGTCACCCGACAGGACCTCACCGTCCCCGCACTGGTGGGGTTCATCTCCCTGGCGGGCATCGCGAGCCGCAACGGCATCCTGCTCGTCGCCCACTACCTCCGCCTGATGCGGGACGCGCCCCTGAGCACGCAGTTGCTGATCCGCGCCGGACAGGAGCGCGCCGCACCGGTGGTGATGACGGCCCTGACCACGGGGGTGGGGCTGCTGCCGCTGATGCTCGGCGGCGGGCAGGCCGGTCGCGAGATCCTCTTCCCGGTGGCCACCGTGGTCATCGGCGGCCTCATGACCTCGACGTTGTTCGAGTTCACCCTGCGCCCCGCCCTGTTCTGGACCCTGGCCCGCAAGGATACGCAGGCATGATCAAGGCGTTGTGGCGCGCGGTGCCCTTGCTGCTGCTCGTGGCGGTGGTGTGGTGGGGTGCGGATCGGGCGGTGGTCCTGTTTCGCGGGGATATCGAGGACAGCGCGGGCCAGCGCGTGGATCGCCTGCTGGATCTGGCGGATGACAAGCTGAGCGCGGGCGAAACGACCTCGGTGGTCGGGGAGGAGCGAGAGGTCGCCGGCTCCGCGCTGACGGAGTCCCTCGAGGCGTTGCGGCGCGCGGTCTCGGTCAAGGACCTGGTGGTCCTCGTGGCGTTGATAGTGGGGGTGGTGTGGCTGGTGAAGTGGCTCCGCCACCGCAGCCTCATGCGCTTCCTGCGGGACGCGGCAGAACGCAAGCAGTCCCTCGAGCAGCACCTGGTCCAGGCGCGAGAGCAGACCCAGGCGAAGGTCGAGGCGGCGCGGGTACGGCACCGGGGTGAGGCGGCGACGCCCCAACGAGCGCCGGCACCATCGCTGGACGAACGCTCCCTGGTCGTCCTGGGCGAGGCCCACGCGCTGCTGGCGTCGCACCTGGCCACGCAGCTGGCCCTGCAGGGTGCGATGGCATCGCCGGATCGGACGGTGCGGTTGCTGCGCAAGGCCGGCGCGAGCCTGCAGGAGCGTCTCCTGTCGCAGAGAGAAAGGCTGGACGACGCCTACGACGCGGCGGTGCAACTCGGCCACGAGGTCCGCCGGCTCATCACCGGCACACCCAGGTATCTCTCGGACCCCCAGACCCAGCGTGTGGCCGACGCCCTCGTCGAGGTGATCCGCGTGCTGGAGAGCGGCGAGGAGGGCTCCTGGGCCTGCGACACCATCGAGGGATTCGTACTGGGCGTGCAGGACGTGAAGCAGGCCGAAAAGGGCAGCCGCAAGTTCGCAAACGACCACGGCCCCATGGCCCGCGCCTTCGGCGCCGTCACCTCCCGGCGGCTCCGCAAGCCCCCCCTGCCCACCGGCGACACCGACGAGCAACCCCTGACCCCCCGCGCCACCCGCGAGGGCGGCGGCGAGGTGACCTCGACGTTCCTCCAGCGGGCCAAGGAACGCCAGCGCCGATCCCGCCGCGACTGACCCGCCCCTTCAACCTTCAACCTTCAACCTTCAACCTTCAACCTCCCCCATTTGCCCTC
>CAZLEO010000325.1:7229-10259 GCA_964558555.1 uncultured Rickettsiales bacterium | reverse complement strand
AGCACGACGTCGACGGCGACGGCTTGTCCTCGTGTGATGGGGACTGCGACGACTCCGACGACACCGTCTTCCCCGGCGCCGAGGAGCAGTGCGACGAGCTCGACAACGACTGCGACGGCGACCTGGCGGCCAGCGAGATCGACGAGGACGGCGACTCGTTCATGATCTGCGAGGGCGACTGCGACGACGACGATCCCGCCCTGACCCCCGCGGACACGGACGGCGACGGCGCGTCGAGCTGTGACGGCGACTGCGACGATGCGGACGCCGACCTCAACATCCTCGACGCCGACGGCGACGGGTTCTCCTCGTGCGAGGACGACTGCGACGACGCCGATCCGAACGTGTGGCCCGAGGACGCCGACGGCGACGGGTTCTCCCTGTGCACCGGCGACTGCGACGACACCGACGCCGGCCTCAACCCCTCCGACGTGGACGGCGACGGGGTCAGCTCCTGCGACGGCGACTGCGTGGACGGCGATCCCAACAACTACCCGAGCAACCCCGAGATCTGCGACCACCAGGACAACAACTGCGACGGCCTGATCGACGACGAGGACGCCACCGTGACCGGGCTGTCCACCTTCTATGACGATCTCGACGGCGACGGGTACGGCGACCCCGAGACCTCGTACGTCCGCTGCTTCGCGCCGCCGGGCACCGTCGAGGTTGGCGGGGACTGCGACGACAGCGAGCCGCTGATCCACCCCGACGCCGGCGAGATCTGCGATGGCGTGGACAACGACTGCGACGGCGAACTCGACGAGGAGGACGCCTTTGGCTGCGAGGACCACTACGCCGACCTCGACGGCGACGGCCACGGCGTGTTCGGCGACAGCCGCTGCCTTTGCGACGGCGAGGCCCCACACACGTCCCTGTCCGGCGGCGATTGCGACGACGCCAACCCGCTGATCCACCCCGACCAGCCCGAGGACTGCAACGGCATCGACGACGACTGCGACTCGGTGGTCCCCGCCGACGAGGTGGACGACGACGGCGACGGCCAGATGATCTGCGCCGGCGACTGCGACGACACCAACGCCGCGGTCTACCTCTGGGCCACGGAGATGTGCGACGGACTCGACAGCGACTGCGACGGCGTGCTGCCCGAGGGGGAGGAGGACGAGGACGCCGACGGCGTGCCCGTGTGCGACGGCGACTGCGACGACACCGAACCCACCGTCTACCCCGGCGCCCCGGAGATCTGCGACTGGCTCGACAACAACTGCAACGGCTACCCCCACGCCGAGGAGGCCGACGACGACGCCGACGGCTGGATGGTCTGCGCCGGCGACTGTGACGACGCCGAGCCCACCGTCTACCCCGGCGCTCCCGAGGACTGCGAGGACAACCTCGACAACGACTGCGAGGGCGACCCCGACGAGCACGATCCCGAGTGCATCGGCCCCCAGGATCTCGACGGCGACGGCTGGGACGACACCCTCGACTGCGACGATCTCGACCCCGATCTGAACCTCGACGACCTCGACGCCGACGGGTACTCCACCTGCGACGGCGACTGCGACGACGCAGACCCCAACGCCTTCCCCGGCCACATCGAGGACTGCCACGACGGCGTGGACAACAACTGCGACGGCATCGCCGACGGCTGCGGCCCCACCGGCGACATCGATCTGTCCCTGGCCGAGGCCGAGCTCGTGGGTGAGGAGGGCGGCGACCTCGCCGGCGCCTCGCTCTGCGCCGCCGGCGACGTGGACGGCGACGGCTACGGCGACGTGATCGTCGGCGCCGAGTTCAACGACTTCGGTGGCGCCGAGGCGGGCATGGCCTACCTGCTGTACGGCCCCCTATCCGGCACCATCGATCTATCCGCCGCCGACGCCCGCCTCTACGGAGAGGACGCCGGCGACCAGGCCGGCGGCGCCGTGGCCGGCGCTGGGGATCTGGACGGTGACGGCAGCGACGACCTGCTCGTCGGCGCCTTCGCCCACGCCGACGGCGGCTCCTACGCCGGCGCGGCCTATGTCGTGTCAGGCCCCGTCACCGGCGATCTGGAACTATCCGACGCCGACGCAAAGCTCACGGGTGAGACCGTGGACGACTGGGCCGGCTGGGCCGTGTCCGGCGCCGGCGACGTCAACGGTGACGGCTTCGACGACGTCCTCGTCGGCGCCCACGGCAACGATGCCGGCGGCTCCTCCGCCGGCGCCGCCTACCTCGCCCTCGGTCCCCTCACCGGCGACCGCGATCTCGCCGCTGGCGAGGCCAAGCTCATCGGCGAGACAGCCAGCGACTACGCCGGCTACGCCCTCTCCACCGCCGGCGACATGGACGGCGACGGCTTCGACGACCTGATCATAGGCGCCCACGGCAACGACGCAGGCGGCACCGACGCTGGCGCCGCCTACATCGTCCACGGCCCCGTCTCCGGCGTCGTCGACCTCTCCACCGCCGAGGCCAAGCTCGTCGGCGAGACCGCCTACGACTACGCCGGCATCTGTGTCAGCGACGCCGGCGACATCAACGGCGACAGCCTCGGCGACGTGGTCGTCGGCGCCCACGGCTGGGGCGGCGTCCTCGCCGACTCCGGCGCCGCCTACGTCGTCCTCGGCCCCGTCACCGGCACCATCGACCTCTCCGGCGCCGCCGCCCGCCTCACCGGTGAGGCCGCCACCGACTACGCCGGCATCTCCGTCTCCGGCGCCGGCGACATCAACGGCGACGGCCTCGACGACCTCCTCATCGGCGCCCACGGCAGCGACGCCGGCGGCACCGACGCCGGCATCGCCTACCTCCTCATCGCCCCCGTCTACTCCATCACCCTCTCTTCATCCCACGCCCGCCTCATCGGCGAGGAAGACTCCGACCTCGCCGGCGCCTTCGTCCACACGGCCGGCGACACCGACGGCGACGGCTTCGACGACCTCTTCATCGGCGCCTACCAGCACAGCGAGGGCGGCTCCCACGCGGGATCGGCCTACCTGATCCTCGGGGGCCAGTAGGACGCGAGTCCGGAAAAGGGACGTTCGCAACTAAGCAACTTTTTCGTCGAAAAAGTTGCTTGGTTGC
>CAZLEO010000325.1:0-7219 GCA_964558555.1 uncultured Rickettsiales bacterium | reverse complement strand
TGCTGTAATTTGGCTGTTCCACAACAATCAATTTTTTTGTTCAAATTTTTTGTGTGTTTTCTAAGGTCCCTTTTCTTCTTCATCTGCGTCCCCATCTGCGGCCATCTGCGTTTTCCTCCCAGCGCCCAGAACGGAAAAGTTTTCTCTGAGATTTCAGGACGTTGTGCTTAGTGACTCATTTTTGAGTTACGTTTTTTCTTCAGATGCGGTACACCGTCGACATCGACCATCGAGGAGAGGTCCGTCCATGATCGACTCACGACCCGTCGTCCTGTCTCTGGCGTTCGCCATCGGCCTGGGAATGACTCTCGGTGCGGTGCTCGCCGGCTGCTCCGAGCCCTGCCCCGGTGGCGCGTGTGACGACCTGCCCGAGGACCCGTGGACGCCGCCGGACGACGACGACGACGAGACCGGCGACTACGGCGACGACGACGATGACGACGACGACGACACCTGGGGTGACGACGACACGACCCCGGAGATCGTGTCGGTGCGGGACTGCGTGTCCCACGTCACCTATACGCCCAACGGCACGCCCGGATCCGTCGCCGTGGCCGGGGAATGGAACGGCTTCGACCCGGCCGCGGACATGATGGCCGACACCGACAACGACGGCGTGTGGGAGTTCGACATCGAGCTCGAACCGGGCGAGTACGCGTACAAGTACGTCATCGACGGCGAGTGGGAGGGCAGCCCCCCGCCCAACCGCTACACCAAGTGGTATGGCGGATCGGAGAACCGCAACCTGCGTGTGGGAGACTGCACCCTGCCGCTGCTGCAGACCGAGTCCGCGTCCGCGAGCCCCGGCGGCGATCTCGAGGTGTACGTCCAGGTCGCCCTGTCCGAGGACGAGACCCCCCTGGACACCTCCTCGGTGGCGATCACCGTGGGCGGCGCCGACTACTCGGGCCAGGCCGCGATCACCGAGGGCGGCTCCATCGAGCTGCACGTGTCGGGGCTGCCGCCGGGCAAGCACTCGGTGCGGATCTGGGCGGCCGACCAGGCGGGTCGTCGCGCCGAGAACGAGCCCCTGTTCATCCCGCTGTGGGTGGAAGAAGAGACGTTCGACTGGCTCGACACCACCATGTACTTCGCGTTCACCGACCGCTTCCGCAACGGCGACTGGGACGCGGACCCGCCCCTGTACGACCCGGTGTACGGCGTCGAGGACCTGGCCAACTACTGGGGCGGCGACTTCCAGGGCATCCTCGACGCGATGCAGATGGACGACTACTTCACCGAGCTGGGGGTCAACCTGCTGTGGCTCTCGCCGGTGTACGAGAACCCCGACAGCGGCTACGGCGGCGACGACGGCCACCAGTATTCGGGCTTCCACGGCTACTGGCCGACCCTGGCCCGCACCCCGGAGTCCCGCTTCGGCGACGTGGACGCGAGCGCCGAGGACCGCCTCAAGGAACTCATCGACGAGGCCCACTCCCGCGGCATCCGCGTGCTGTTCGACCTGGTGCTCAACCACGTACACGAGGACCACGAGTACGTGGACATGTACCCCGACTGGTTCGCCGGCGGCGGCTGCGTGTGCGGCACCGAGAACTGCGACTGGGACGGCCACGCCATCGACTGCTGGTTCCGCGACTACCTGCCCGACCTGGACTACACCCACCACGACATCGTCATGCAGCAGCTCGACGACGTGCTGTGGTGGGCCCAGGAGTACGACGTGGACGCCTTCCGCGTGGACGCGGCCAAGCACATGAACCACGTGATCATGCGCAGCCTGTCCATGCGCCTGCGCGACGAGTACGAGGTCGGCGGTGGCGCGCCGTTCTACCTGGTGGGCGAGACCTACGTGTTCACCGACGGCCACGGCCTGATCATGGACTACGTGGCCGACCACGAGCTCGACGGCCAGTTCGACTTCCCCCTGGTGTGGACCGCCCGCGAGGTCTTCGCCGGCTGGGGCAGCTTCGACGATCTCGAGAACATGGTCGCCACGGGCGAGGCCGAGTACGGCGACGCGGTGATGTCGCCGTTCATCGGCAACCACGACATCCTGCGCTACTCCACCTACCTGGCGGAGAACTACGATCCCTACGACGACTGGAACCAGCCCGAGGACCTCATGGCGTCGGGCGGCGCCACCGTGGACCAGTGGGATCTCATCAACAAGATGTCCATGGCGTTTTGCTTCGTGCTCACCCAGAAAGGCGCGCCGCTGATCTACTACGGCGACGAGATCGGCCTGGCCGGCAACGGCGACCCCGACAACCGCCGCGCCATGAGCTTCGCGCCCTACCTCAACGCCAATCAGGACGAGATGCTCGGCCGCATGCAGGCCCTGGGTCAGCTCCGCCAGGACAGCAAGGCCTTGCGCCGCGGCGACCGCTCCCAGATCTGGGTGGACGACGACTTCTACGTCTACGCTCGCGACGCCGGCAACGGCGACGTGGCCATCGTGGCCATGAACAAGGGCGGCTCCAGCCGCACCGAGTCCATATCGGTCAGCGGTCTCGGGATCGATGGCCAGACGCTGACCAACGCGGTGGGCACCGGATCGCTCTCCGTCTCCGGTGAATCCGCCACGATCTCCCTGGGGAGCTGGGAGTACGCGGTCTACGTGCCCTGAGCGGGACGATTCCTCAGAACCGCCACCTCAGCGCCAGCGCGGCCAGCAACAGGCCGGCGAGACACAGGAACCATCCAGGAGACGAGGTTCCGGCCGCAGCTGCCTGGGCGCACCCGCTTTCGGAGCCCTCGGGCTTGCAGTACAGCTCATAGTCCGAACCCGCGGCAGTACACTCCCACTCGTACACGGTGGAGGCATACTCCTCGGCGCAGTGTTCCGCCCACTCCACTGCGGCGCTGTCGTCGTCGTCGCCGTTGCCGATGTTCCCGCAGGCCTCGCATTCGCGGCCTATCTGATCGTAGTACGTCGTGGTGCAACCCTCGGCTACCTCGAGCACATCGCTGTTGCACCCCCCTGGCACGGGAGCCGCGTCCGCCCAGACCAGACCCGGAACACCGATCGCAACCACCAGACCAAGAAGACACACCCTCATCGCACGCATGGACATCCTCCCTCTCCTTCAAGGGTAGCGCGCCGGGCAGGCCCCGCTCAACGCAGGCGACGAATGATCAGCAGGCCGAGCGCCGCGGCGAGGGCTGCGGCAAACGGGGTCGCGCGGGCGTCCTGACGGCAGGTGCAGTCGGTACCGGCGTCGATGTCGGTGTCGTCGTCCGACGGCTCGGCGTCGTCATCGTCGTCCACCGCGTCGTCATCGTCGTCCGCAGCGTCGTCGTCGTCGCCGGCGGTGGTGTCGTCGTCGTCGCCCACCTCCTCGCACTCGTCGTCGTCGATGTCGGTCAGGCCGTCGCAGTCGTTGTCGATGCCGTCGTCGCACACCTCGAGCGCGTCGGGGTTGGCGGCGGCCTCGGTGTCGTCGCAGTCGCCGTCGCACTCGGCCCAGCCATCGCCGTCGAGGTCGGCCTCTTCGTCGGGCAGCACGCCGTCGCAGTCGGTGTCCACGCCGTCGCAGACCTCCGGGGCTCCGGGGTAGATGTTGGGATCGTTGTTGTCGCAGTCGCCCTGACAGGCGTTGTAGCCGTCGGCGTCGATGTCCTCGTCCACGTCCTCGTCCACTAGGCCGTCGCAGTCGTTGTCGATCTGGTCGCACAGCTCGGGGGCGCCGTCGTAGGTGGTGGCGTCCGCGTCGTCGCAGTCGCCCTGGCACACGAACACGCCGTCGCCGTCGCCGACGCTCTCCCACGTGGGCACGATCCCGTAGCAGTCGTTGTCCAGGCCGTCGCAGACCTCGGGGTTGCCCGGGTAGTTGGAGGCGTCGTTGTCGTCGCAGTCGGTAGCGTCGGCCACGTACGCCGGCGGCTGATCGCACGCCGGCATCCACGCGGCCGGATCACCGTAGGTGTCGCCGTCCGCGTCGGCGAACCAGTCCAGCGCGTCCACGGCGTCCGGACCGTCCACGCTGCCGTCACAGTCGTTGTCCACGCCGTCACAGACCTCGGTGGCGTCGGGGTTGATGGTGTCGTCCGCGTCGTCGCAGTCCACACCCGCGTCGAAGCCGTCGCCGTCCGCGTCGGAGTCGCAGGCGTCGCCGAGATCGTCGTTGTCCAGGTCGTCCTGGCCCGGGTTGGCATCGTTGGGGCAGTTGTCGTCCCCGTCGAGCACGCCGTCGCCGTCGGTGTCGGCGCAGTCGTCCCATCCGTCGCCGTCCCAGTCGCCGCAGATGCCCGGATCCCACGGCGCCGGATCGTCGCCGGAGTTCACGCCGTCGCCGTCCGGGTCCTGGTCGGGGTCGACGCCGCAGACGCTCGCCGACCCCGTAGGGGACACCAGCGTGAAGCGGTCGTTCTCCTGCGACAGCGTGTAGAAGCCGAAGTTGCCCACCGGGAAGGTGCCGGCCACGTCGAACTCGAGCGTCCCGTCCACCCACACCTGGATGCGGTCGATGTCGTACTCCAGCTCGACGAGGTACGTGGTGTTGTCCGCCCACCCCGTGCCGCCCAGCGTGAGGGCCCGGGCCTCCTCGCTGAGCGCGCCGGTGTGGGTCCAGAAGTTGCCGATGTCCGAGCAGCCGCCCGAGAGGTCCGGCACGCCGGACACGCGGCTCATGGCCATACCCTGGGCGGCGAAGCCGTCACACTCCTGATCCAGCTGCTTCCAGTCGAAGATCATGTACTCGGCGGTCGGGTTGCTGTGGTCACCCGTCTCGTACGCCACCGTCCAGCCGATGAAGTCGTCGTCCGATCCGGTCTGCACCTCGAGCTCGAACTCGATGATCACCCCCACCGCGGGCAGGTTGGTCATGGCCACACCCGGGCCCGAGTTCTCGGACTGGGTGATGGTGAGGTTGTCCTCGCTCAGCGTCCACGTGGTGGGGCCCGGCAGGAACCCCTGGGAGCTGAAATCTTCGAAGAAGTCGATCTCGAAGCTGGCCTCGGTGCAGGTGTAGCCGTCCTCGACGAAACAACTGGCGTCGCAACCGTCGCCGTCCACGACGCCTCCGTCGTCGCACTCCTCGGTGCCCTCGACGAGGCCGTCGCCGCACACCTGGGCCGAGGCCGACGAGATGGCGAACAGGGCCGCGATCAGCGTGGTCACGAGGATCGTCGGGCGGTGGGCGTGGGTGGTGCTTGTCATGGTCTCCCCTTCCGTGTGTCTCCAGGGGTGACGATAGCATTGACAACACTCGCCAAACCACGAAAGTGAGCGCATGCCACGGCGTCCGAGCCGCGTGGCCGCCATCGTGGTCCAGGACCTGCTGGTGTCGCTGATGCTGGTGATCGCGGCGTTGTGCCGTAACCCCGCGACTTGACCGACGCGGCGATCCGTCGCAACGTGCCCGCATGATCTTGCACCGACTGCTGGCCCTGGACGTGGCGCCGTACCCCGATCCCATCGAGCTCGGCGAGGACGTGGTCGAGGCGTTCCCGCTGTGGATCTGGATCGCGTCCGGATCTTGCTGCGCGCTCGCCGGCCTGCTGTGCGTGGTGGCGCTGCTGGCGCTGATCCTCGTGCTACGCCGACGCAAGAAGGACTGACCCACCCTCTGGAGGGGACCATGTTCTCCCGATTCTTCCTCGCCGTGCTCTGCGCGGGCCTGTCCCTGGGCCTGCTCTCGTCCCCCGCCCACGCCTTCGAGGTGGGCCTGTACGCCGCCGACAACTTCGGGATCGTCGACGTGGAGGACAAGCTCGACGACGTGGGCGTGCTCGACTGGGTCCACATCGAGGACTCCAGCCAGTCCACGCCGGACCTGGCGCAGCTACAGACCCACGACGTGGTGTTCGTGTACGCGGGCGAGGCCTTCCACGACGCAGGGGCCATGGGCGACGTGCTGGCCGACTTCGTCGACGCCGGCGGCAACCTGGTCGTGGCCGCCGGGGTGTTCGACCCCGCCGGCGTCGGGGGGCTGACCGGGCGTATCGCCGACGACGGTTACCTCCCCTTCGACCCCGCCCCCGGGCTCTACGGTACGCAGCTGACCCTCGTCGAGGACCTGCCCGACCACGCCGTCGTGCAGCGAGTGACCTCCTTCGACGGGGGCACGGCGAGCATCCACCACGCCCCCACGGCCACGCGGGCCGGCGCGACCCAGGTCGCCCACTGGTCCAACGGCGAGCCCCTGGTGGCCTTCTGGTCCCCCTCGGCCGGGGTCGTGGTCGGCCTGAACATGGCCCCACCGTCGGAGGACACGTTCCCCGGCATGGGCCTGTGGGATCCGTCCACCGATGGGGACTGGCTCATGGCCGACGCCCTGCGGTTCGCCGCGGGCTGCGACGCGGACGGCGACGGCTGGTTCGACGCCTGGTGCAACGGCGAGGACTGCGACGACTCCGAGGCCGCCGCCTTCCCGTACAACACCGAGGTCCACGACGGCGTGGACAACGACTGCGACGGCATGACCGACGAGGGGGTGCTGCCGGCCAACGCCCTCATCCTCACCGAGATCATGAAGAACCCGGACATGACCAGCGACAACGACGGCGAGTGGTTCGAGGTCTACAACAACACCGCGTACGCCATCGACCTGTACGGCCTCGTCGTCACCGACCTGGGCACCAACACCTTTGCCGTGGACAGCTCGGTGGTCGTGCCCGCGGGCGACTACGCCGTGCTGATCAAGAACGGCGACCCCGCCCTCAACGGCGGCGTCACCGCCGACTTCGCCTGGGGCGGCGTGTTCGACGTGGGCAACGGCGACGACGAGATCATCCTGACCCTGGACGGCCAGGAGCTGGATCGCGTGGTCTACGACGATCCGGACTGGCCCGACGACTCCGGCGCGGCCATGTCCCTGGACCCGGACGCCTTCGACACCACGGCCAACGACGACTTCACCAGCTGGTGCAACGCCCAGACCTCGTACGGCGACGGCGACCTGGGCACCCCCGGCGACGCCAACCCCACCTGCTGTCCGGACAACGACGGCGACGGCTTCGACGACCACACCTGCGGCGGCGACGACTGCGACGACGCCGATCCGGCCATCCACCCCGCGGCCGAGGAGATCTGCGACGGCGGCATCGACAACGACTGCACCGAGGCCACCGTGGAGGACGAGGACGGCGACGGCGACGCCTACACCATCTGTGACGGCGACTGTGACGACGCCGACGCGAACCGCAGCCCCGGCCACGACGAGGTCTGCGACGGGATGGACAACGACTGCGACGACACCACCGACGAGGATGCCTGCGTCGCCACCGGGCACTACACCATCGGCGCCGGCGACTGCGA
>CAZLEO010000324.1:0-10267 GCA_964558555.1 uncultured Rickettsiales bacterium | reverse complement strand
CGTCGTGGTCGTTGGACGTCATGGATCACGCTCCCCCGTCGTCGGGCTCGATGGTCTTGCCGGCCTTGAACCGCTGCTCAGGGCCGCCGGGCAGGTAGATCTGTACTGCAATCATGGGCCCGTCCACCACCTCCATGGTGTGATCGGCGTGCCCCGGGATGCGGAACGCGGAGCGCGGCCCCGCTTCGAATTCGTGCCCCTGCAACGTCATCGCGGCCTTGCCCTCGAGGAGGTAGACGATCTCCTCGGCCTGGCCGTGGTCGTGGGGAGGTGCGCTGGCGCCCACCTCGGCGGTGAGGATCGACAGGGCGGCGGGGCTCTGGGCCGCGGCGTCGATCAGGATCTGCACACGCAGCTTGCCGTCCTGCAGCGAGTAGGTGGGGAGATCGGCGGCGTGCGCCACGTGGGGCGCGCGGTCCTTGCTGCCGGGGCCGGGCCGGAAGCGGGCCACCATCGCCTCGAACGGCGCCACGGTGACCTCCACCGCGGCGGTCGCGCCCGCCGGGATCAGCGCGGCGCTGCCCGCGGTGAGGCCGTGATCCTCCCCGCCGAGCGTGGCCGTGGCCTCCCCCGACAGCACCACGATCAACCGGTCCAGCTCGTCCTCCACCGACTCGGGTAGTCCCTCGCCCACCGGCGCCCGCAGCAGCTGCAGCACGGCGCTGTTGGGGTTGTCCGAGTCGTCCAGCAGGGGGTGGGTCTCCAGCCTGTCCGCCGACGGCGCCGGGAGCGTGGACAGGGTGGGGGACGCCGCGGCCAGCAGCCACGGCAGGGTCAGCAGGACCGCACACAGGGCGCTCAGACGACGGACGGGGGAAGGTCTCATGATCCACCTCGATGCTGATCTCGGCCCCGGCGCAGGCCCGGATTCCGAGGGTCCGGAGCATTCTACATCCACGTGGGCGGGCATCGTGGTCTTTCGCGCGCGCCGCAGACGGGGGATACTTGGGGCGAGAGGTCGAATCGACGGTGCGAACCCACGCCCTGCTCCTGGCCGCATGGGCGGCCTTGATCCTCGCCGACGGCGCCCGGGCCCAGTGCTCCGAGGGCACGACCCTGGGGTACGGCTGCAACACGCTGACCGCCGAGGGCTGCTGCAGCGGCGACGTGCTGTACTGGTGCGAGGGGGTCTGGGCATGCCGCCTCTCCTGCGCCACCGACCCCAGCTGCGGTTGGGATGCGGGGGCCTCGCGCTACTACTGCAGCACGGACGGCGACTCCGCGCCGCACAACGACCCGCCCCGCGACTGCCTCGACCACGACGGCGACGGCTGGAACCCCTTCCAGGGGGACTGCGACGACAACGACGCCAACATCCACCCCACCGCCGAGGAACGCTGCGACGGCGTGGACAACGACTGCGACGACAACATCGACGAGGGCTTCGACTTCGACCTCGAGGGGTACATGGGCGACCCCAGCTGCCCTCCCCCCTCGACTGCGACGACTACGACGACACCGTCTACCCCGGCGCGCCCGAGGAACCCTACGACGGGCTGGACCAGGACTGCGACGGCGAGGACCTCGACGACGTGGACGGCGACGGCTACGCCGGCGGCAGCGACGGCGACGACTGCAACGACGAGGATCCCGCGGTCCACCCCGACAAGCTCGAGGTCTGCGACGACGGCAAGGACAACGACTGCGACGGCCAGGCCGACGGCGCCGACTCCGAATGCGGCGGCGGTGACGACGACGACGATGATATCGGCCCGGCCGACGACGACGTCGCCGACGACGACGTGGACCCGGCCGACGACGACGTGTGGATCCCTGCGGGGCCCGAGGAGTACGAGCCCTTCGGATTCGGCTGCAAGTGCCGCATCCAGGGCCGACAGGGGACGGCCGCCTTGGCCGCCGTGCTGGCGCTGACGCTGGGCCTGCTGTGGGTCCGCCGCGGCCGGCCCTGAACCAGGACGACCATGGACCTCACCTCCATCTACCAGGACCTGACGCGGGATCTGCAACGGCTGCGCTTCTCGCCGCCCGTCACCCACGTCTACGATCCGCTGCAGTACGCCTGGGAGCCCCACCGGCGCTACCTCGAGCTGGCCACCGGCCGCCCCCAGGCGGTGCTCCTGGGCATGAACCCAGGGCCCTTCGGCATGGCCCAGACCGGCGTGCCCTTCGGCGACGTGGACATGGCCCGCGGCTGGCTGGGCATCGAGGCGTCCGTCGGTCGCCCCGACCCGGAGCACCCCAAGCGCCCCGTGCTGGGCTTCGACTGCCCCCGAAACGAGGTCAGCGGCACCCGCTTCTGGGGCTGGGCCCGCGACACCTTCGGCACCCCTGCGGCGTTCTTCGAGCGGTTCTTCGTGGCCAACTACTGCCCCCTGACGTTCATGGAGGAGTCCGGCCGCAACCGCACGCCGGACAAGCTCAAGGTCGCCGAGCGCGAGGCCCTGTTCCGGCTGTGCGACCGCGCCCTGCGCGACGTGGTCGTCGCCCTGCAGCCCCGGCTCGTCGTCGGCGTCGGCGCGTTCGCCGAGGCGCGCGCGCGGGCCGCCCTGGACGGCCTCGACCTCACGATCGGCCGCGTCCTGCACCCCAGCCCCGCCAACCCCCGCGCCAACCGCGGGTGGGCCGCGGCCGCCACCGCCGAGCTCGCCGAGCTGGGCATCGAGGTGTCCACATGAAACCCGTCGCCGTCCTCCTCCTCGCCGGCCTGCTCCTGCCCGCCTGCGACCTCGCCTTCCGCTCGGACTGCGGTCCTGGCCTCGACGGCACCTCAGCCGAGGAGGTCGACCAGATCCTCGAGGTCACCTGGACCTACTGGTACTGGGCCGACACCACCGCCGATCAGATCGGCGACTACGTCGAGTACTACAACACCGAGACCTGCTACGACGGCGATTGCCACGGCCGCGGGCCCATCTGCGTGTGCACCCTCGTCGACGAGGAGACCGTCCAGGACTGCCTGCTGGTCGAGGAGTCCGAGGAGGCCTACGAGTATCAGCAGGAGAAGGAGGCGGAGGCGGGGGACTGACTGGCGCCCGCAAGTCCTCTCAACACCCACCCCCTGGATGGACCTCGCCGTCCCGGTCGTCGCAGTCCCATCCGAGGTCGGGATAGGCGACGGGATCGTACTCACCGGGCATCCACCACTCGGGGTATCCGTCCCAGTCGAGGTCCCAGCTGTCGGCGTGGGTGCCGCCGTAGGCGCCCAGGTCGGGAGGGGAGCCGTCGGGATCGGGGAGTGTCGGATCCGCGGCGTCGATCATCGGTGAATCCGTGGCGAGGTGGAGATCCCAGTCCGCGGGATCGAGCGAGTCGGTGTCGAGGAAGAGTGGGTCCACCGAGACGTTGCCGAGGATGCCCGTGCGATCAGCTGCGCCCGAGTAGTCGTCGGGGTGGTTGCCGAAGACGTTGGTGGTCACGACGCCCGCGAGGCCGTAGTCCGTGGCGAGCCCGCCACCGGTCGCGGCGACGTTGTTCGCCACGATGCAGTTCGTGCACTGGAAGCCACCGTTGTCGGCCCAGACCGCGCCCCCCTTCCCGGCGGCCTCGTTCCCCGCGACGACGACGTGGTGCGCGGAGAACAGGGAGCCTCCGTGGAAGATACCCCCACCGTCCTCCGACGCCCGGTTGCCGAGGACGATGGCGTTGTACACCTCGGTCTGTGCGTCGTCGGACAGCTTGATGCCACCGCCGTTCCGATCCGCGGTGTTGTTCACGACGGCGACGTTGCGCAGCTCGGCGGTCCCGTAGCTGTGCCACGCCCAGGCGTAGATGCCGCCTCCGTCGTAGGCCGAGTGGTTGCCCTCGATGTACAGGTCGGACAGCAGGGGTGAGGCCTCGGCCGAGTAGATCCCTCCCCCGAACGTGCTGGCCTGGTTCCCCGTGATGATCACGTGCTCGAGGACCGGGTCCGGGCCGTTGTCCACGTAGGACATCGCCACGCCGCCCCCCCGGTCGGCGGTGTTGTCGCGGATGGTCACGTGGGACAGGTGCACGTCGTTGCCGCCGAGGTACACGGTCGCGCCCGACGGCGCTGCGTTGCCGTGGATGTCCACGCGATTCGTCAGTGGGGCGGAGTCGTGGAGCGTCAGCGCGCTGTTCCCGTCATCGGACGTGTTGCCCGTGATGATCACGTCGGTCATCGTCGGGTGGGAGTTGTCGAGGCTGATCCCGGCCGTCCCCCCGGCGGTGTTCCCCTCGACGGTCACACGCTCGAGGATCGGGGAGGATTCCCACAGATACATCGCTCCGCCAGCACCGCCCGCGTCGTTGCCCGTGATCTCCACATCGAGCAGCAGCGGCGACGCTTCCTGCAGGTACACCCCGCCGCCGTGCTGCGTGGCGACGTTGTCCTCGATGCGGAGCTGCCACAGGGTCGGATCGGCGCCCCGGACGTAGATCCCACCGCCGGTCATCCACTCGCCGTTGCGCAGCGTGAATCCGCTCAGCGTCGCGGTGGGCCCCTCGCCCTGGCTGAACGCGACCACGGCGCCGGCTGCGCCGCCGTCGATGATCGTCCCCTCCACCCCGCCCATGCCCAGGACCCTCACCTCGCGGCCGGAGAACGAGACGTTTTCGTAATACGTGCCGGGTTGCACGCAGATCGAGTCCTCGTAGCTCGCTGCCAGGATGGCCGCCTGGATCGTGGCGCAGCTGGCCGGTACGACGAAGTCGCAGCCCTCGAGGGCGTCCGAGGTGACGCAGTCGAGGGGCGCGGAGTCGTCGTCGCCGGGGTCGTCGTCGTACCCGGTGTCGTCGTCGCTGGCCGCCGCGTCGTCGTCGTCATCTCGTGGGATGGGATGGTCGGGCTCCTCCCAGCAGCTCAGGGCGGCCAGGGCCGGGAGCAGGAGGAGGACGAGCTGGTGGCGCACGGGTCGACTCCGAACGGGAGGTGTCGATCCTGTCAACGGAGTGTGGGGTGGGGATATTGCGGTGGGATCAGCCGAGGTACGTGGCGGGCGTCCAGGGAGACGAGCCGGCCTCGTGCCCGAGCATGAGCCCGCGGCCCTCGGCATCCGTGCGCAGCTCCTCGATGTCTGCCTGGCTGGAGCCACGCTCGAGCAGGCCGTCGGAGACGCGCCGGGCGCCGGCGTCGGAGAGGCACCCGGCGGCCAGCAGCGACAGGGCCATCTGGAACGGTCCGCGGCAGGGGTGGACGTGGGGCTGGAAGTCGGCGAAGAAGTCGGGGTCGCGCTTCTCGAGGCGGATGACGATGCGGCGTACCGAATCGGCCTCGGGGACCATCTTCGCCAGATCGGCCGCCCCCCAGGCGTCGGGGCGGCTGACGCCGAGCCGCATCAGCACGTCGGGGATGCGTTCGTGGCCCAGGCGGCCCGACACGATGTCGGCGTAGAGGCAGTACGCGAGCGCGTCCTTTTCCAGATCGTCGCCGATGAGGACCTCGCGGGCGCCGCGGGGCAGGGCGAGGCGGGTGTGCAGCAGGGCGGTGACCTTGAAGCCCACCTGGTCCTTCATGCGGCCGAGGCGACCGGAGCGCAGGCAGGCGCGCCAGTTCTTGAAGGTGGTGCCGTCGTACTCGACGCCGTCCATGAGCATCTTGCGCTCGATGACGGGGCGCAGCTGCGGGGGGCTGGCGGAGACGAAGTACAGGGGGGTGTGGCGGCTGACGTCGCCGGGCCCGCGCCGCAGCTCCTTGAGCAGGGGCACCATGCCGGCGATGTCGCGCTTGTCGATGGCGAACTCGAAGGGGATGCGGGTCAGGCCCTTGAGCGACGAGAAGCGCGTGTACAGGTAGGTGCGGTCGATGTCGCAGATGACGGCGTCGCCGGTCCAGTCGTGCTCGAAGGTGCGCTGATCGGAGCGGTCGATGGGGAAGGTCACTGCACCAGGCCCTCGAACTCGTCAGCGGCCGGCCGCGCCATGAGCTCCTCGATGACCCGCTTGACGGAGCGGCGGGAGTACAGCAGCTGGTAGACCCCCTCGGCGATGGGCAGGTCGAGGCCCTTGTAGGTGGCGTAGTTGTGGATGGCCTTGGCGGTCTTGACCCCCTCGGCGACCATGTGCATCTCGCGCTCGATCTTGGCGCGGCGCTGGCCCGCGGCGATGCGCTCGCCCACCTGGTGGTTGCGCGACAGGGACGACGCGCAGGTGCACATCAGGTCGCCGATGCCCGACAGGCCGCCGAAGGTCACGAGCTGGGCGCCCATGGTGTCGCCGAGCCGGGCCATCTCGTTGAGGCCGCGGGTGAGCAGCAGCGACTTGGTGTTGTCGCCCATCTCGAAGCCGTCCACCACGCCCGCGGCCACGGCGATGATGTTCTTGAAGGCGCCGCCCACCTCGGCGCCGACCACGTCCTTGCCGGAGTAGACGCGGAAGTAGTTGCAGTGCAAGGCGTCCTGGGCGGCCTGGAAGACCTCCTCGAACTGGGACGCCACGAGGGTGCCCGCGGGCTTGTGCTGGACGAGCTCTCCGGCGAGGTTGGGGCCGGCGAGTACGCCGACCTTGCGCACGCAGGTCTCCTCGCGGATGACCTGGCACATGCGCTTGCCGGTCTCGATCTCGATGCCCTTGGTGGCGTGGACGATCATCTGGTCGCCGCCCAGCCACTCGCCCATCTGGTACGCCACCTTGCGCAGGCCGTGGGAGGGCACCACCAGCAGGATCAGCTGGGCCTCGGAGCAGCACTGCTGCAGATCCGTGGTGGCGACGATGCGCTTCGAGAGCTTCAGGTCCGGCAGGTACCGCTTGTTGGTGTGCTTGCCGTTGATCTCCTCGCACTTGCCCTTGTCGCGCGCCCACAGCAACACCTTGTTGCCGTTCTCGCCGAGGATGTTGGCCAGGGTGGTGCCCCAGCTGCCCGCGCCGATGACCGAAACGGTGGTGCCCATGATCACCCCGCCCTCAGCGTGCGACCGAGGTCGTAACCCCTGAGCCGGTTGCTGTAGTACAGCAGCAGGTTGCGGTTGTCGTGGAACACGCGGTCGCCGCGACGCGTCGCTGCCGGTTGTGTGTGGTAGATGGAGAAGTGCTTGAGGGCGTCCGAGACGATCTCGGAGACGTCACCCGTCCTCAGGTCGGTTCCCAGCCGCGGCGGCTCCGGGTGGGCCTTGATCGCGTCGAGCACCCGCCCCGTCTCCCGGTGGACCTCGGCCATGGCAAAGGACGGCGCCTGACCGCCGGTGCGCAGCAGGCGGTACGGGTCCATGGTCGGGTTGGCCTCCTTGAGCAGCCTGTGCAGCGCCAGCGAGACCACGTTGGTGGACATCAGCACACTGTCGCGGTGGAAGGCCGCGACGATCTCCGCCTCGGTCTCGCGGGTGTACTGGAAGTCCCGCTGGTCGTCGTACACCGGCTTGTCGCCGCGCATGACGTAGCGGCGCGCGTCCACCGGGCGGCCGCGGGGATCGAGGCTGTTGCCGTCGCGGTCCACCCGGTTGCCGAAGACGTCGAGGGGGTCGGAGAACGTGATGTAGATGCGGGCGTCGAGGCCCATGAGGTTGTTGAAGAAGTTGAGGATACGCCGCGGCTTGGAGAACTCGTCGTCCTCGATGATGTAGCGGCTCTTGCCGATCTCCTTGAGGTGGTCCTCGATGAGGGTCTCGCCCTCCAGCACCAGCTTGTACGACAGGGTGCAGGGGATGATGTAGACGTTGGGGTGGGGGCGTCCGGCGAGCAGGTTGCCCACGTAGGCGCGCACCGCACAGCCCAGCAGCCCCTTCTTGAGCTTGCCCTCCACCGATCCGCTGCGGCTGCGCGTGCCCCCGGGGAAGAACAGGTTGTCGTAGTCCATCTCCATGGAGCACGTCGCGTACTCCTTGAGGACCTCCTTGTACAACGACGCCCGCTTCTTGCGGTCCACCTTGTAGGCGCCGAGGTTGTGCATGAAGAACGACAGCATGGGGTTGTGGAAGAGGTTCAGGCCGGCGCCGTAGCACAGGGGATCGCGGCCCATGAGGTGCCACGCGTAGCCCAGCACGATGCTGTCGAGGTTGGAGCTGTGGGTGGGGACCACCACCAGCGTGCCCTTGCGGGCCAGGTCGCGGATCGCGTCCGTCGCGCCCTGGACCACCAGGTGGTCGGCGAAGCCCGAGCGCAGGTCGCGCAGGTTGAGCAGCCGGCCCGGGCTCATGGCGTTGAGCAGGGCCGACAGGCCGGTGGGGATCGCGCGGGTCGCCAGCCCGTACACGCGGCGGTCGAAGTTGCCCGTCACCTCCTCGACGAAGTGCCGGGACAGGGTCTCGACCATGGCCTGCAGGTCCGCGCTGGAGGCGTGGGTGAGGCGCTTGCGCATCGGGCCGTAGAAGGCCAGATCCTCCTTGATCCGCGGCTGGCTCGAGTCCTCCTTATCGAGGCGGAGGCGCTCGTGGTACAGCGTGTCGTTGACCACGGCCTCGAGGTACCCCTCGGATCGCTTGCGAGCCCGCTGGACGGTGCTCTCCACGATCCGGCTGACCACCTCGACCTGGATGCGTTCCTTGTCTTCGGGTCTCATCCGCAACTCCCCGGCTGGAAGCGTCGATAGTACTACGGAGCCGCGCCCGTGGAGGCGTCGACCCGAGGCTAATTTTTTTAGTTGTTGTCTTGTCTTCTTGGGCTAGGGTTCGTATTGCTTTCAAATCGATTCCCTCCGCGCGCACATGAAGAAGGAACGAACTTCAGGAGGCTTCTACATGCACGGTATCCGAGCCAGCCTGCTCGCCGCCGTCCTGGCCGTCGGCATCTTCTCCGTACCGACCTCGTCCACCGCCCAGACCGCGATGGACGTCCAGCACTTCCAGCCCCAGGCAGACCGTACGGGCTGGTTCGTCACGCAGTCCGCGCAGACGCTGGACCTGTGGCAGCCGGCCTTCGGGCTGTGGCTGAACTACGGCCACAACCCCTTCGTCCGCCGCTACGACGGCGAGATCCAGGATCGGATCGTCGGCGGACTGCTGACCATGGACCTGCAGGCCGCCATCGGCTTCGGCCCGGTGGACGTCGCCCTCGACGTGCCGGTCCACCTGGCCGTGGCCGGCGAGGGGATGGCCGCGTGGGGGACCGAGGTCGGCGGCGCCGCCATGGGCGACATCCGCGTGATCCCCAAGGTCCGGTTCATCGATCCGGACAAGGGCGGCTTCGGCCTCGGCCTGGCCCTGCCCGTGTCGTTCCCCACCGGCAACGGCGACAAGTTCGTGGGCATGCGCACCGCGTCCATCGCCCCCACCGTGCTGCTGACCGGCCACATGGGCGTGTTCCGCGTCGGCGGCAACCTCGGCTACCGCATCGCCGGCGCCGACGACGTGGCCAACCTCACCACGGGTCCGGCCTTCCTGTACCGCGTCGCCGCGAGCGTCGCGCCCCATGACGTCATCGAGATCGGCGCCGAGCTCTACGGCGACGTGGGCGGCTCCGATCCCAACAACAACCCCACCGAGTGGCTCGTCGGCGCCACCGTCCACCCCGTGCCCTCCCTGGGCATCTCCCTGGGCGGCGGCACCGCGCTGGGTTCCGGCGTGGGCTCCCCCGACGGCCGCATCGTCTTCGGCATCGGCTGGTCCCCGGCCAAGCCCAAGGACACCGACGGCGACGGCATCAACGACCTGGCCGACGACTGCGTGGACGTCCCCGAGGATCCCGACGACTTCGAGGACCGCGACGGCTGCCCCGACCCGGACAACGACAACGACGGCATCCTCGACGAGGCCGACGAGTGCCCCAACGAGGCCGAGGACAAGGACGGCTTCGAGGACGAGGACGGCTGCCCCGACACCGACAACGACGGCGACGGCGTGGCGGACGTCAACGACGAGTGCCCCGACACCCCCGAGGACGAGCCCGACGGCTGGGAGGACGGCAACGGCTGCCCCGACCCGGACAACGACAACGACAAGTTCCTCGATCCCGATGACGCCTGCCCCGACGAGGCCGAGGTCCTCAACGGCGTGGACGACGAGGACGGCTGTCCCGACGAGGCCAAGGTCGAGCTCGACGTCGAGCGCAAGGAGATCTACATCCTCGAGAAGGTCTACTTCGACCTCGACAGGGCCACGATCAAGCGCGAGTCCCACGCCATCCTCGACGACGTCGCCGACCTGCTCGCCAAGTTCGACTACGTCACTCGAATCGAGATCCAGGGCCACACCGACACCCGGGGCGAGGACGACTACAACATGGAGCTCAGCCAGGCCCGCGCCGACGCCGTCCGCAAGTACCTGATGGACAAGGGCGTCGCTCCCCAGCGCCTCGTGGCCAAGGGGTACGGCGAGAGCCAGACCATCGCCACCGGCGACACCGAAGAGGTCCACGCCCAGAACCGCCGCGTGCAGTTCATCGTGCTCGAGATGTCCGAGTAGAGGCCGCCCCAGCGGCC
>CAZLEO010000323.1:10091-10317 GCA_964558555.1 uncultured Rickettsiales bacterium | reverse complement strand
GGTCGCGCTCGGTTTCTTCGTCGTCGCAGTCGTCGTCGTACAGGGAGTCGCCGCCGGCGTCGGTGGCGTCGGGGTTGATGGCGGCGTCGGTGTCGTCGCAGTCGCCGTCGCAGGGCGAGGCGCCGTCGGCGTCGAGGTCGTCGGGGTGGATGGCGGCGTCGGTGTCGTCGCAGTCGCCCTCGCACTCGGCGAAGCCGTCGCCGTCGTCGTCGATGTAGGTGTCGGG
>CAZLEO010000323.1:0-10081 GCA_964558555.1 uncultured Rickettsiales bacterium | reverse complement strand
CCATGCCGTTGCAGGCCTCTGCCGCGCCCGCATACACGGCCGCATCGCCGTCGTCGCAGTCGTCGCCGCCGCAGCCCGCGTCCAGGCCGCCGTCGCCGTCGGCGTCGATGCAGCCGCCGGCCCAGGCCACGGCCTCCTCGAGGAGCTGGTCCTCCTCGTTGGCGCGCAGGTAGCCCGAACCATAGGTGGTCTTGCCCATGTACACGGGGGCGAGGTAGACCACGCGGCCCAGGCCGTGGTCGCGCACGGCCACCGCCCAGTTGCCGTCGGAGGCGAGCGCGAGGCCCGACGCGTCCACCGCGAGGGTGGGGCTGGTGTCGGCGTGGATGTACGACACCATGGTGAAGTCGATGACCTCGTCGGTGACCGGGTGGGAGGGGTCGTCCACGGTGATCGTGGAGCCCTCCTCCTCGGCGTCGTCGCAGGCCACGGGCAACATGCTCGCCACGGTGGTGGCCACGTCACACACGGCCTGGCGGGCGCCGTAGCCGGTGACGACCAGGCCGCCACCGCCGTCCACCCACAGCTCGAGCTCGGCCTCGAAGCCGGACCAGTCGGCGGACGTGGCGCCGGAGTCGCCGAGGATGATCACGTCGTACGCCGCGAGCTCGGCGGCCTCGTCGATCTCGTCCACCAGCACCACCAGGGCGTCGAAGTCGTAGTAGGTGTCGTCGTTGAGCTGGCTCACAGTACCCTGTGGCCCGGTGTAGCCTCACCCACCGCAGTCGGGGCCGGGTTGCTCCGCCCCCACGATGATCTGAGCGCCGGCCGGCCCCTGGGGGACGGCGACCGTCAGCAAGGCGAACAGTCCGGCCAGGTGGCGGATCATGGGGTCTCTCCTTTTCTCGGGTACGCGCCTGCGAGGAGCATCTGCACCACCTCGGGGCAGTTGAGCATGCCTGGTCGGCCGAGGCGGTCCTCGCCGACCGCGCCGTCCACGGTGACGGTCGCGGTGCGGTCCTCCCAGCGCAACATCAGCACCAGGTGCACGCGCTCCTCGCTGCCTTCCTCGTCCGTGTAGTAGATGGGCAGCAGCCAGCCCTCGTCCAGGCGGGCGCCGCCCTCGGGGTCGCGCAGGGGGAACAGTCCGCCGATGAGCAGGCGCTCGCGCGGCAGGTCGGCCGGCGGATCGAAACGGCTCGCCTGGGCCAGGCAGGAGACCCCTGCCGCGCCGGGCGCCACCTCGACCGTCCACACGTCACCCTCGCGGGTCTCCACGCGGAACGTGTCGTCGTCCACCACGTCACCGCGCAGGTCCTTGAAGCGGATGCCGCCCAGCGTGACCGTGTCGGGCGCCTCTCCGCCGTCGAGGTCGCGGTGGATCAGGGCGGCGCGCGTGTCGTCGTCCAGCAGCTCCCACACGGCGAACCGCACCGCCAGGTCCGCGTCGTAGGTCTCCACGAAGATGGGCATGACCTCCTGCTCGATCAGCTGCAGGGGCCTGGGCCGCATGGAGAACACCATCGACTCCAGGATCTGCAACTCCTGGTCGATGGGATCGAACACGCGCAGCGCCTCGACGGCCTCGTTGGCGCCCGCCTTGTCCCCCATCCACAGGTGGACGGTGATGCGACTGCGCATCACGGACAGGGGGGGCTCTTCGAAGGCGGCTGCGGCCGCGTCGTAGAGCATGGCGGAGCTGCCCCAGAGGCCGAGATCGGCCAGCTGCAGGGCCAGGGAGTCGAGGATGTCCACCTCGTGGGGATCGCGCCAGGCGGCCTGCGCGAACGCGGCCACGGCGCGGGTCGCGGCGCCGTCGAGGCGGGCCTGCACCCCCCGGTCGAACCAGACGCGGGCCCTGGAGCAGGCCTTGCCGTTGGCCGCGTGGAAGTCCAGCCGCACGTGCTGGTACTCGTCCACGGTGGCCCGGTCGCCGATCACCGCGCTGCGAGCGACGAGATCGGGATCCAGGTCCGGCAGGGACGACTTCACCGCGGTCATCAGCGCCATCCGCGCGCGCTCGGCCGCGTCTGCTTCGGTCTTGCCTCGCCCGCGTGCGTGGATGTTGTTCCCCTCCTGCCAGACCGTGTCGCGGCGATCGGTCCAGTCCGCGCCGGCGGTCGCAGGGGGGAGGACGGCGAGGGTGAGTGCACAGAGTAACCATCTCATGGGCGGGACAGCACCTCCTGGATCAACCTACTGGACGTAGCCGAGGGCGCGCAACCGCTCGATCTCGTCGGGGTTCAGGGTCACGGGGACCGGGGTGAAGCCGTTGTCCTGGAGGGCTCGCCAGCGATCCAGCTCGTCGCGCAGGATCTCACGCACGTCGGCGTGCCGGGAGCCGAAGTCAGCGGTCTCGTCCGGATCGAGGTCCAGGTCGTGCAGCACCTCCGTGCCGGTGCTGCGGTCCACGATCAGCTTGAAGCGGTCGTTCCGCACCGACTCCCGCGGACCCTGCTGGCAGAAGCCCAGCCCGTCGCCGGCGAGGTCGTCCCCGTCCCAGCGCCAGTGGGGGTCCACGGCGATCCCGAGCACGTCGAGCAGCGCCGGCGCCAGGTCCACCTGCTCCACCACGCCGTCCACCTCGCGCACGGTGTCGCCCGGGACGCGCACGGCGAGGGGGACGTGGGCGAGGGGTTCGTACACGGACATGCCGTGGCCGAGCAGGCCGTGGTCGAACAGGTGCTCGCCGTGGTCGCTGGTCAGCACGATCACGGTCTCGTCCTGGACGCCGGTGGCGCGCAGCAGCGCCATGATGTCGCCCAGCAGCTTGTCGGTGTACCGGATGGAGGCGTCGTAGAGGTTGCGGTACCAGGCCTGGTAGGCGGACTTCAGCGGCGGCTCGCACTCGCGCAGGTGCTGGTACGACAGGCCGTCCTCGGGGAGGGGACCGGCGTGGGGTCCGAACAGCGTGTCGAAGGGGGGCGGCGGGTCGAGGCCCGGGTGAGGGCCGAGCAGGTGCAGGTAGAGGAACGACCGGCCCTCGGTCCAGCCCACGAGCAGCTTGGCCGCCTCGGTGATGGCCTCCTCGTCCGAGCTCAGGGTGTACGTGTCGAACCCGCGATCCAGACCCAGCCGCGGCCGCAGCACCGGGTTGCCGATCAGCGCCGTGGTCTCGTAGCCGGCGTCGTGCAGCGCCTGCGGCAGGGTGGTGATGTCCTCGTCCAGGGCGGTCCACGCATCGGTGTCGCCCGGGCCGTAGAGCAGCTTGTGCGTGCCCGGGTAGGCCGAGCACAGCAGCGACGCGGTGGAGGGCACGGTCCAGGTGGCCTGGGCCACGCACGCGTCGTATCGCCGTGCGTCGGCCGTGAAGGCGTCGATGGACGGGCTGGTGGGGCGCGCGTACCCCGCGTACCCCAGGTGGTCCACGCGCAGGGTGTCCACCACCACGACCAGCAGGTTGCAGCCCGGGCAGCCCGGCAGGGGGGGCGGGGCGGCCGATGCGGTCTCCTCGGCCGGCGCGGGCGCGGCCAGCAACGGCAGCAGAATCAGCAGCACCGCGGCGGCGCCGCGCGTCGATCGGACGGACCGATGGGGCATGAGGGGGGTCAGTAGTACAGGACCACGAACGTGGGGCACGTGATGACGATGACCAGCGCGAGCACCAGGGCCACCGGGATCCAGGCCGTACCGTGATAGCGGGGCGGCGCGGGCCGGCGCGGCGGCCGGCGCGGGTGTGAGCGGCCGTCGTGGCGTCCGAGGGCCACGTCCAGGGCCACGGGCAGGGCGTCGGCGGTGGAGGTGATCGCCGGCGGGGTGAGGCCCAGGTCCAGGTTGACGCCGTCCACGACCCCGGCGGCGGTCGTGGTGGTGCGCAGCTGGAGGTGGAACGCCGGCTCGAGCTCGGTGCGGATGTCCGGCAAGGTGGTCGTGGCCTCGGCCGTCAGCGGCAAGATCACGCCCAGTGCCGCGCCCAGAACGATCGTGGTGAGCCATCGTTTCACGGGTGTCTCCTTCCCTCGTGCCGCACGTCTGTCCCCCATCATACATGGGCGCCGGCGCGTGCCGGGAGATCGTTCGCGGCGCGTGCGCGTGGGGCAGCGCCCTGGGCCGCGCATCGGTGTATCATGGGCCGGTGATGAGCGACGATTCGAACAACGGCCGCAACGACTCCATCACCCTGATCCCGCCGGGCGGGATCGGCACCACGGGGCTCACGGCACACTCGATCCCCCCGTCGGCGCCGTCGGCCGAGCTGTCTCCGGACCAGCTGGAGCGGTACGTCCTGGCCGGGGTCCACCACGACCGCGCGCCGGGCAACCTGCTGGTGGTCCTGCACCCCCTCAAGCGCAACAAGGTGCCGCGGCCCCTGTTCGACGCCCTGAAGGACCGGGGCTACGAGTTGCGGATCGTCGAGACCCAGCCCAGCGTGTGGCGCAGCGTCAAGGGGATCCGCGGGGCCATGGTGGAGCTGTCCCAGGACGAGCGCCCGCTGGACCTGATGGTCATCAGCGGTGACGGCAGCCTCGATCACCACGTGATGGTGGCGGCCTACTCGGCGTTCTACCCGGATCTCGTGGAGTTCCAGAAGGGGCGAGTGGACTGCTCGCAGGTGGACGACAAGCTGCTGGCGACGCTGCCCGCGGAGTACCGCCAGACGTTCTTCCCCAACGGTCTGCCCGGCGAGATCGAGCCCACGCAGGAGAACATCACCTCCCAGTGGCTGCTGCGCGAGCGACTCGAGAAGGCGCTGATCGCCCGCAAGCGTCCCGAGAAGATCCTGCGCCTGTCGCAGCTGCAGCCCAACGACGCGCGGCTGGGCACGGCCATCCTGGCGACCCTGTGGCCGGACAAGGTGGCCATGATCCCGGACCACTTCGACCTGACGAAGCTGGCCGAGGCGAGCCAGGAGCAGACCTTCCAGGGCCTGTACCCGTTCATCCGCGCCATCGCCTGCTACCCGGCGGGGGTGGCCGCCGACAACGCGGTGTTCGCCGGTGTACCCGGCTGGGGTTTCGCCACCGCGGGCAACCTGCTGGCCAAGTTCGGCTGGCTCGACGGCCTGCGCCGCCCCCTGGAGAAGATCGCCACGCGGCGGTTCGTGGAGTACTTCTGCGAGAGCGGCGTCGTGGTGCCGGCGCGGCTGTCGGTGCTGGCCATCGACGGCTCGTGGCGGGCCGTGTGCGGCCACGTGACGGGCGGCCCGGCCGCGGGCCTGTTCTTCATGCAGGACCTCAAGCGCAAGACCCAGACCATGTGGGGGTACCTCGCGCGCATCCCGGCGGTGATCATCAAGGCCGGGATGTTCGGTCGCACGCGGGTGCGTATCCGCTCGTACGACGCCCACGGCCACAAGAAGTCCCACTCCGAGGGGCACATCACCGAGGGCATGTACACCAACCGCACCTACGTGGCGGGCGTGGCCTCCATCCCCACCACCAACCCCACCAGCTTCGCCGGCGAGAGCTCGCTGCTGGTGGTGACGCCCATCTGGTCCCGCGCCACCCAGGGCCTCGCCCGTATCGACCTGCGCGGCGTGTCCGGGTTCTTCGAGGTGATCCTCAAGGGGCTGGTCGCCCGGGTGCTGCACTTCTTCGGCTTCAGCACGGGCACGCTGGCCGGCGGCGGCCGCGTCTGGGCGCTGTTGCCCCAGCACCAGGTCGCGATCAAGGAAGGTGAGCGGATCCAGATCGACTACCAGCACCTCGACGGCACCCCCTCCGCCGCCGGGGTGGTGATCAGCGGCGATCCGTTCTCGGCCAGCCGCCTGGACATCCGCGTGCTGTGGGGGCCGATCCCCATGCTCGGCTCGCGGCGGTCACTGCTGGTGGCGTCGACGCGCCGCACCCTGTCGAACCTGCGCATGGAGCAGTCGTTCAACCTCGAGCACACCTACATCGGCGGCGTGCGGTACTTCCGCCACCGCACCGGGCAGCCGTGGAGCCCCGAGCTCAGCGCCCGCACCGGCCTGTTCCTGCCGCCGCTGCACCTGCCCCGCAGCCTCAACCGCAGCTACGAGTTCCTGTCGCGGCGCTGGCAGGCCGCGGGCGCCGGGGAGTTCATCGACACCAGCAAGCCGGGGTTGCCGGTCACGCGCAAGGGGTGCTTTGCGCACAACAACGACCAGACCGCCCACCTGCTGGTGCTCAAGCAGCCGTCGGGCCTGCTGCTGGTACGCCAGGTACGCGCGCGACCCGAGGGTATCTACGAGACGCGCACCGACTACCGCGCCGCCGGCGCGTCGTACATCGTCGTGCGCAGCCAGACGATCTACTGGGCCACGGACGAATCCCCGCAGATCATCCGCGAGGCCCACTACTTCCGCAGCGCCGACGAGTTCCAGCGGGCGGCCGCCACGTTCATGCCCGTCGCGGCGATGCAGTCGCAGCCGACCGAGCCCGAGCGCGAATCCATCGACGACGCGCTGCCCCCGCCCGGTTGAGAGGTTGTGAAACAAGCGCTTGAGCCGGCAACCGGTGATGGCGATATGGCCTCGATCTGCTACATTGAGGCCCGCAATCAACCCCAGATCCTGGACCGTGACGATGCGTACTCGCCTCTTGTTACCCCTGGCCCTGGCCGCCCTGCTCCCCCTGTCGCTTGGCTGCTACGACGTGGAGGAGGAGGGCCGCATCTGGGTCGGCACCGAGCACACCGACAGCGCCATCGTCGGTGGTCACACCACCAACGGCTGGGACTCCGTGGTCATGCTGTACGCCGGCGGCGGCATCTGCACCGGCGCGGTGATCGCACCCGACGTCATCCTCACCGCCGCCCACTGCCTCGAGGGGGTCTACGGCGCGCTGGAGGTGTTCTGGTGTGACGCGTGCATCCAGGGCGGCTACCTGTACTACGACTACATGCGCACGTCGAACGACTACCACCAGCACAACCAGTACAACCCCAACACCATGGTCGGCGACATCGCCGTGGTGGTCCTGACCAGCCACAGCCCCACCGATCCCTACGGCATCAACCGCACGGCCCCGTCCAACAACGGCAGCAACTGGGTGAACCAGCCCTTGACCTTCGTCGGCTTCGGCGTGACCAACTACTACACCGAGGACTCGGGCGTGAAGCGCGAGGTGGACATCACCCCGGACGACTACGACGGGACGTTCTTCTACTACTACGACAGCACCCACCAGACCTGCTTCGGCGACTCCGGCGGCCCCGCATTCTCCAACCACACCGGCACGTGGCGCACCGTGGGCGTCACCTCGTTCGGCGACGAGCACTGCAACAGCTACGGCGCGGATATCCGCGTCGACCACTACGAGAGCTGGATCGACGGCTACACCGGCGGCTGGGACCCGGACGACGACGACGACGCGGCCGACGACGACGACGACCAGGTGGGCGACGACGACGACCAGGTGGGCGACGACGACGATCACGTGGGCGACGACGACCAGGTGGGCGACGATGACGCCACCCCGCCCGATCCCGAGGAGTACCCCGAACCCCGCACCAACGGCGAGTACGGCCAGCACGGCGGGTTCTCCTGTGTGGGCAGCCAGGCGCAGTCCAGCGCTGCGCCGTTCACCGCTGCGGTGACGCTGCTGGCCGCCCTCGGGTGGGCGCTGCGGCGGCGGTAGCCCCTCTCCCTACCAGATGTCCTCGGTGTAGTAGCCGTGGGGTGTGCCCGAGGCACCCGTGTTCACGTAGATCGGCACGTTCCCGTCACAGATGGTGTCGCCGTCCGGCGCGAACTGGATCGTCTCCAGGCCGTTGATGGCCCAGTGACCGCTCAGCGGCTCGGCCGGGCACTCGTCGGGGTTGCTCATCATCTCGATGATGCTGGACGTGAAGGTGTAGTAGCCCGCGGACGAGATGTAGAGGTCCTGGTTGATCTCGATGTTGGTGTCGGCGTCGAGGCGGGTCTCGGTCCAGCCCTTGACGTAGATGTGGTTCCACGCGGGATCCGAAGCCGTGGTGCCCTCGGCGAGGTGGGCCTCGAAGCCCTCCTGCTGCACGCCGGTCACGGGATCGTCGGTGTCCATGGCCCCCAGCCCCACGCCCAGGGTGCCGAACGCCGGCTCCATGGTGTAGCTCCACGTCAGCATGCCGTGGAAGAAGAACTCGTCGTCCTGGACCTCACCGGGCTCGTGGGCGTTGTCCGCCGGTCGCACGTAGAACTGGTCCGCGACGTAGGTGTAGATGTGGTAGCTCACTGCGTCGGTGTCCAGCACGCTGAACGAGCCGTCGAACGCCCACCCGTCGGCCTCGCAGCCGCCGATGTACTCGGTCAGGTGTTCGTCGAACGGGCCGCTCTCGATCACCTCCGGGCACGTGGCGTTGCCGTGCTGCAGCACCAGCGACTCCATCCACTCGATCACCGACAGCGTGAATCCCGGCAGGGCGAACTGGATGCACTCCTCGGCCTCCGTGATGGACGTGCCCTCCCACATGGGCGCCAGGTCCGGCGGCGGCTCGTACGGGTTCTCCCACTCGGTGTCGTCGTCGTCGTCACCGGGGTCGGTGTCGTCGTCGTCCGTCACTGAGCTGTCGTCGTCGTCGCCCTCGTCGGAGCAGGCAGGGGCGATCAGGGCCAGGATGGGAAGCAGGATCATCCATCGCGAGTGCATGCGGTCCTCCCCGTGTCTTCCTAGAGGGTACATCAGGTGGAAGTGGGGGTGTCGGACAAGGAGGGGGATCGCGGCGGCGATGGGCTCTGACCAGCCTACGCGCGCTCCGTGTGTCGAGAACCAGGCTCCGATCCACCGCGACCCGTACCGCCCCCAAGACCCCGTTGGACCCCAGCGACAGCCGCCTCGGACCTGAACCCCGATGGAGAGGGGGCGCTGGAGCGCCCCGGAGTACGTTCCCACGGGGGACCGTGGGAACGAGGAAAGGGAGGCGACGGGAATATTACCGGCGACTACAGCGAATCCATCGTGGCCACGTCGCCCCAGCACACGACCTGGCCCTGGGCGGTCACGGCGCAGGTCTGCGTGTGAGCGGCGCTGACCTGGACGTAGTCGAGGTCGGCGACGGGCGGGTCGCACTGGCCGAAGTCGGCGTCGCCCAGGCCCCAGGCGCCGGAACCGTCGCAGCCCCAGCAGTCGATCCGGCCGTGCTCGTCGAGGCCGCAGGTGTGGTAGTCGCTCGCCGAGACCTGGTGGAAGGCCGTGTCGGGGGCGTCGGTCCTGGGGTGGCTCGAGCCCCAGCAGGTGAGCGTGCCGTCATCGGCGGTGGCGCAGCCGTGTTCGTCGCCCAGCTCGACGTGGGTGAACACACCCTCGGGGGCGTCGCAGTGCGCTTCGCGGACCTCCCACAACAGGCCCGAGTCCAGCACGCAACCCCAGCACTCGAGGGAGCCGTCGGCGGTGACGCCGCAGGTGAAGTCCCCGCCGGCGCTGATCTGGGCGAACTCGGTCTGCGGGGGCTCGGCCTGCTCCGAGCAGTTGAGGCCCCAGCACACCGTGGCCCCGTCCTCGGTGATGCCGCAGGAGTGGTACCCGCCGGACGAGATGGCCACCATCCGGTCGGTGGGGGGCTCGGACTCACCGCTGTCGTTGTCGCCCCAGCACTTCACCACGCCGTCCTCGCGCAGGGCGCAGGTGTGGTCGTGCCCGGCGGAGACCTGCACGAAGGCCCCATCCGGCGCGTCGAGGGTGGTCTCGAACGCGTCCCCCCAGCACTCCAGGGTGCCGTCGAGGTGGATGCCGCAGGCATGGTTGTAGCCGGCAGAGACCTCGTACCAGTCGCTGGATTCCGAGGACTGCCAGTCGGATTCGTCATCGGAACACCAGTCACATCCGGTGATCCCGACCATCGCCACGATTGCCATCCATCCGTATCGAGTGTTCATGCCGCCTCCTTGTGTTCCTGGAGTTGCAGGGGGCGTGCCAGATGTGAAGATGGGGAGACGTGCAGCGATCGCCGAGGTGGCGGTGGGTGAGGATGGCCGGGACGACAACGGGGGGTTGTGGAAATGACCACGCGGCGCGCGAGCTCGCGCGTGAGGGCTACTCGTCCGGCTGGATGATCTTGAACTCCACGCGGCGGTTCATCACGCGACCTTCCTGGGTGGAGTTGTCGGCCAGGGGGGTGGTCTCGCCGTAGCCGGTGGCGGTGAGGCGGCCGGGATCGACGCCGCGGTTGACGAGGTAGCGGCGGACGGACTCGGCGCGCTTCTGGCTCAGCACCATGTTGTGCATGTCGTCGCCGTCGGAGCTGGCGTGGCCCTGGATCTCCA
>CAZLEO010000322.1:0-10412 GCA_964558555.1 uncultured Rickettsiales bacterium | reverse complement strand
CCCGGCGCTCCGATCCCCCACCGCCGCCCCGCCGCCCCCTCTGTTCCAAGACGGATCGAACGTTCGCTCGGTCCGAACCCCCCGGAACTCCTCACAAACTCTTCACAAACGCACGCCTGCGCCGCCTTGACCCCCTTTTCAGACCCTCGATACGATGGTCCGCGTGGGAAATCCCTGATTTCCCGAAAAGACGAACCGAGGTCCTCTGGAGAGCCCATGACGATTCGCCCGTTCCTGGTTGCCCTGATCGCGACGACGCTGCTGGTTCCTTTCGTGAACGGCTGCTCGACCGAGGAGGCACCGGAACAGACCCTTGACGAGCGTCACTTCATCAAGGGGGAGGTGATCGTCCGCTACCACAAGGAGGTCGAGGAGACGGGAGAGGAGGAGGTCCTCACCCGCCACGGCCTCAAGCGCATCCGCCGCTTCGAGCGCGTGCGCGTGGACCACGTGGCCATCGACGACGCCGCAGACGTGCTCGACAAGATCGCCGAGCTCGAGTCGGACCCGGACGTCCTGTACGCCGAGCCCAACTACCTCTATCACTCGCGCGAGCTGCCCAACGACTGGTCCAACCGGCTGTGGGGCCTGCACAACGATGGCGCGTACGGACAGCTCGACGCCGACATCGACGCCCGCGAGGCCTGGTCCATCTCCACCGGCAGCCACGACGTGGTGGTGGCCGTGCTCGACACGGGCGTGGACTGGGAGCACCCGGACCTGGCCAACAACCTCTGGATCAACCACGGCGAGGTCAACGGCAACGGCGTGGACGACGACGGCAACGGCTTCGTCGACGACATCATCGGCTGGGACTTCGCCAGCGGCGACAACAACCCCAAGGACTCCGACGGCCACGGCACCCACATCGCCGGTACCATCGGCGCGGTGGGCGACAACGGCACCGGCGTGGTGGGCGTGAACTGGAACGTGTCCATCATGTGCCTGAAGATCATGGGCGGGTACGGCGCCTCGACCTCGGCGTCCGTGGCGGCCATCGAGTACGCGGCGGACAACGGCGCGGACGTCATCAACGCGTCGTGGGGCGGCCCGGGCTACTCCGCGGCCATCCGCGACGCCATCGCCTACGCCAACGAGCGCGACGTGCTGTTCGTCACCGCGTCGGGCAACGACGGCCGCAACTCCGACCGCATCAGCAACTACCCCAACAACTACGACATCCCCAACATCGTCTCGGTCACCTCGACCAACTACAACGACCGGATGTCGAGCTTCTCCACCTACGGCGCCACCACGGTGGACATCGCCGCGCCGGGCGAGGACATCTACTCCACCTACGCCGGCGGCGGCTACCAGTGGCTCGACGGCACCTCCATGGCCAGCCCGATGGTGGCCGGCGCCGCCGCCCTGGCGCTGAGCGTGAACCCCAACCTGACGGCCGCGGACCTCAAGTGGCTGATCATGAACACGGGCGAGCCGCTGGGCGACCTCGACGGCTACATCGTGTCCGGCGCACGCCTGAACGTGAACAACATGCTGACGTACATCGGCGGTACGGCGCCGCCCCCGGCGGAGGAGGAGCCGCCCCCCGCCGAGGAGGAGCCCCCGGCCGAGGAGGAGCCCCCGGCAGAGGAGGAGCCGCCGCCGAGCTCCAGCGGCTGGACCTACGTGCCCCACGGCATCAGCAGCGATCACCCCTACGCCAACGACTTCCAGGGGTACGCCACCATCTCCCAGCCAGGCGCCTACGAGATCCGCCTGGTCTTCTCGGCCTTCGAGCTCGAGTCGGACTACGACTTCGTGTACCTGCAGAACAGCGCCGAGGAGGTCGTGTACACGTACACCGGCACCCTCGGCGAGTTCACCACCGATCCGGTCACCGGGGACTCGCTGAACCTGTGGCTGGTCACCGATTACAGCGTCACCCAGTACGGGATCGATCTCGCCGGCTACGAATGGCGGTAGGATAGGTTCTCACGCACCGTCCGGGAGGGACGGCGTACCCGGCGGGAACCCATGGCGCAGCGAACCGTAGTACCCCATATCGACATCCTCCACGAGGGCAAGGTCCTGCAGACCGTCGTGCTCACCAAGGCGCGCGTGGTCGTGGGCTCCTCCCCCGACGCAGACATCCGCCTGAACCTGCCGCGCGTGCAGGCGCAGCACTTCTCGATCCAGATCGCCGAGGGGCGGTACCTCGAGGCCATCAACCTGGCGCTCGATCCCTACCTCAAGCACTGGGGCGAGCCCTTCCAGCGCATCAAGCTCGGCCACGGGTCCGAGATCGACCTGTGGGGGTACATCTTCAAGCTGACCTACGTGGAGCAGGACGTGCCCACCCCGCCGCGCATCAGCGCGGACGAGGAGCCGCCGCCCGCCGATCAGGTGCCCCCGACGGCGCTCAGGTCCAGCCCGCGGCTGCTCGTGCACGGCCCCGACGCCCAGCACAAGGCGGTGCGCCTGCCCGTGGGCAGCTACATAGTGGGCACCAAGGCCTGCGAGATCGCCGTGCCGTTCCCGGGGGTGGCCGAGCGTCACGCCGCGGTCGTGGTCTACCCCGACGGCAACGTGGCCGTGCAGGACCTGGGCAGCGGTCAGCCGACCTACGTCAACCGTCGGCCCGTCGAGCGCTGTCAGTTCCGGCCCGGTGACGTGCTCCAGGTGGGCTCCGTGGCGTTCTCCATCGAGGCCGCCGACGCGCCCGCCCAGCCGCCGCCGCCCCCGCCGATCCGCGAGCCCGTTCCGCCAACCGAGCCCCTGCCCGTGCCCGCGCTGGAGCCCGCACCCGTGCTGGAGCCCCCGCCCCTGGTGGAGCCCACGCCCACACCGGAGCCCACACCGGAGCCCACACCGGAGCCCACACCGGAGCCCACACCGGAGCCCACGCCCCCTCCCCAGGAGGAGCAGCGCGTGGGCATGCAGACCTCCATCGATCTGATCAACCAGCTCGACCTCGACGCCAACATCGAGGAGGCGGAGGTCCCGGCCGAGTACAAGTCGGCCAAGCGCAAGCAGCTGGCGCTGTCGTGCGTGCTGGTGTTGCTGGTGCTGTTCGTGCTGAGCCTGATCGGCGTCTGGCAGGGCTGGCTGTACTTCAAGCACCGCCGGGAAGCCAAGACCATCGACGGCAGCGAGATGCTCAGCTGGGGCGAGGAGGGTGTCCCCGAGTTCCGTCGCCCCGAGGACGTCTCCATCGACGCCACCCGCGGCAAGCCCGTGGCCCCGGTCGGGACTGGCGGGGGATCCGTCCCGTCCGCGCCCTCCATGAGCCACGACGAGGCCGACACGCTCAGCGATCTGGGCGACATGAACTTCGAGATCGACGCCGAGGCCGCCGCCGCCGCCACCCGCGCCTGGGTCGACGTCCCCGCCGTCGAGGCCGTCCTCCGCGACGACGTCGTGCCCCACGCCCTGATGTGCTACCGCCGCCGCATCGAGGAGACCCCCGGCCTCTCCGGCACCATGAACCTCGACCTCATCATCGGCACCGACGGCCGCATCTCCGCGGTCTACGTCAACCGCCCCCTGAGCACCCTCGACGACGAGGAGCTCCTCGACTGCATCCGCCGCGCCGTCCAGGCCCGCACCTATCCCCCCGCCTACGGCGGGCCGGTGACGATCACGTATCCGTTCAGGTTCAACTAGCGGCCCGGAGGTCGTCTCCCGTGCCCGTGCTGTTCTGCCGTCGCTCGGATCGGTAGACCGAGCCGGGGGTTGGGGGAAGCACGCCACGACGCCACGATGCAACGACGCCACGCCGGACGAGACTGTTGCCTGCTATCTGGGTGGACGGGAGGGAGCGAAGATGGATGGGGTTCGCGACGAGGGGAGTTCCGTTCTCCCGCTGCCCTGGTGCGTGGTCGCGATCTTCTCGATCGGAACCGTCGGCTCCGCCGCCACGGTCGTCTCCGGGAGCGAGCCCGGAATGGCGTTTGGAACGGAGGTGGAGATCGACGCGACGGATAACGGGCGAGTGGTCATCGGGGCACACGGGGACGCGGGGGACGATCCCGGCTTGGGAGGGGTGTACGTGTTCACCGGGACCGACACCATCGGGGACACTGTCGACGCATCCTCGGCTGCATACCGGATCCGCGGAAGGGTCTCGTCGACCCCGTGCTACGAAGGCAGCCGCAACGTGAACGGTGCGTACCTGTATCGCGGTTGCCAGGCTGCTGGAGAGATCGGGATCAGCGATTCGTTCGCCTCGATAGACCTGAACTGTCCGTACACGTACTGCCCGTGGGGCTCGCCCACCGCTGGATACGTCGACCAGGACAACTGGCCCGACGTGTTGATCGGCTTCTCTTCCAGTATCCATGTGTTCTGGGGGCCCATCGCAGGTGTCATGGGCCTGGGTGGGCGAAGATGTGCTGCAGTGTGGAGAACGGGGCGTCGAGGAAGCTGAGCCCGAGGTGCTCGAACATCTGCCCTTCAATTGCCGCCAGCCGGCAACTCAAGGTCAGATGTGCGCACATGTGCCGGTGGATTTCCCCTCAGGGGAAATTGAGGCCGAGATGGTCAGAGAGACTCGGCCATGACCGTGGATTCAGCCCAGGTTATCGCTTCGATGAGCGGCATCTCGGCCGCAACTTGGGGTAGAGCCCAGGTTATGTGGGCGCACCGTGCGCGATACCCCTACGGTTCCACTTCCACGATCCCCATCCCCTCCAGCAGCGTCCCCCGCACCAGCTCCAGGTCCACCCGCGCCGACAGGGCGTTGATCCGCGCGCGGATCTCCGCCAGCTGCGCGTCGCGCAACGACTGCTGGACCTCGAGCACCTCGCGGGTGGTGGACTTGCCGGCCGCGTAGCGGGCCTCCTCGGCCTCGACGTTCTGTGCGGCCAGGGCGACGCGGGTCTCGGCGATGCGGACCTGCTCGTCGTAGCTGACGATCTGGGAGAAGGCGGTCTCCACCTCGCCCAGGGTGGTCTCGTGCAGCGACTTCAGCGTCAGCAGGGCGAGCTCCACCTCGGAGCGGCGCTGGCGGAAGCTGGTCTCCGACGTGCGGTTGGTCAGCGGCACGGTCAGGGTGACGCCGAAGGTCCAGTAGGGGTGGTTGCCGGAGAAGACGTCCTCGATGCCCAGGTGGGTGAACTCGCCGACGCCGTTGAGGGCCAGCGAGGCGGTGAAGTCGAGCTGGGGCAGCAGGTCCTGGCGGGACATGCGGAACGCGATCTGGCGGCCCTGCAGGTCCAGCTCCTGGCGGCGGACGTCGGGGTTGTGCATCAGGGCGGTCTCGAAGCTGGCCTCGAGGTCACGCTGGGGGATGGGGCTGGAGGGCAGGTCGATGGCGCGGTAGCTCGAGCCGAGGTGCCCGGCCTCGTACTCACCCACCAGCAGGGCGCGCAGGGCCACGCCGGCGCGGCGCCGGGTCATCTGCGCCTCGAGCAGGTCGCCCTGGCGGGTGGCCACGGTCTCGTCGAGCTTCATCAGCTCCACCGGGGCGAAGTCGCCGGCCTCGATGCGGGCCAGGGTCACCTCGCGCTGGCCCAGGGCCAGGTCCACGCTGTGCTGGGCGATCTCCACGGCGCGCTGGGCGTAGGCGAGCTCGTAGTAGGCCTTGACCGTGTTGCCGACCACGTCGGCCACCTGGGAGCGGTAGCCGACCTCCTCGGCGGACTCGGCGAGCTCGGCCTGGCGTACGGTGCCGAGGTTGTACCACCAGCCCAGCCCCTGCAGCAGGTTCTGGCGCACCTCGATGGCGCCCGAAGCGGTGAACGACGTGGTGACGGGGTCCGTGACGCCGGAGAAGCTCTCCAGCATCTCCTGGAACTCGTCCTTGATGCGCTCGTTCTTGGAGCTGAGGTGATACCAGCTCAGGGTGACGTCCGTGCCGGTGACGAAGCGGTTGGTCAGGGCGCTGGTCGCGGTGAGGGAGTAGTTGCGGTAGAGGCTCTCCACCAGCGAACCGGCCACGCGCTGCAGGCTGTGATCCATGCCCGGCGAGTAGCTCACGTCCAGCGAGAACGTGGGGTGGTAGGCGGCCCAGGCGGCGCGGCGGGCCTCGCGGGCCACGTCCAGGGTGGTGGCCTGGACCTTGATGCCGAGGTTGCTGGCCACGGCCCGCTCCACGGCGCCGTTGAGGCTCAGATCGACGGTGCCTGCGTCTGCCGCGCCCGCGCCCACGGGCGCCGCGGCGATCAGGCCGAGGAGGACTGTGGTGGTCAGGGCTCTCATGCCGAGACCTCCTTCCTTCCGAGCATGTACGTCCACACGCGTTTCCCCCACTCCCGCCAGTCGTCCACCATCGCGTACAGCAGCGGTACCCACAGCAGCGTCATGATCGACGAGGTGATCAGGCCGCCGATGACCACGCGGCCCAGCGCCTTGTAGGGGATGCCCGCCAGCGACGCGTCGCCGACGGCCATGGGGATCAGGCCGACGATGGTGGTCGCGGCGGTCATCAGGATGGGCCGGAACCGCTGGCTGCCGGCCGACACCAGGGCCTCCCGACGGGACATGCCCTGGCTGCGGTTGAGCTGCACCAGGTCCACCAGCACGATGGCGTTGTTGACCACGATGCCGACCATGATCACGATGCCGATCCCGGCCATCAGGTCGAAGGTGGTGCCGGTGATGAACAGCATCCAGTAGGCGCCGAACATGGCGAACGGCACGGCGGTGATGATGCACAGGGGCAAGCTCACGGACTCGAAGAGGATGCCCATGAGCAGGAACACCAGGAGGATGGCCAGCAGGAACGCGAACTGCTGCTGGCGCTGGTCCTCGAGCATCTCCTCCCAGCGCTGGCCGCGGCTCCACGAGTACCCCCGCGGCAGCTCCAGGCCGGCCAGGGCGGCGTCGATGTTGCGGTAGCTCGCCTCGAGGTCGTCGCCCTCGAGGTTGGCGGTGATGGACAGGCCGGTGCGGCGGTCGAGCCGGCGGATCTCGCCGAAGCCGCGCTTCTGCTCCAGCGCGGCCACGGCGGACAGGGGGATCGTCTCGCCCTGGTCGGTCCAGACGCGGAAGTTCTCCAGGTCCTCGATGTCGCGCCGGTCCTCGAGGCGGAAGCCGGCGATGACGTCGATCTCCTTCTCGCCCTCGAGGTAGTCGGGCAGCTGGGCGCCGCGCATGGCGAACTGCACCGTGCGGGCGAGCCCGTTGGGGTCCACGCCGTAGCGGGTGGCGGCCTCCCGGTCGATCTTGACCTGGATCTCCTCGGACGCGTCCTCCTCCACCTGGAACTCCACGGAGATCACCCCGGGGAGGTCCTTGAGACGTCGCTTGATCTCGGCGCCGTACTCGGCCAGCACCTCCGTGTCCTCGCCGTAGATCTCCAGCGCCACCTGGTTGACCTCGCCGCCGCCCTCCTGCCGGTGCCAGCCGATCCACGACTCCATGCCCGGGAGATCGGGCAACATCTCCTTGGCCTCCTCGACGATGTCGTCGCGGGGGATGTCGCCGCGCTCGCGCGGCTCGAGGAACACCCGCACCTGGCCCCGCGTGGACCCGGAGCGGTAGCGGGTGCGCACCGCGTCGATGTTCCACTCCTCGCGGTTGGCCAGGACCTGCGCCTCGAGGTCCAGCAGCACATCCTCCTTCTCCTGGAACGTCATGTTCTCGGGGAACTGGATGCGCATCATGAAGTCGTTGATGTTGCTCTCGGAGCGGTCCGACTCGGGCACCCCGGACTTGGCCACGCAGGTGGTCAGCATGAGCATCAGCGCGATGGCCGTGGCGTCGATGCGGTGGGCCAGCACCCAGCGCAGGATGCGCACGTAGCGCTTGCGCGCCCACTCGAGGACCTTGCCGGGCTCCACCGGCTTGCCCGAACTCAGCTTCGTGGTCGCCAGGGGGATGAACAGCAGGGCCACGGCCAGGCTCGCCAGCAGGGCGTAACACACGGGCAGGCCCAGCCGGCTGATGTAGAAGCTGAAGCCGCCTCCGCCGGTCATGAACATGATCGGCAGGAACACCGCCACCGTGGTCAGGGTGGCCATGGTCACGGCCAGGCTGACCTCGCTGGCGCCCTTGAGCGCGGCCTGTAACGGCGGCATCCCTGCCTGGCGCAAACGGTAGATGTTCTCCACCACGACGATGGAGTTGTCCACGACCATGCCCACCGCCAGCATCAGCCCGGTCATGGACAGCAGGTTGATGGTCTCCCCCTCGAAGTACATCACCGTGACCGTGATGAGGATGCACACCGGGATCGCGCCGGCCACCACCAGGGTCATGCGCAGCCGCCGCAGGAAGATGATCAGCACGATGAACGCCAGCGATCCGCCGATGAGCGCCGCCTGGGTGAGGTTGTCGATGCTCTGCTGGATCAGCTCTCCCTGGGAGAACAGGATGAAGAACTCGAACCCCTCCAGCGCCGGATCGTTCGCCAGCTCCTCGCGGATCACCCGATCGAGCTCTGCGGTCACCTCCAGGGTGTTGGCGCTGGCCTCCTTGTAGATGCCCATGGAGACGCCGGCGTCGCCATTGATGCGGTTGATGTAGGTGGCGGCGGGGGTGGCGTGGACCACGTCGGCCACGTCGGACAGGGTGACGCCGGGCCGCACGGGCCACTGGCGGATCTCCTCGATGTTGCGGTAGCGGGCAAGGGAGCGCAGGTACACCACGTTCCCCGGCTCGCGCACCTTGCCGCCGGGCAGGGTGAAGTTGTCCGACATCAGCGACGGCACGACGCGGTAGAGGTTGACCCCCATGGCGTCCACGTCGTCGTGGCGGAAGTCCACGTAGATGTTGCGCCGGTCCGCGCCCCACAGGTCCACCGCGCCCACGCCGGGGATACGCTCGATGACCTTCTCGACCCGGGTCTGCAGCACGTGGGCCGGGTCCTCCGTTCCCTCGGGTACCGAGATGCCGGCCCAGATCACGGGCTCGTCGCTGGGGTCGTAGCGGTAGATGTAGAACTGCTCGAAGTCGTCGGGGAGCTCGGTGTAGGCCCGCTCGATGCGGTCCAGCGCCTGGTTGTAGGCCTCGGCCATGTCCGTGCCCTCCTCGAACTCCAGCTCGAAGAAGGCCGAGTCGGCGTCCGAGTGGGACGTCATGTGGCGCAGGTTGGACAGGGTGCCGAAGTGCTCCTCGACGGGGCGGGTGATCTGCTCCTCGACCTCGCGGGGGCTGGCGTTGCGGTAGCCGCCCCAGATCCACAGGTAGGGGTGGTCGTACCCGGTGGGCATCATCTGCACCGGGATCAGCGTCCAGGCGATGACGCCGACCAGGATCACCGCGGAGAACAGGGTCATGGCCGCCACGGGGCGGGCCAGGGCGGTCTTGGGGAGGAGGCGACCGAAGGGGTGCCCGCCGGTCTCCTCAGACGGCATCGGTGGGCTCCAGGTGGTCCGACACGTCGGTCCTGGCGTCGGGCTCGCGGCCGGCGAGCAGCGAGTAGATCACCGGCACCACCACCAGGGTCAGCAGGGTGGACGCGAGCAGCCCGGCGATGACGGTCACGGCCAGGGACTGGCGGATCTCGAAGCCGCGGCCCAGGCCCACGGCCATGGGCGTCAGCCCCAGCGCGGTGGTCAAGGTGGTGATGAGGATCGGCCGCAGGCGGGCGCGCCCGGCGGTGCGCAGCGCGTCGTACAGGGCCAGCCCACGGCGGCGCAGCTGGTTGACGTAGTCCACCAGCACGATGGCGTTGTTGACCACGATGCCCGCCAGCACGATGCCGCCGATGAGCACCAGCACGGAGATGGGGATGCCCACGACGCCCAGCACCGGGATCACGCCGACGATGGCCAGCGGGATGGAGAACAGGATCACGAACGGGTGGCGGAAGCTCTCGAAGGTGGCCGCCATGATCACGTAGACCAGGAACACGGCCAGGGCCAGCGCGAACTTCAGCGACTGCAGGCTGACCTCCATCTCGCGGCTCTGGCCGCGGATGTCGTAGTCCACGCCCGTGCGCCGCGCCAGGGTCAACAGCCGCGCGTCGATGTCGGACGAGGCCGCCCCCAGGTCGAACTCCTCCAGCGACGCCGTGACCAGGCCGGCGCGCCGCTGGTCGATGTGGCGGATCTCGCTGGGGCCCTCGTCCATGACCAGCTCGGCCACCGAGTCCAGGTCGATGGGTGGATACCCGTTGGGGTTGACGTTGAGGTGGCGGATGTCGTCCTCGCGGTCCACCTGGCTCGGCCGCAGTCGCACGCGAACGTCGATGCGGTCGTTGCGGCCGCGCAGGTCGGTGGCCACGTTGCCCTCGACCTTGTCGCGCACCGACTGCGCCACCGTGAGCAGGTCGAGCCCGCGGGCCACCAGCTGCTCGCGGTCGTAGGTGATGCGCAGCTCGGGGAAGCCGGGCCGCAGGTCGGTGCGCACGTCCTGCAGCGCGTCGATGCGCGACAGGGAGTCCACCACCTGGTTCACCTGGCGCTTCAGGGTGCCCAGGTCATGCTCGTAGACGGCCACCTCCACCGGCGCGCGGAAGCTGAACAGGGCGGGCTGGCGGCTGCGGCCCGTCAGCCCGGGGGCCTGGCCGAGGGGGTCGCGGATGG
>CAZLEO010000321.1:0-10413 GCA_964558555.1 uncultured Rickettsiales bacterium | reverse complement strand
CCTCACACGGTGGAAGTCGTAGGTTCAAATCCTACTGCGCCCATAAAGAAGCACTTGAGATAACGCCTGGTTGGCTTGACCGCTTCCCAGGCGTTTCCTCTTTCTGAACCTCGGGCGTACCCTCCGGGCGTACCCTGGAGCCCTTCTTCAGCTCCCTGACACCAGCCTGACCACCGCCGAGCCGGCCGCCTCCCGCTCCTCCTTGGCCACGGTGGCGTAGATGGCCTGGGCCTTCTCCGTACGCCAGCCAGCCAGTGCCCGGCGCACCAGCTGGTCCACCCCGGCGGCGCGCAGCAGGTTCTCCCAGGTGCGGCGCAGGGAGTGCCCGCTGATGTCGGTGATGCCCGCCTTCTTGACCACCTTGGCCAGCGGCCTGGCGAAGATGGTGGGGCTGCGGTACCAGCTCAGCTCGTTCACGCCCCGCCTGGTGGCGCCCGCTCTCGCATGGGCCGGGCTGGCGGGGAAGACCAGACCTGAAGCCAGGCCGGGATGCTGCTGCTCCAGCAGCCACCTGCGCTGCTCTGCAAGCACCTCTGCCAAAGGCCCCACCACCACGATGCGCCGCGGGTCGTCAGTCTTGGTGGCCTTTACATGCCGGCGCCACACTGACCTCTCCACCCGCAGCTCGCCCTCCCTGTAGTCCTCCCAGCTGAGCGCCAGCAGCTCGCCCCGCCGCATCCCCGTCCAGGCCGCGGTGAGAAGCAGGCGGGCGATGTCTTCAGACAGATCCTTGCCCGCCATGTTCTTCACCGTGGTCACGAACAACCTGAACTCCTCCAGCGAGAGCGCCTGGCCGCGGCGCCCCTTGGTTCTGCCCTCAGGGAACGCTTTGACCAGCCGCGCCGGGTTCATCTGCAGAACCCCATCCTGCACCGCATCGTCCAGCACCGCCCGCAGCACCCGCAGCCTGGCGTTTACCGTGGTGGCCGCGTACTTCTTTAGCTGCCGGCTGGCCCAGCCCCTGATGTCCCGGGGCTGCAGCGCGTCCACGTAGATCTGTCCCAACCCCACCGTGGCGTGTGCCAGCGCCCCCGTGTACCGCTCCCGGGTGGACGGCGCCAGCCTATGCCCGTGAACCTTCATCCACCGCTCGCCGTAACCGGCGAACCGCTCTCTTGTAGGCTTCGCGCTCGGCTCCTGACCCCGCAGCTTCTCCTTCAGCTCCACCGCCTTGGCCAGCGTCTTCGCTATGCCCTCTCTTTTCCTCCTCCGGCCCGTCCTCTCGTCGTTCCATCGAACGCGCACCAGGAACCGATCCGGGCCGTCCTGTCGGATCCCCGGCACGCCAGTGGGTCTGGGCCGGGATGTCTTGTATGGCATCTCTATCCTCCTTCCCGGCCGGATGCCCCACGCTGTCGTCGTCCATGCTACCACCCCTGATCACCAGCCGGTCCAGCGTCTCCCGGCTGAACCGCAGGCCGCGGCCGACGCGGCCGTCGGGGACAAGTTCACCGCGCTGGATCAGGCGGTACACCGTCGAGCGGCCTACCTGCAGGTAGGCGGCGGCCTGGTCCACGGTCAGCCACCTGGGCTGCAGCTCCGGCGCCGCGGCGGTCATGCCTCACTCGGAGGTGATGTACAGGGCGACCATGTTCAGCTCCGCGGCACCCGCCTGCCCTTGAGGTAGGACCGGATCCGCTCCTTCTCCACGTCCCTGGGCTTCAGCCAGCCGTTGAGCAGCCGGTTGAAGCGGGTGGGCTCGATGCCCAGATCGCGGGCGACCTCCACCTGCCTGATGCCGAGGCCCACCAGCCTGGCCTTGATGCGGCGCATGTTCATGGTCTACCTCCCGAGCCGATCCCGCAGCGGCTTCATCACCTTCTCCAGGTCCACGGTCAGGTGGAAGGTGGCCTTATCGAGGACCTCCTCAGGGGTCTTCCTTGAGAACCGGGCCCGCCCCTCCCGGGTGACCTGGAAGACCTGCGTCTTCGTCCCGGCGTCAGGGCTCGATAGGAACCCGTACTGACCGTCCACCCAGTGCAGCATGGTCGGGATCCGCTCGTCCTTCCCGTCCAGCAGTTTCCCGAGCTCGTCAAAGAAAGAGGAGACCACGGTGGTGATAATGATGAGCTTCGAGAACTCGAGGCCCACCACGTCTCTCAGCCCCTTGACCAGCAGGATCTTGATGGCATCCGTCAAGGAGTAGCGCCTCACGGTGCCCTGGCCTGCGGCATCTCGAACCTCGGGCACAACGACGCCGCGCTCGGCTAGGTGGGTAATCTGCCTGGAGGTCAATCCAGCCAGTCGCTGAAGGTCTCTGTTGGTAAAAGTCGCGTTCTTCATTGAAAACATGCTACGTAGCATGTAGCATAATGTCAAACAAATTGTTGCACATGCTTTCAGGAGACTATATCACATGAACCGGGCCAACAGACCGCCGAGGAGGAGGAAGCGTCCTCGGTCCCCGGAGTTCGGAGGACAAGTACGGCAGAAGAAGGGAGAGTCCCCACTCGACTCGGCGCTGGCTTGTGTTGGTTTTGGCTTCGCCGTTTTTCCCGTCCACTCCATCCGTGAGGGAACTTGTAGTTGTGGCAAGTCCGCCTGTAAGCGCCCTGGCAAACACCCCAAAACCCAACATGGGTTGAAGGATGCGACCCTTGACCGTCCACAGGTCAAGGAGTGGTGGGATCTCGATCCTGGTGCCAACGTGGGCATCGCCACGGGCATCGTGAGCGATCTGCTTGTCCTTGATGTGGACGTCGACAAGAACGGCTTCAAGTCGCTGGTCGCGCTCGAACAGGATCATGGCGAGCTGCCCCCGACGATCACGGCGAACACCGGCGGCGGGGGCAAGCACTACTACTTCAAGTCCCCGGACAGGAAGCTCAAGAACAAGGTCGGCTTCCGCCCCGGCCTGGACATCAGGACCGATGGCGGCTACGTGGTGGCTCCGCCCAGCTCGCATGTCTCGGGCAAGAGTTACGCGTGGGAGAACTCCCCGGCAGACCAGGAACCAGCGGACGCTCCGGACTGGTTGATCAAGGTCATCACCTCCAAGGAGAAGAAGGCCCGCAAGGCCCAAAAATCAAAGAACGGAACCGGCGACACCCAGGTCCCAGAGGGTGGCCGCAACGATTACCTGACCTCCATGGCCGGTCTCCTGCGCCGGGGGGGGTTGAGCGAAGCGGAGATCATCCCCGCGCTTCTCGAGGTGAACCACACCAGGTGTGACCCGCCCCTCTCCGACGATGAGGTGGAGGAGATCGCCTGCAGCATCTGCGGCTACCCGGCCCCGGAGCGCGACTTTCACAACACCGACCTCGGCAACGCCCAGCGGCTGGCCCACCGCCACGGTGACGCTCTCCGCCATGTCCCGGGCATCAGCTGGCTGGCCTGGGATGGGCGGCGCTGGGTGAAGGACACCACCGGCGGGGTGGAGCGCAAGGCCAAGGAGACTGTCCTGGCCATGTACAACGAGGTCGCCGGCATCGAGGACGTCGAGGTCCGCCGGGCTTTCATTGCCCATGTGCGCAAGAGCGAGTCCGAGCGGGGGATCAGGGCCATGGTTAGCCTGGCGCGGAGCGAGCAGCAGCTCGTCGCCCGCGTCGAAGACCTGGACAATGATCCCTACCTGTTCAACGTCGAAAACGGCACCCTCGACCTTCGCACGGGAGACCTTCGGCCACATGCCCCCGAGGACCAGATCACCAAGCTGGCCCCCGTCGCCTACGATCCCAATGCCCGCTGCGAGGAGTTCCTGACCTTCCTCGAGGACATCTTCGACGGCAACCAGGCCCTGATCGAGTTCATGCAGCGCGCCATCGGCTACGCGCTCACCGGCCTCGTGGTCGAGCAGTGCTTCTTCTTCCTTCACGGCACCGGCGCCAACGGCAAGAGCACCCTGCTGCTCCTGCTCCAGCACATCATGGGGGACTATGCCAAGCAGGCCGCGCCCAGCCTGCTGTTGGCCAAGCGGTGGGAGGACCACCCCACCGGCGTCGCCGACCTGATGGGCGCCAGGCTGGTGGTCACCACGGAGATCGACCAGGGCAAGGCCCTGGCCGAGGGGCTGGTCAAACAGCTCACCGGCGGCGACCGGATCAAGGCCCGCTTCATGCGCAAGGACTTCTTCGAGTTCGACCCGACGCACAAGATCTTCCTGGCCGCCAACCACAAGCCCAACGTCAAGGGCGGCGACCACGCCATCTGGCGCCGCATCAAGCTGATCCCCTTCACGATCACCATCCCCGAGGAGTTCCGCGACCCGCTCCTGCTGACCAAGCTCAAGGAGGAGGCCCCCGGCGTCCTCGCCTGGGCGATGCGTGGCTGCCTGAAGTGGCAGAAGGAGGGGCTGGGCGCCCCCGACGAGGTGGTCCAGGCCACCGACGGCTACAGACAGGAGATGGACATCACCGGGCGCTTCGTCGAGGAGACCTGCGAGGTCGGCCCGAACTTCAAGGCCCCCATCGCCGACCTGTACGACGCCTACGAGCGATGGTGCAACCGGTCCGGCGAGTTCGTGGTGAGCAAGCGCATCTTCGGCGAACGGCTTAGCGAGCGCGGCTACCAGCCCAAGCGCGGCACGGGTGGGACAGCCATCCGCCTCGGGCTCCGCCTGAAGCGCGTGAGAGGGCCCCGAGTGGCGAACAGTGACGCCACTTCACGGTTCTCCCGCAATAGACGGCGCCGTAAGGGGTCATACGGCAAGTAGCGTCACCTGGCGTCACTGCGTCACTTTCACAGGGGGTGAAGGAGAGAAGAGATGGAGAAGCACAAGGTCAAAATCCCCCGGCGACCCAGGCGGCGCCTGCAGGCGTTCGTGAGAAGACATGGTGCCCCCCAGCGCCGCCAGGTCATGCCCTGGGGGAAATACCCGGGCAAGCTGATCGCCCAGCTCGCGTTCATCGAGCCAGCCTACTTCCATTGGTGCTGGCGCGACGCGGGTGATCCCCGCGTCCGCGACGAGATCGAGAACCTGCTGCAGAAGTTGAACACCAGCCTGGTGCAGACTTCGTGCTCTGACTGCGGGGACAACCTCGCCGTGATCGCCGAGGTGCCCCTGGGCCACGACGGCCACGATGTGAAGGGCGCCCGGCTCGTGTGTGAGAGCTGTGATCACTGGGAGGGCTACCGTCGCTACGAGTTGAGCCTGGCCGGGTTGATGCACTTCTGCGACGCGGAGCGGCGCAAGTGCGAGCGTCAGAACTTCGCGCGGCTGCTGGCCAGGACCTACGGCATCACCAAGATCACGGAGAAGGCAGTGCTGGACCTCTTCATCCCGATGAGAAATTCAGGAACAGGGGGGCGTTGATGAGCAGCCAGAGCAGGAGGCGGCCGCCCAGGAGACGGGGCACAGGGGCAAGGAGACCGCCGGCCAGGAAATGCGCAAGCTCCGTCGGACCAGCAAGGGCGATGGCGGGGAACAAGCCCGTGGCCGTCGATCTACAGGCCCTCCTCAAGGCCCATGCCACGCAGTCCTCCGACCTGGCCGACCAGTTGGCACGGGTGGAGCAGGAGATGTTGGAGTTCTTGTTGTCGGGCGAGGCGCCGGCGCCGGACACCACCCTGGAGCTGATCCACAACTTCGAGAGGGTGCGCCGCAGTGCAGCTGAAGATCTGCGGCGTACAGCGCGCCTTCTGACCCAGGTCAACACCGAGCCCATCCCCGTGCAGGTGGCCGTGGTCAACCCCCAGCACGCCCAAGTGGTGGTACAGCAGCCTTCGCAGTTGGGCCCTGCCCCTCGACGGAAACGCCAAGAGAAGTAGGCTGGTGGCCCCCACGACGGCCAAGCGCATCCTGACCATCAAGGAGCTGTCCAAGACCGACGCCTGGGACACGGCCAGGGAGACCGGCGCTTTGGAGATAGACGTCGAGGGCAAGATCGTCCCCATCAAGATGACCTCCAGGCCCACGCCCCTCGGCAGGTACTTCTACCTGGTCTGCCCCAGGTGCTCATCCAGGCGCTTGCACTTGTACGCCGACGGTGACCGCGTCGGCTGCCGCGGCTGCATCAAGATCCTTCACCCAACCCAGGCGTTGCCCTCGTCCAAGTGGCACCGGCAGGTGGTTCGCGTTGCGCTGCAGCTGGACCAGCTCGACAGGCGGCTGAACAAGGGCGGCCTTGAGCGCAACCTCCGGCGCCGGCTTCGGCGACGACGTGTTCGTCTCGCCCGGCGGCTCGAGACGGCCTTGCAGGAGAGGATGGAGAAGCTGGAGGCGACCGCAGCCCAGTAAGCTTCCCGAACCGGGTCCCCTCTCGTCGTGGACACCAGGGTCAGGCGCATACTGAGCGTTCTATATGTACTCAGAAATTTCTGGGGCTAAAAAACCCCTCATGAGAGAGGGGCTCGCCACGAAGGACACCGTGGCGTTTCCAGGTAGGCACGGAAGGTGGGATCGGCTACTTGCGGACCAAGCGGCAGATGAACTCCGCGAGGGCCTCCAGCAGCTTCAGCAACTCCTTGTTCATTACTCGGTTCACGTCGTCCTCCTCCATGGTCATCTACTTCGAGGTGCGGATCTTGATGCCGGCCCGTTCGGCCAGCTCGTGGCCAAGCGCCTTCTCCTTACGCCAGGTGGGCAGGTAGGGCAGGTGGAGTTGGTGAGCGATGTCCTTGGTGGTGTAGCCCTCCTGCTTGCGGGTGAGAATGGCCTGGTTCTGGAAGCACTGCTCCCCCACCCAGCTCTCCAGGTCGATGGCGCTGTTCCATTTCTCCTCAGGGTCCTCGGCCATGGACTCGACCAACGAGATCTCAATGGAGCGGTCGTTCTCGTCGGCCTGCTCGTCGTCGTGGATCCCACCGAGGCGGTACACACGCACATGGCCGTCGCGGAAGCATCTGGCGTCCATCACATCCTGATTCGTCCCCCGGGCACCCTGCGCGCCCACGAAGCGCCTGCTCAGGTCGGTGGCCCTCTGCCGGCAGCTGTGCACCAAGATGGCGTCGGATAGCACGATGTCCTTCTCCGTGGCGTACCGGCTGAACATGGCCCAAGTCTGCGCGACGGCGTCGGCCCATCGGTCCTCGGCCTCGTGTTCGATCAGGATGTGCCTCTTCACCGTGTTGAAGATCTTGCGGTGCATCTTGTCTTCAAACGCCTCGTTTACCTCCTGTTGGGTCACTGGTTTCTCCTCGCACAACGCGCACAAGGGGAGCCCCTGGACCCGCGTGGCGATGTGACACGTCGCCACGCAGGCGATCAAATACTGGCTAAGTTGGACTCAGGACAGATCAGCTGGGGCCCAGCTGGTCAGCGCAGATGCGGTCCGCTCCTGCAAAACTCTTATACCGGAAGCAGGGGGATGTTTTTCACCGTCGGCGAGCACCGATGGGTACTATCAGGCCAACTAGGCACAGGTGAGCCATGTCAGAGACGGATCAGAAGCCGCGGCACAAGCGCGTTATGGGGTTCTTCTCGAGGGAGGAGGGCGCTGACTCAACCTCCGAGGAAACGCCAGCAGACAGCCCCCAGGATCGCCCGGCCAATCAAGGCCAGGGCAGCTCGGCGTTCAAGGAGAAGCTGGCGTCCATCATCGTCGGTGCCGTGAACAACATCTCCAACGAGTCAGACCGCGACGAGATCGTCCGCTGGTTCGTCAAGGCCAGAAGCATCACCCGGTCCGGCGGTAGCAAGAAGGAGATAACGCAGGCGCTCTACGACCACGTGGACACGAAGCGCACCTTCCAGCTCCTGTGGAGCAGCGTGGCCACCACCCTGAAGAACTACAAGGACAGCGACCTGCCCCTGTCCATCAAGGTGGCCTTGCCTATAACCGCGGCCGGCGCGGTGGTGCTGGGCGGCGCCGGCGCAGGGCTGGGCATGTTTGGTGGCGCCATCGGCCTGCCGGTGGTGGTGATCCTATTTCTCGGCACTGCCGGGCTGACCTCCGTGGTGGAGGCGTTCATCAAAAATGAAGAGATCCGCAGTCCCCTCACGCGGACCATGCTGGCCATCTCCGCCCTGGAGTTCAAGCGCCGCCTGGACAAGGAGCTGGCCGACCTGCTCCAGGCAGAGGTCCAGCTACCGCACCGGGCCAATGTCCCTAAAGAAGAGGTCGAACTGCGCCAGGCTCTGCTTCAGATGGACCCCGGCGCCTTCGAGCGCCACATCATGTCCTTCTTCCAGGCCGACGGGCTGGACTGCGCCGTGAGCCCGGCCGGCCGGGACAAGGGCATCGACGGCTGGGCCGATCATCCGCAGGGGCTGCTAGTGGTTCAGTGTAAGCGGTACACCGAGGACCACCCGGTGGGCTATCTTTATGGTGTAGCAACTCAAGGGCGTGGTCGAGGGAACGGAGGCGTTCCGGGGATACTTGGTAAGCACCAGCCGGTTCACCCGGGAAGCACAGGAGGTTGTACCCGGCCGCATCCTGGCTGTATCATCTAGATAAATCTCAAAACAGAATTCGTCGGTGATGAAAGGGGGGCACCGATGTTTGAACAGGAGTCTCCCATGAGGCAATGGCCTGTAGGGCTGTTCAGTCTTGGCGCCGTTCTTGTTTCGATCAGTTGCGGCGAGGTGAGTCAGGACAATCCTGTGGGGAGCGAGGGCGGGGCATGCTTCTCCAATGGCACCTGCAACAAGGGATTGGTCTGCATTTCCAACCTGTGCGTCAAAGCCAAGGACAGCGGCGTGCAGGATCAGGGCCGGGACCAAGAGGTCCCGGATCTGAAAGTGCCGGACCTGAAGTTCTTCGACCATAAGGTCATTGACCAAACCATCAAGCCGGACGTAACCACCAAGCCGGATGTCACCATCAAGCCGGACGTAACCATCAAGCCGGACGTAACCATCAAGCCGGACGTAACCATCAAGCCAGACGTAACCATCAAGCCAGACGTAACCATCAAGCCGGACTTCGCTCTGCCTGATCAGACGATTCCTCCGGACCAGGGCATTCCCGTGGCTGCCAAGTGGGTCACCGTCAAGGCCGGCACCTTCCAGATGGGCTCACCAACAAGTGAGCCCTGCCGGGCCTCGGACGAAACCCAGCACCAGGTGACCCTGACCAACGACTTCGAGATCCTGGACATGGAGGTTACACAGGGGCAGTTCAAGGCCCTGATGAACTACAACCCGTCCAAGTTCACTTCCTGCGGGATCAACTGCCCGGTGGAGCAGATCAACTGGCACGAGGCGGCCGCATACTGCAATGCCCTGTCGACCAAGCAGGGACTCGCCGCCTGCTACGCGTGCTCGGGAAGCGGCTCCAGCGTGACCTGTAAGGAAGCCACGAGCTTCACAGGCAAGAGCATCTACGAATGCCCGGGCTACCGGTTGCCCACCGAGGCGGAGTGGGAACGTGCATACAGGGCTGGCACGACCACGGCCCTTTACAACGGCGCCATCGCCAGCTGTTCTGGCTCGGATACCAACACCAGCAAGATTGGCTGGTACGACGGCAACGCAAACAAGACTGTTCATCCAGTGGGTTTGAAGAGCGCCAATCCCAAAGGCCTTTACGATATGGCCGGCAATGTTTGGGAATGGTGTCATGACAAATACCAGCCGAACCTCGGTGCTTCGGCGCAGGTGGATCCAGTGGGAACGGGTTCTTCCGGTCGGGTAATTCAAGGTGGATCGTGGGGGAATCATCCCGGTGAATTGAGGGCCGCTGGCCGCAACAAACACACCCCGTCAGGCCGTGACGCATTCATGGGCTTCCGCCCCGTTCGCACTGTTCTGCCAAAACCCGCGGCCCATTGGAAGCTCGATGACGGCTCCGGCACCGTGGCCAAGGACAGCTCGGGGAATGGGCACAACGGTACTATTTCCGGGAATCCAACGTGGACGGACGGCGTCATGAAAAAAGCGCTGAGGTTCGATGCTAACAACGACCGTGTGGATCTCAAGGAACCCTATAAGATCGATAGCGGCGCTGTTTCCTTTTCGGTATGGATCCGGACTTTTGGAAAATGGGCGGCGAAAAAAAGCCACCAAGTCATTCTGACAAACGCGGCTACTGGGGGATATACACATCATTTCCAGTTCAATGTGGATGAAACTGGTCTAATCTGGATATACACAGAGGGAACTTCTTCATCCAACTTTGCACTTCTCAAATCAAAATCTAAGGTAACTACTGGAAGTTGGGCTCACGTGGTTTGGACGCGAGACACCAAGGGTAAGAACACCGTCCATATCAACGGTGTGTCCGAAGGCTCCAACACCTTCGTTGGAGACATATCGCATTTGCGGCCTTGGTTCTTAGGTGACCACACCAATAAACTGCATGGATTCCTTGGATCCATAGATGATGTTCAGGTCTTCAACACCGCCCTCGCTCCCGGCCAAGTTAAGTTGTTATACAATAGCGCCCCCTCGTGCATCGACGGGGTGCTAAACGGCCACGAGACGGATGTGGACTGCGGCGGCTCGCGGTGCAACAAGTGCGCGGATAACAAGAAGTGCAGCGCGGCCACGGACTGCCTGAGCGGGATCTGCACCAACAAGGTCTGCGCCAAGGGGTG
>CAZLEO010000320.1:0-10449 GCA_964558555.1 uncultured Rickettsiales bacterium | reverse complement strand
CGGCGAAGAAGCCGGCGAAGAGACCGGCGAAGAAGGCGAGCCGGGCGCCGCGCCGACCAGGGCGGCCCAGGTCGGAGGTGCCGTGCCTCCCGCGGAGAGAGGTTCGGATCCCGGAGGTGGTCTTCCAGCGCCAGGAGGCCGTGTCAGAGCAGACCGGTCTGCCACCGATGGAGGCGCTGTGGCTGCTGGCACACATGGGTTGGCGCCAGTGGAACCAGGAAGAGACAAGACCTGACGTCTTCGAAAGCCAACACGAACGCGCTGAGAGCGCAAGGTCATCAGTCCAAGACTGACGCTCCCCCTCGGGTCTTTTCGTGCCTGGCTTCGCTCCCCAGGTGTTTGATAACCTCCGGTCGTGAGGAGTTCCTGACCACAATCAAACCACCACCATGGGGGGACCATGCAAAGCCCAGTTCAGTCCATTCGCCGCACCTTGATCCTCGGCTCTCTGCTGATCGGATTGTTCGGTTCCATCCTCGTTGCCCGCGCCGTAATCTGGAACGTCTACGGGGGCAGCGGCAACCCCGTCGTCCTGGTCCATCCCGTGCTCGAGGCGGCCATCGACGACTACGAGGAGTGCATCGACGACGCGGGCCACGTGGACCCCTTGTGTGTCGAGGTGCTGGCGTTCCGATTCCCCTTCTACGACACCCTCGACGACGAGATGGGGATACGCATCGAGCTCGGCCCGGAGGGCAGCGGCGGTGCGTTCGCAGACTGGGCTGCGGATGGCCTCGCCGGTGTACTCGCCATCGATGAATCATGGGAGTCCGGGGTCCAGGGGCGGCTGCTCGAACGTCAGCTGTTCGAGGTCATTGATGCACTCAAGGACTGGGCGCCCGGCGGTGACGGTTCCAAGCTCGTCCCCGGTGAGATCGTCCTGGCCGAAGCCGTGGCCACGGTGGTCACCGAGAGCTGGCTGCTGCCACGCGGGCCGGACGAGTCGGGTACGGCCGTGGACTGCGTGGACCCGAAGATCCACCACGCGTACATGGTCCGCGAGCCCGACACGGTCGTGGATGTGGACTCGTTCGCGCACTGGCCACCCTACGCGGCCACCCTCAATCCGATCGACAGCGATCCGCTGGAGTTCGTGCTGACGCGAAACCTGCTTCGCGACGAGCACTTCTGTTTTGCCAACGCGGGCAATGCCGATCCCTTCTGCCAGCGCCTGTACGCGGCCGTGGGGATGGCCGGCCAGGGTCTACCTGGGCTGTGGGCCGGGGAGACTTTGACGATCGAGGATCCCAACTCCCCGTATGGGACCTGGATCGACCGGGGCTACCTGGACGCCGACCTCCTCGACTTGATCGACAGCCATGTCGTGGACTTCGAGGGGTTCTTCTACCCGGACGCTGGCGTTGCCGCGGTTGGATGGCGCGACGAGACACGTGTGACCTTCGAGCCGTTCGAGTTCTTCGACTGGCCGTGTGTGTTTATGACCCTCGACGTACCCCTCTTCGCGCCAGGCACGGGCGAGCCGGTGGAGGTGACCCTGGACGAGAACGGTAGCCAGTCCCTACAGCTGTCGATCCCTGACTTCGAAGCCGCGATGACCGCACAGTACCTGGTCTGCTGGGCGGGCTCGTACACCGATCCGGGCTCGCAGCTGCCGTCCCTGGAAGAGGGCATCGTCGTGACGCCCTGGGGAGGCTTGGGCAACCAAACCTGGCATGTGGACACGCGAGGGCTGAGGACCCACCCCGGCCAGGGACGCGCGTTGATCACCGGCGGGACCGGCACCGCAGCGCTGCAGGCCGATCTGGACACGGCTCTGCAAGACGGGGACGTGGGTCCGGTGCCTTTCCTGGCCGCCGCACTTTCCGTGCCGTTGGCGGAGCTAGCCGAGGTCTGGGCCGACGAGGCGGGCCCCTTCCTGGGCCTGTACGCCAAGCGGGTCAACAACCGCGTGGGCGAGGATCCGGACACGGGCAACGAGGCCATCGCCGCGATCGCCGGGGTGACCCCCATGTGGGACGAGTCCTCCGACTGCACCCGCTGGGAGGGCTCCCTGGCCGGCCTGTCCGTAGTCCTGGGCGACGTGGCCGACCAGACCTGGGCCATCGGCGGTACCCTGTCGAGCCTGCAGGGGCGCAACCTCGCCTCAGTGGACCACCCCGCGTCGTGGGTCCGGTTGGACTCGGAGTCCATGGAGGAGATGGAGGACCAGAACCAAGTGAGCCGGCTGGACTGGCTGCGGGACATCAACGCGACCTTGCAGCAGGGCTACGGCGATCCGCTGCCCCACCCGCTGGATGACACCGTAGAGCCCTACGAGAACGTCCGCGTCCTCCTCGCGGACATCGTGTCGGGCCTGGTGGGCAACGCCGTGCCCGCGTACGACGGCGAATTCTGCGAGGCGCGCTGGGGAGACCGCAACACCTGGCCCAGCGCGGCGTACGACGTGTGGCATAGCTGCCTCGACGCGGTAAACGAGGACGCTGCTCCCAACGAGCAGCAGCTATGCGAGTACTACCTGCACGAGGTGGCCGTGGCGTTCTTCGACACCTGTGTCCAGCCCCAGGCCCTGTTCATGGGCAGCTTCTGTGCGGGGTTCGCCGCGGCAGACGAGTCGCCGGCCATGACCGTGTCGGACTTCGCGATGGGCCCGGGGCACCTGCGCTGGGACGAGGTGAGCGCTGACTACTACGACACCTACCTCGACGGGCAGGGCGGGTGTGCCTGTGCGGAAATGGACACCATTATCAACGGCGACTTCCAGACCACCGACAGCTATGACCACTACGAGATCGACCCGCCGTCCCCCTACCTGACCCGCCAGTTCGTGGACACCGACGGCGACCGCTACGAGGACACCCAGCTGACTTACCTTCGGTTCCCGGCCTGGGCGACCTTGAGTATGGACCTCGCCGCGCAGATGAAGGTCAAGCTCCCCGACCCCTTCGTCAGCTGCCAGGAACACGACACCCCCAACGGGGGCAAGGCCACCGCTTACGAGGACCGGCTGGCCGACCTCGACGCGTTTCGCGCCGACCTGTATGGCGGCGAGCTACCGGCTAGCCTTCAGGACGAGCACGACCGGCTCTCCGAGTGGCTGGACGACAACCTCCCCGTGGTCAACTGGTACGACGACGACATCGTCGACGCCTGGCAGCACAACGTCGGCGTCCTCGACGGCGCGGCGCACTTGGCCACGATCGATGGCGGCGAGCTGGAGATCCTGCTGGGCGTGGAGTGGGCATTCCCCCTGGTGGAGGAGCGCGGGTGGGAGTGGATGGCGCAGCGGTGGGCCAACAACGTGGTCCCCGTGGCCAACTCGCGGGCCCAGAGCTCCCCGGTGCAGACCACCTCGGATGTGACCCTGTCCGTAGACGGGCTGTGCCTGTACCTGGATCCCGCGGACGTGGAGACCACAGGCGCCAGCGGCTGGCTGCTGGAGGACTACCTCCTCAACATGACCGAAGCGCCCTGCGCGGCAGGGACCGCACTGCTGGGAGGGAGCCTCGATCTGGACAGCGCCATGGGCCTGAGCCTGCCCATCCCGTTCATGGACAACACGTACTGGGGTGCCGTCTTAGATTTGTTGGAAGACGATGACGACGCGAAGATGGGCCAGGTGACGGATTCGCTCCAGGCCATGTACGAGCAGGGCAACACCGGCTCGTCGGCCGAGCCGCCGCTGATCGCGGCGCTTGCCGTGACAGAGCGCCCGCTCCTCGACTGGCCCCAACAAATGCTGGAGCTCGCCGATCCCCTCAAGCTGGCCGTGTACCCGCGGATGCTGCTCGTGGACCAGGTCTGGCACGAGGGGTTCCACACCGGCGGCGATCTGAGCCACGGCTGGACCCTCGACGAGCTGTTCGTCTCGTCCATTTCATACGGAATGAGCTACGACTCGGGTCCCCCGGCCGGCTCCCTCTGGACCGGTCCGGATGTGCCGGTCAACACCGGCCACCTGGCCTGGTATGCGCTGCAGCCCCAGTTCGCTTCGTACACCAACGAGTCCCTCACCACCATCGACAGCGTTACCGACGGGTGGCTCGAGCACGGCGGTCAGCCCTACTACTCCGTGACGGACGACCGCAACCTGTTCGCCTTCTCCTCGGAATGGAACCCCCACGAGGATGAGCTGCGGGGATGGGCGTCGATGCCCGCGTGGTGCCCTGGTCAGCCCAACGATCAGGCCGCGCAGCCCTGAGGGGTTGACCATGCCGCGCACCTTCTGCCCCCTGCTTGCCGCCGCCCTGGTCCTGGGCTCGTGCGCCCTGTCGTGTGGCGACGACGACGGGCCCGGGGAGCCGGACCCGGTCGAGGACTGCATGACCCTGCACGACGAGGACGGCGACACCAAGACCGGATGCCTGGACGAGGACTGCCTGTCCGAGCCCACCTGCCAGCTGGCGTACGACGCCTACCAAGCCGTGGTGCTCGAGTGGTACCAGCCCCCGTACGAGCCGGTGGAGTACACGGACAGCCTGCTCGGCGGCCGCTACGACGCCATCGATCCGGACGGGGGCCTGCCGCACGTGGTCTCGGTCACCTGCGCCCAGCCCGGCACGACGGCGTTCGACCTGCAAAACTGCGACTACCACGACAACACCGGCACCTACACCCGCGCGTGGATGGTCGAGGCAGGGCCGGGACAGGGGCAGACCTTCCTGGACGAGGCGGATGCGTTCTTCTCCATCGCCGGCAGCTGGGGCCCCGAGTACCGGGACACCGGCTACTCTTACGGCCAGCAGCAGGGGCACGCCAATACCGTACACGGCGACCTGGACGGCGACGGGTACGCCGACCTGCTGCTGAGCCAGCCCGTGGCCGCGATCGGCGACGTGCTGTATGTCTGGTACGGCGGCGAGGGCAAGGACCTGGCCGCCACCTTCCCCGATTTCTCGCTGCCTGGGCGGAACTTCACCCGGATTCGGCACGTCGGCGACCTCACCGGCGACGGATACACCGACGTGGTGATCACCGAGGGACCGGTGGAGGAGGGGCACGCGGCCGTTGTGCCCGGCGGTCTGCGGTACACCGCCCAGACCCTGCAGGACGCCATGGCCAGTGGTGCGATCTCCATGACCCACCCTCCCGTAGACATCCATGCCTGGGCCTTCCCCGGTACGCCCGCCGACCTGGTCTACGACTCCCGCGACGACCTGGTCGCGGTCGCGCTATGCATGAGCCAGGGCGAGGACGTCACCACGGACACCCTGTGCGGCGTGGACACCGGGGGGATCGCCACACCCGTGGTCACCGCGGGTCTGGACACATGGGAAGAGGTCACGGACCTGACAGCTCGGGAAGCATGGACCTTTCAGGAGGGTGGACACGGGTTCGGAGGAGCCAACTCTCCGGCCCGCACTGCAGTGGACATCGCCGATCTGGACGGGGACGGCCGCGACGATCTGCTCGTGGGAATGCCAATAGCCAACCTGACTGAAAACGACGAGGCCGTGGCCTACAACGGCCGGAGGGGCGGGGTACTGGTCTACGGCGGGGAGGACAGCGGCTGGCAGGGCCAGCAGCAGCTCGATAGCTGGGACGACCGCGTGGTCGTGCTCCAACCGAGCGGCGGCGGCCGTGGCTTGGACCACTTCGGCCTCGCCCTGGTGACCCACGATTTCGACGGCGACGGTTTCGACGACGTGCTGGTCTGGGACAGCGACTCCGCCCGCCCTGCCATCGCTGAGGAGTACGACGAGGAAACCCGGGTGGAGGTGGATATCTACGCCGGGTCCGCCGACTTCTTCGACCGTGGAACCATCGTCCGCCCCGTGGCCGTCCTGCTGAACATCAAGACAGGGAACAACGAGGTCCCGCAGGAGTACGAAGACGTCCCCCGTATCCATACCTACAACGTCCCGGCCATGCCCGAGGTCATCGGCGACGTGGACGGCGGCGGCGTGGCCGACGTCTACCTCGCTGGTAACGGCGCGGCCAACACCTTCAACCTCGAGATGGGGGAGCACTGGCTCGATCTGACTCCTCCGCCGTTTGCCAGCATTTGGTCCGGCGAGCACATCCGCGACCTGATCGTGGAGGGCAAGGCGCTGCAAGAAGCGGCGTGGTAGTCTCCAACCATCGTCCCACGGCGACGACCTCACAGGTCGCGCGGCGGAACCAGCCCGTCGGCTTGCCGCGAACAACCCAACTCCGAGACAGCCAATGTCTGCTGCTACGGCTCGTCCGTGCCCCTTGTCACCTTCTGTTGCCCTTGCGTCACCGCTGCCGGGCTCACCCCCTCGCCCCGCGCCAGCGCCGACTGGCTCTCGTACACCCCCTTTTCCAGCATGGTCTTCCACCGCTGCCAGCGCTCTCGCCCACGCGGGCGCGCGTACTCTACTCCCTTTGCACAGGCTCGTTTCGCAGTTCGGACCGCCGGCACCCTCACCACGATCACCAGGGTTCTACCTACGGTCTCGTCCGGCTCCCGGAAGTGGTCTTCCAGCGCCAGGAGGCCGTGTCAGAGCAGACCGGTCTGCCACCGATAGAGGCGGTGTGGATGCTGGCCCACCTCGGCTGGTACCAGTGGAACCAGGACCAGAGGATGACGGACCCGGGACACCTTCGAGCCGAGAACGAGAGACCCGAGCTGCGATGTCGACCCTGGATCGCCACAAGTTCCTGACGCCGAACGAGACCTCCCGGATTCTCGACCTCCTCGGCCGCGAAGCCATCGTCACCCGGGCGCGCGGCCACCGGCTACCCGTCCGCGACGCAATGCTGATCCGCCTGGCGATCGTCTCCGGACTGTGCGCCTCCGAGCCGCACGTAGCGTCCAACGCAGGCGTACAGTGCAGCAGCGGGGAAAGCGCTGTGGGGGTCTGGTGCCCGCGCGATTTCACTTCCGTGGTTGGCCTGCCGGTGGGTATCATTCTCCTTGGACAACAGGAGAAGAACCCAGAACCTAGCCAAACTCCATGGGGGGTACCGTGACACGGCGCCATTCGTTCATCCGCAGGTTGCACCTGACCTCAGTCCGCCGAGAGATCCATACCGGAGATTCGTTCGCGTGGTTCGCGCTTCTCCTGCTGCTGCTCTGGGTACCTGCCACGGCCGAAGCTCAGCTGGAAGTCGCCGAAGCAGAAGATGAAGAGGTTCTCTCGGTCTACACCCGAACGGTCTATCCCGATGGCACCGAAACCGAAGAACTGACCGGCTCGAACGTCGTGACGTTGCAGGACGGGAGCACCTTCGCTGTCGGGGTCAATCACCTCGAAGACCCTGACGGGGGCTCCTACTACATCGTCGGAGATGCCTACCAAGAATCCGAAGACTCTCCGGTCGTCTACCAGGTGCAGCTCGTGCGAGGTGAGGTCGAGACCCTCTCGGAAGACGAGATCGTGGATGCCTACCTTGAAGGCAAGCCGGACGCCACTCCAGAGGATCTCGCCGCGTTCCAGGACCGGCGTGCGGCGCGGTTCGACGTGCCAGAGCCCTACCTGCGAGTAGGCGAGTCCGTAACGGATTGGTTCGAAACGGCCGACGAGGATGACGTCCTCGACGTCTTCGTCACCCTGGAAGATCAGCCGGCACTGGAACTTCCTCGACTCCACAACAACCTCCTTGAAAAAGACGTGGTCTTCTGGCTGGACCAGATGGAGGAGCGACTCGTAGCGATCGAGTCACGCAAAACCGAACTCGAGGTCATTCAGGAACCCTACATCCAGTACCTTGAACAGGCTGGAGGACGCCTCATCGATCAGTACTGGATCGTCAACGAGTTCAAGGCGGAGGTCACGCCACACGCCCTGTCACTGCTCATGGAGTACCCCGGAATCTCCAGCATCTACGAGCAGGCCGAGGCCGAGCTTGCTCTGAATCAAGGCGACGAAATCCGCGAGGCGCAGCAGGTCAACCAGTACCTCGACGTCGGCTTCAACGGCGCACTCGGTAGCGGGCGTAGCGAGGTCAGCGACATTTACGTCGCCGTCCTGGACCAGGGCTTCGATGTGGACCATCCGGCGTGGAAGGATTGGTTGTATCCCAACCCAGATACTCGCCTTGTGGACGCGTGGTGTTACGATTCGGGGAGTTGGACGTCCGTCGTTGCCGATTGCCAGGCCGCGTATCCCCACTGGCAGAATCCCCCCAATGATGAACAGCACGGTACACAAATGGCGGGAATCCTGCTTGCGGATCTCACGCAGGGACAGGATCCGAACTATCCAGGAGTCGGCAGTACAGATCAGCTCGCGAGGACGGGCTTCAGCACCGAAGCGTCCTTTTCATTCATCGAGGCACAGGGCGTAAACTTCTCTGACGAAGTCCAGAAGATCGCCGAGTTAAACGTCGATATCGTGAATCACTCAGGGTTCTATAACGACGCATCTCTTCAATGCTATACGGGTCCCGACTTCAACACGCACGTCGACAACATCTACCACGATGGGGTCTTCTGGGTGAATTGCGCGGGCAACGGCCACATAGCGACGAATACCTGTGATGTCCCCCCCCCGGCGACGGCGTCGGGTTCGTTTACTGTGGCCGCCACTGTAAAGAACGCTGTAGACCTTCAAAATGCCGAAATCTGTAGTGGGAGCAGACGGGGAGAGCATCCAGACATCGATTACACCTTGGTCGATTTGACGGCCGTTGGTGGCCGACAGGGACAGAGTACTCCAGACTATAGTCTCGCCAATGGATCGTTTTACAACGACGCTGGCTTCTGCTCCACGAGCCAGGCAACGGCATCAGTAGCGGGCGCGGCTGCGAACCTCAAACACCATTTTCTTACTATATTCGACCCCGTTGACGTAAACGAACCCGGTCTGATCCACGCAAGTATGCTTGCCATGGGAGATGGGCAACTAGAAATCCCCATCCACGCTGGTGAAACAACCCCCAATGACCCACGTTGGGGTGCAGGGAGGATGCGTATGCGCCTCCTGACCGGACCAGGCATGGACGCACCGTGGCGCTGGCGTTACTACATTGGAGTTCTTGGAGATGGCCAAGTCAAATACGTCAATCTCAATCCAACCGCGGGCGGCGTCAACCAGCCAGTGCCTGAGGAGGCCGAGTTCTTCACTGCCGCGCTTTGGTATCACGAACCCAACCTCGACCACGACGCAGGAGAGGTGCCGGCAGATATCGCGTTACGAGTGCAGCAATCCCCATCCGTGGGATACACATGCTCAAGCTATGGGCCACGCAGCCAGCGTCTGACACTCGGCGACGATCTAAACGGAGCAGCTTGGAAGGTCAAACTGACCGGGTTGAACATTCCGATAGGTTGGGACCCGCACGATGACTTGTATAGAGAAGACAAGAGGAAAGTCTTCCTTGCGTTCTATTGGGAAGATGGCGCGTGGGACGACGCGAACGGGCCGAATACACCCATGCGGTATGAACCATAGTTCGAGGAACGTCATGATGTTCACACACAGTAAGAACCACAACAATTGGACGATTTGGGTAATTGCATTTCTCTTCGGCTGGATGATGGGTTGTGAGCCGAATGGCGACGACGATGACGTTGCCGACGACGACACCACGTCTGACGACGACACTGCGCTTGATGACGACGACGACACCGCGCTTGATGACGACGACACCGCGCTTGATGACGACGACGATGATTTCTCCTGCGACGTCCCATTGGATTTCCAGGAGATACGACAGGGCGAAGACTACGGCGGCGATGGAACGGAAGAGTGGGATGACTGCGATGACATTACCGTCTTGATGCTGGAATCCCAGCCAGCCCTCGAAACAGCGTACCAGGAGTATCTGCCAAGTGTCCCGCCCAAGGACGTGCCCACAAACGTGGATTTCGACTCCGAGATGGCACTATTTTCATTCGGAGAAAGATGTCCGTGGGATGGCAATAGCCTGACCGTGAACGCCGTCTGCCTGGAAGAAAACGTATTGGTAGTATACGAGACGTTCTTGGCCCCTGAAATGGGTATTGAGATGGCCGCCAGGGTATACAATGTGTCTCTGGTACCAACGGGGGAGTACGAGAGCGTGAGTCTGGAATTGACCGTAGAATACGACGGATCATGAGGAAAAGACTCTACATCGCCGTGACCGCATGCTTCATCGCTGTGGCCTTCGTAGTCGTGACATGGCTCACTGTTGGGTGGGACGCCTCGAATCCGGCAACAGGTGGTTCCACACCTGCATCGATCCCATCGGACGAACACGTGTCGGCCGAAGATGCGAGTAGGCGAATGAGGTTGGCCCATCTGCAAAATCTCCGTCACGACGCGGACGACGAAGAACTGCTCCGTCTGATGGACACATCCGATCGAGCAACAGCCTGGGTGGATGAACATAACATTGACAGTATTCAGGAGTACGTCCACGATCGAATGCGTGACCTCGACATTCCCGAAGAGGACATCGAGGAATACTACAGCGCCAATAGAGATCTCTTTGGGAATCGCAGCCTTGAGGAATCCGCGCACACAGTAGAGAAGATCCTGAAGATCCAAAGAGCAGCCGCAGGAACTCAGAAAGCCAGTTCCCGCCAGCGATCGTGACCTC
>CAZLEO010000319.1:0-10673 GCA_964558555.1 uncultured Rickettsiales bacterium | reverse complement strand
TTGCCGGAGCCGGCGCGGGGGTCTTCGGTACACTGCAGGCGGGTGGGGACGCCTGGGCCGGGGGGGCGGCGCTGGCCCGACGTCTTGACCTCGCCGATGACGGCCTCGGGGCCGATCTCGATGGACTTTCGCAGGGCGCCGTAGCCGTCGACCGACAGGTAGTCGTCGAGGCTCTCGGGGTTGATCTTGCCGCAGTTGCGCAGCACGATCTGTTCCTGCTTGAGGAAGAACTTGCCGCCCTCGTCCTCGGGGTCGGTCGGGTCGAACATCCACTTGGTGACCGGCGCGCCGCCGATCAGGTGCTTCTTGACGATGTTCTTGGCCTTGCCCTTGCTGACGTTGCCGTAGAAGAAGTGGTTGCCCGCGGTGTCGAACACCTCGACGATGGGCTCGGCGTGGCAGTTGCCCATGCAGCTGGTGATGCCGATGTCCACGTTGACGCCCGCGGCCTCGAGCTCGCCGGCGATGATGTCCTGGATCTTGCCGGCGCCCGCGGCGATGCCGCAGGTCCCCAGGCCGACGATGATGCGGTTGACCTCACTCGTAGTGGGATCCATGTGTGTGTCCCTTTCCCTTTGTAGAGCGGGTGACCGCTAGTTCTCGTCCTGGGAGGTGGCGCCGTACTCCTTGAGCATCACCTGCTCGGCGGAGGTGCGGTTCAGCTTCCCGTGGGTGTCCTCGTCCACCATGATCACCGGCGCGAGGCTGCAGCAACCCACGCAGGCCACCGTGGACAGGGTGAACTTCATGTCCGGCGTCGTGCCGCCGTCGGGCACGTGCAGCAGGTCGGAGAGCGCCTCGGTGATGCCCTCTGCGCCGCTGACGTGGCACGCGGTGCCCTTGCACACCTTGATCAGGTGCTCGCCCACCGGCTCCATGCGGAACTGCGTGTAGAAGGTCACCACGCCGTAGATCTGCGACGTGCTGATCTCCGTCTTCTCGCAGATGTAGTCCATGGCCTCGAGCGGGACGTACCGATACTCATCCTGGATCCCCTGCAGCAGGGGGATGGCGGCGTCCCGACCGGTACCCCAGCGCTCGATGAGCGCGTTCACCTTGCCGATATCGATGTCCATGGGTTTTCCTCTCGTTGTCTCGTTTTCCTCGCGTGGGCGCTCGCGCGCGCAACGCGCTTCGTTCCTTAGTCCGATCCGGAGGATCCCTCTAGATCGCGGAGCGCCATCTATATAGGGGGGAGCGGGGGCGGTCGTCAACCGATGCGCTGCGTCGCTTCGGCTAACGGAATGAGGACCTCGAAAGTGGTCCGTCCGGGCTCCGAGTCCACCGCGATCGTGCCGCCGTGCACCTCCACCAGCGTGCGCACGATGGACAGGCCGAGGCCGCTGCCCCCCTCCTCGCGCGCCGTGGTGAAGAAGCGGTCGAAGATACGTCGAGCGTTGCGCTCGGAGATGCCGTCGCCGTTGTCGGATACGGCGATCCGCAGCAGGTCGGGGCGGTCGCCGCGCGCCGCTCGGATCCGCACCTGGGGTCCGCCGTGCTGGCGGGCGTTGTCGAGCAGGTTCACCAGCACCGACTCGAACACCTCGCGCTCCATCGCTGCGGCGGGGAGGTCCTCGTCCGCGTCGAGGATCACCTCCATGCCGTGCTCGCGGAAGCGCTCCGCCAGCGCCACGAGGACCGGCGCGGGCGGCGTCGACCCCGATCCGGGGCGGATCACGTCGGCCCGGGCGAGATCGGTGAGGCGGCTGACGAGGCGGTCGAGGCGGTCCGCGTCCTGCTCGAGGTTGTCCAGGAAGCGGTTGCGCTCGTCCGGCGTCATCTCCTCCATGTGGTCGCGCAGCAGCTCCACGGCGCCGCGGATGGATGTCAGCGGCGTCTTGAACTCGTGGGAGACCCCCGAGGCGAAGGTGTTGATGTACTGGGCGCGGGTCTCCAGCACCTGGGCCATGTGGGCCACCGCCTCGGAGACCAGGCGCACCTCGTGGGTGCCCGGGTGTTCGAGGGGGGTGGCGGCGCCGAGCTCGCCGCGGGACACCCGCTCGGTCTGGCGGATCAGCTCGTCCATGGGGCGGCCGATGGTGCGCGAGGCGAACAGGGCCACGAAGGTGACGATGCCCAGCAGCAGCGCCGCGCCCGCGGGGATGTACCAGCGCAGGCGGTACAGGGACTGGCGCATGTTCATGGGCGTGCGAGAGAGGATCACGGCGCCCCAGACGCGGCCCGAGTCGATGACGGGCATGGCCACGAACACCCGGATGCGGGTGCCGCGGCTGAGGGAGTCCGGCGGCGGCTGCGGCTCGTCCGAGTAGCGCGACCGCATCAGGCTGACGTGGACGCCGTCGAGGGCGCGCGCCACCTCGTCGCGGTGGACCAGGTTCAGCCCCAGCTCGCTGCGCGTGGTGGCAACCACGGTGCCCTGGTGGTCCACCACGCGGATCCCCGCCAGGGTCACCTTCTGCGTCTCGGTGAGGATCGTGCCGAGGCGGTCCCCTGCGGCCACGGCCACCGTGTCGGCGGGCTCCGCCGGCGGCAGGGCGTCGGGGGGGGCCTCGAGCACCATGTGCGTGGCCAGGTCCAGCCGGGCGGGCACGGGGTGGTAGGGCTCCTCGGCGTCGGTGATCGGCTCGCTGCTGCTCCAGCGGGACGACCCGCGTTCGTCCAGGGTGAGGGGCTTGCCGTAGCGCTCCGGAGCGGGCGCGTAGGTCCGCTCGCCGAGCACCCGGTGGATCTCCTGGCGATAGGCGGCCGTGACCACGGCCCCCTGGGCGATCAGCTCGCGCTCGGTGCGCCGGATCAGGGCGCTCTCGTACAGCCGCAGCAGCACGATGCCGCCCAGCGGGAACAGCAGGATCAGGATGTTGACGCTGATCAATACCGTCCGCAGGCGGGGGTTCCAGCGCATCTACGGTTCAATCACAGGGGGTCAGGCGGTAGCCGATGCCGTGCACCGTCTCGATGGGGTCGCCGCCGGCGGTGGAGAACTTGCGCCGCACGCGCCGCACGTGGCTGTCGATGGTGCGCTCGGAGACCACGGTCTGCTCGCGGTAGGCGCCGTCCATCAGCTCGTTGCGCGAGTACACCTTGCCGGGGAAGCGCAGCAGCGTGTGCAGGATGCCGAACTCGGTGGCGGTGAGCACCACCTCCGCGTCGTCCCAGAAGGCCCGGTAGCGATCCAGGTCCATGCGCAGCTTGCCGTGGGTGAGGCTCTGCACGGCCTGCACCTCCGCCGACGGCGCGGCGCCTCCGGTGCCCGCCGGCGGGGCGGTGCGCCGGAGAACGGCGCGGACGCGCGCCACGAGCTCGCGGGGGCTGAACGGCTTGGTCAGGTAGTCGTCCCCGCCCAGCTCGAGCCCGACGATGCGGTCGATCTCGTCGTCCTTGGACGACAAGAAGACGATGGGCACGGTCGAGTCACGCCGCAGCGCGCGGCAGACCTCGGTGCCGTCCATCTCGGGCATCAGGATGTCCAGCACCACCAGGTCGGGGCGGTGGGCGGCGAAGGCCTCCAGGGCGGCGAGGCCGTCGGCGGCCTCCACCACGCGGAAGCCCGCCTTGTCGAGGGCGAAGCGGACGACCTCGCGGATGTGCGCGTCGTCGTCCACCACCAGGATGGTCTTGCTGTCGCTCATGTCCTCTCCGGCATCGTCGAGGTCGATGATAGCTCAGACACCCCATCCTGCACTTGAATTGCACCGTTCTTCCCCGGCCCTTCCACGGCCCTGCCCCGGGGAGACCAAGACCGTCACCTAGCCTGAGACCGTGATCATCGACCACCCGGCGCGGCACATCCTCCCAGGCTCCCCGGCAGGGGCCCTCGGTCGGATCGCGCGGGCGGCTCGCGGCCGGTCCCGGCTGTGGCTCGGCGTGGAGCTGGGCATCGGGCTGGGCTGCGAGCTCGCCGTGGAGCTGGTGGGCGAGACGGTCCTGGACGTGAGCGTGGCGTCGGGGCTGGGTCTGGAGGCGGCGACCGCCGTCGCGCTGGGCCTGGTGTTCGGCCTGCGCAGGCTCTCATGAAACCAAGGGGACACGATCCCCGGGAGGACGACCCATGCACCCCATCTTTCGCTTGTTCGCCGTCGCCGTGGTCTTCGCCATCGCCACCATCAGCTGGCTGGTCCTGGGCGGGGTGATGACGGAGCGCAGCCGTACCATGGGATACCAGCTGCGCGGCGACGTGGTGGAGCTGTGGGGCAAGGCCCAGTCCCAGGCGGCCCCCACCTTCACCTTCGAGTGGAACACGACGCGTATCGAGAAGCGCTCCGAGATCCGCGACGGCGTCTGGGTGTCGGTGGAGGACCCGGTGATCGTGGAGCACGTCAAGGCCATGCAGCCCTCGTCCACGGACATCGAGGTGGACCTGGATCTGGACCAGCGGCTCAAGGGGCTGATGTGGTACTCGCTGTACGACGTGGACTTCGGCGGCACGTGGACCTACGTGCACGCCGAGGAGGTCCCCGGCACCCTGGCGGTGTCGTTGCAGTTTCCGGACATGGAGGGGTTGTACGACTCGTTCGTGTTCGCCGTGGACGGCGAGGACCTGGCGCGCACCCTCAAGCCCGTCCACGGCGGCGTGACCGCGCGCGTCCCGATCGAGCCGGGCCAGACCGTGACGCTGGATGTGGGCTACGTGAGCCGCGGCATGGGGGAGTGGCGGTACGTCCCGTCCCCGGACGTGGCCAACCTCGAGGACTTCTCGCTGGTCATGCGCACCGACTTCTCGCGCGTCGACTTCCCCGCGTTCTCCATGTCACCGACGTCCAAGCGCTACTCCGACGAGGGCTGGACCCTCGACTGGACGTTCTCGCGCATGGTCACGGGCCACGACATCGGCATGATCATGCCCGACCGCATCCAGCCGGGGGACCTGGCGGCGCAGCTGTCGTTCTCGGCGCCCATCTCGCTGCTGTTCTTCTTCGGGCTGCTGTTCGTGCTGTCGGTGATGCGCCGCATCGAGATCCACCCCATCAACTACCTGTTCCTGGCCGCGTCCTTCTTCGCCTTCCACCTGCTGTTCGCATACTCGGTGGATCACATGCACCTGGTGCCGGCGTTCGTGCTGTGCAGCGTCGTGAGCATCGTGCTGGTGGTGAGCTACCTGCGGCTGGTGGTGTCGCCGCGCTTCGCGTTCGTGGAGGCGGCGGCGGCGCAGCTCGTGTACCTCATCGGGTTCGCCCTGGCCCACTTCTGGGATGGGTTCACCGGCCTGACGGTGACGGTGCTGTCGATCCTGACGCTGTTCATCCTGATGCAGATGACAGGGCGGCTGAACTGGTCGGAGGTGCTCAGGCGCGCCGCGGTCGGGGCGCGTCAGTCGGCGGCCGCGGTCTCGGAGGAATCGGAGGTGGGTGAGGAGGCGGGCGCATAGCGCCCGGTCCGGGCGGCGTCGCAGTGGAACTGGGGCCACGGCGTTGCCGCGGGCCCTCCGGCGCCGCCGGCGAAGGCGTACAGGCTCCAGTCCCACGACGCCACCACCACCGTGCCGTCGGCGGTCAGCGCCGGCGAGGAGCGGATGTCCCGGCCGACCCGTTCGCGCCAGCTCACCTCGCCGCTGGCCAGGTCCAGCGCGTACAGGCGGTTGTCGTTGCACCCCACGAAGCACACGCCCCCCTCGGCGATCGCCGGCGTGCCGTACACCCCGTCGCCCACCTTGCGCGTCCACAGGCGCTCCCCGGCCGCGGACAGCGCCACCACCTGGCCCGCCCGGGTGCCGGCGAGGACCTGGCCGTCGGGGCCCACGCTGCACGGGGCGTAGACCTGCCCCTCGACGGGCGCCCGCCAGACGATCGCGCCGTCCTTGATCGCGTAGACGTGGGCGTCCCAAGAGCCGACGTAGAGGGTGCCGTCCGCGGCGGCGGCCGCGGCGGCCACCACGGGCTCGGACGCCAGATCGAGCCGGGTCCCATCGGAGCCGAAGAGCTCGCGGTCGGCCACGTAGACCTCCCCGCCGCTGCAGATGGGGGAGGCGGCGAGCAGGTCGGACACGGTGGACCGCGCGAGCAGCTCGCCTTCGGCGGAGACGCAGTCGAGGCGCCCGCTGTCGTCGCCCACCCACAGGCGGCCGTCGTCGTCCACGCACGGCGTGGTCATCACCGGCGCGCCCAGGTCGACGGTCCAGACCACGGCGCCGGCGGCGTCGACGGCGCGCAGGACGCCGTCGTAGGAGCCGAACACCACCAGGCCGTCCGGGTGGACGCAGGCCGCGGCGTCCACCGGGCCGCCGGTGGCCGCCTTCCAGCGCAGCGCGCCGCCGTCGTCCACGGCGTACAGGTGGCGGTCGCGGCAGCCCACGTAGCTGGTGCCGTCGGGGCCGACGGCGGGGGAAGCGGCCAGCATGGACGCGGCCTTGAAGGACCACTTGAGGCGGCTCATGATCCGCCCTCCTCGAGGCAGTAGAAGGTGCCGTTACGGCTGCCGATGTAGATGCGTCCACCGCCGATGCAGGCCGAGGAGACGATGTAAGAGCCCGTCTCGAAGGTCCACAGGGGCTTGCCGGTGGCCGCGTCCAGGGCGTTGAGCACCCCCTCCCAGTCCCCGATCACGACCACGCCCTCCACCAGGGTCGGGGAGGCCCACATGCCGGCCGCCACCTCGGCCCGCCACACCGCGTCGCCGCTGAGCGCGTCCACGCAGTGCACCAGGGCGTCGTCCGCGCCGACGATCACGCGGCCGTCCGCCACCGCCGGGGTGCCCCAGATGCCGGCGCCGGCGCGGTAGCGCCACAGCAGGCCTCCGTCGCGCCGGTCCACCGCGTACAGGAAGCCGTTCTCGCAGCCGATGAACACGGTGTCGCCCACCACCACCGGGCTGGAGTCGGTGTCGTCGCCGGTGGGAAAACGCCACAGGGGCGCGCCGTCGTCGCTGCGCACACAGTGAAGGTAGCCGTCGTACGATCCCACATAGGCGCGGCCGTCGACGATCGCCGGGGAGGACTCGATGGAGCCCCCCGTGGCGTACCGCCACAGCACCTTGCCGTCCGCGTCCACGCAGTACAGGTGGGTGTCCTCCGCGCCGAACCAGGCGCGGTCGCCGATCACCGCCGGGGTGGAGTCCACGTCCTTGCCGCCACACGCCAGCTTCCACAGCTCGGCGCCGTCCCGCAGCGCCAGCGCGTGCATGTGGTTGTCGCGGCTGCCCACGAGCAGCCGGTCGTTCCACAGGCAGATGGAGCCCTTGAGGGAGTCCCCCAGCGTCGTGCTCCAGATCTCCTCGCCCGTGTCCGCGTCGCGGCAGGTGCACACGCCGTCCAGGCACGGCACGTACACCCGCCCGCCGGCCAGCGCGGCCTGGCCGCTCCACCCGGTGCCCTTCCAATTGCGGCTCCCGCCTCCGCCCAGGGCTTCGGCGTGGGTGCCGGTGACGAAGCTCCAGCGCACCGAGGGGCTGCCGGGGACCGGCCCCGTGCCGTGGAACGAGCGCGTGGCGTTGCCGCGAAACGTCGGGACGGAGGGGTGGTCCTGCGCGACCGCCGGCCAGATCGGGGCCGCGCCCGCGGCCGTGCCGGCCGCCGCGGCCGCCGCGATCCAGCAGAAATCGCGTCGCGTCAGACGGGTGGATATCGTCGGTGGTGTGGCCATCGGCCGATGGTATCGCGGCCGGGCTCGGAGGCGCCAGCTACCACCCGCCGGGCCAGGGGTGGTAGGGTAGTCGCGGGTGAACCGCGGTGGACCGCGGGAGGAGAGCGCACGTGGACAAGAAGCTCACTCAGACCATCGTCGACCAGGTATTCGATCTCGGTGAGACCCAGGAGATCCCCGGCGACCTCGTCGCCACGCTGCGCGTCGTCGAGGGACCGGACCGCGGCTCCAGCGTCCGGCTCGACAAGCCGCTCAGCTCCATCGGCCGCGGCTCGGCCTGCGCGCTGATCCTCTCGGACACGCGGGTCAGCGCCACCCACATCCAGATCGCCTTCCGCAACGGCGAATTCCGCCTCCGGGACGCCGAGAGCACCAACGGCACCTTGCTCAACGGCTCCCCCGTCAGCGAGTTCGCCCTCAAGGACGGGGATCAGATCCGCATCGGCCGCACGGTCATCCGCATGGAGATCGACTTCGAGCTGTAGCGACCTCGCCCGCTTCAGGGCTTGTCCACCAGGATGTAGTGCTTCGACCCGTCTCGGGGCCGCTCCACGTACATGACCACCTGATCGCCGTCGGAACGCAGCACCGCCTTGGCCAGGTCGATGGGGTAACGCATCTCGTTGCCCTCGACCTCGAGCACCAGATCACCGAACTCGAGCTCGGCGCGGTGGGCGGGGCTGCCGACGCGCACCTTGATGACGAGCAGGCCGGGGGCGTCGGGATCGCGGTCCAGGCGGTCGTTGAGTTCGGCGGTGAGGCCCTCGACGGTGATGCCGATGTCGTCGCCCGTGTGCTCGGCGGGATCGCTGCTGCTCGACGCGGGGCCCTCGTACCGCTCGTCCAGGGTCAGCGCGCCCTTGCTGAGCTTGCCCTCGTGATACCACTGCAGGGTGACCTCGGTGCCGGGACGCGTGGAGAGGAAGCGGTCCAGTAGCTCGCCGGCCACGGTCGTGGGCGTGTCCTCGAAGCGCACGATGACGTCACCGCGGGCGAGGCCGGTGGCAGCGGCGGGGCCGCGGGGATCCACGTCGGCCACCACCACCCCCTCGGTGCCGGCCGGGGCGCCCAGGCGCTCGATCAGCTCCGGCTCGGCGTCCTGCAGCGTCAGGCCGGGCTCGCCGCGCACGAGGCGCCCCTCGGCGATGAGCACCGAGGAGATGTCGCGGGCCACGTCGCTGGGGATGGCCAGGCCGATGCCGGTGCCCATGCCGATGATCATGGTGTTGATGCCGATGACCCGCCCCTCGATGTCCACCAGCGGGCCGCCTGAGTTGCCGGGGTTGATGGACGCGTCGGTCTGCAGCCACTCCTGGCTGGCCAGCTCGCCGATATCGCGGCGCGCCCGCGCGGACACGTGGCCCACGGTGATGGAGTAGCGCAGCCCGAAGGGCGCCCCCACGGCGATGGCCCACTGCCCCACGTGCACGTCCTCGGGGTCCGCGAAGGTGGCCGCCTGCAGGCCGCTGGCGTCGATGCGGACCACGGCGAGGTCGCTGTCGGGGTCCTCGCCCACGATCTCGGCAGGGAACACGCGGTTGTCGTGGAGCCGCACCTGGATGTCCACGGCGCCGCGGATCACGTGGTAGTTGGTGAGGACCAGGCCGTCGGGAGTGAGGATCACGCCCGATCCCGATCCCTCGACCATGGGCTCGTATCCCCCCAGTGGGGTGTCCAGCAGCGGGGCGGCGGCGTCATTGCGCTGGTCGGCGAAGCGACTCTTCACCTCCAGGTACACCACCGAGTCGCTGACCTTCTCGGCCACCGAGATGAAGGTCTGCTCGAGCTCCTGGGCGACGTCGGCCCCGGCCGACGTGGGCACCGCCAGGAAGCACGCGATCAACAGGGCGATCGAGAATCTCATGTGACACCTCCGAGCCTCCCCCGTTGGATCGTGGACGGTGGGAAGCGATACCATTCGCACACCATCCCAGGAGAGACCATGCGCTCGACGTTGGCAAGAACCCTCGTGTTGATGCCCTTACTCCTCGCCCCCCTGACCGCGTCGGCCGAGGAGGTCTTCTTCTCCATGCTGCACCTGCAGGGCAACTCCCGGCAGTTCGCCGAGATCTCGGCGGTGAGCCAGAAGAACAACGACCGCATCCAGCGGGAGGTGGTCACCACCGGCCGCGCCCTGGACGGCCTGGGCGACGGGCTGGAGGCGGCCCGGCTGCGCACCGGCGCCGAGCCGTCGGACCTGGCCGACCGCCATGCCCAGCTGGCGCAGGCCTTCGACGCCGACTGGGGCGCGATCAACGCCTTCGTCGACCAGCTCGTGCTCGACACGGACCGCGCGTTCACCGAGGCCCTGGCCCGCCACGTCGCCGAGTTCGAGGAGGCCGAGGGGGTGACCGTGGGCACGTGTGATCCGCCGGCGGGCGTGCTGGGCATGGCCATGGGTCAGAACACCTGCGAGGGGCGCGACGTCACCGCCCACCTCGCCGCCGCCCTGGACGCGGACGAGACGCTGGCCGCCGCAGTGACCGACATCTGCGGCCGCGAGTGGCCCGAGATCCGGCCCCAGCGCCAGGCCGTCGCCCCCCTGACCCTCGCCGGCGAGGCCGCTGGCGAGGCCGCTGGCGAGGCCACCTCCAGCTTTTCCCCCCAGCGTATCTACGAGCGCGCGACACCCTTCGAGCCCGTCGTCCTGACCCTCGAGGAGGAGTTCCGCGCGGCCAGCCGCGAGCTGCAGACCGCCCGGGAGCTGCACGAGGCCAACCGCCGCATGTACCTGGAGTCGGTCGACGCCCTCACCGAGGACGAGGTCGCCGCCCGCGAGGCCGAGCTGACCGCCGAACTCGAGCAGGTCAAGGCCGCCAGCGAGCGCCTCACCGCCTGGCGCACCCGGTCCGTCGCCAGCGCCGTGGCCCTCGCCTGGGGCCTCGTCGCCGACCGCGAGGCCGCCGTCGCCCGCGAGGTCGACGTGGACTCCATCGCGGTCTGTCTGCAGCCCGCCGACCTCGGCGGATGCTCCGGCCCCGACGTCACCGACCAGGTCGCCGAATACCTCGAGGGCCAGAAGAAGGTCACCAAGGAGGTCGGCAAGCACGCCGACACCGTCGGAGCGCCCGATCTGGGGTTGTGATTCAGGGCCCGATTCGTTTTGGTCTGGTTACCATATGGCACGGAACGGTAACC
>CAZLEO010000318.1:0-10681 GCA_964558555.1 uncultured Rickettsiales bacterium | reverse complement strand
AATACCCACCCGGCCCGCCCCGCGTGGCGCGGGCGTGCGCGTGGCCCTCGCCCGCGCCGCCGCCCCCCACACCGTCGGCGGACACGCCGCCGCCGTCCCCGTCGCTGCCCGCCGGGCACTCGCCCCCCTGCCCGCCGCCGCCCGCGGCGTCCCCGCCGCTGCCGCCGCGGTACCCGATCGCTGCCGCGTCCACCACCGAGCTGGCGTCCACGGTGAGCGTGCCCGCGCACCGCAGCGCCACGATCCCGCCGGTGCTCCCGTCGAAGCCCGCCGCCGTGAGGCTGGACCCGACCAGGGTCACGTCCCCGTAGTTGGGCACGCGCTGGGCCACCACGGTGTGCGTGGCGCCGGCGTACTCGCCGGCCACCGCGGTCGTGGTCACGGTGGTCCCGACCACGTCGATCACCCGCACGGTCTCCCACGTGCCCACGCCCGCGAGGTCGCCGGCGCTGCCCTGCAGGTCCACCACCAGCAGCTCGTCCCCGGCGGCCAGCCCCGCCAGGTAACCGTCCAGGTCGAACTGGTCGTCCCCGGCCGCCACGTCCTGGACCACCGGCCAGGCGATCCCGTCGGGCTCCGTGCGCAGGCCGCTCATGTCCGACGACAGGTCGAAGATCTCCCCGTTGAGCTCGAGATCACCGTCAACGCCCGTGCCGCGCAGGCTCGACACCAGCGTGGCCGCGCCGTCCTCGACCACGACCAGCGTCGGATCGAAGTCGTAGGCCGCGGGATCGTCCAGGGGCCAGGTCCGCGTCTCGGCCCAGGCCAGGGCGGTGATCAGGGTGGCGACACAGAGGGGCAGCAGGGCGCGACGCATTTGGACCTCCCGATGGAAGCAGGGACGTCCCTCAGCTTATGTCCGGTTCTCAGGTCGAGCCAGCGTTCTCGCGCTTCCGGTCCATCCGCTTTGTGACGATCCCGAACACGATCAGCGATATCGCCGACGTCATCGCGATCCCCACGAACACGAACCAGATGTAGTGCGCGTTGGCCTTGGCGGCCTCCCACGCCTCGGGTGTGGCGAACTTGGTCTCGGCCGGACAGAACTTGTCCAGCAAGATGCCGGAGATGGAGAAGCCGAGGATGGACGAGATGAACGAGTGCAGGTGCGAGAAGCCCAGGTAGAGGCCCTCCTCCCCCTTGGGCGCCTGCAGCGAGAAGTACTCGAGGTAGCGCGGCGAGATGAAGCTCTCGGCCAGGCCCTGGAAGGCGATACCCACGATCATCATGAACGCCACGGGGTGCAGCCCGATGATGCGGTCGTCGCCGATGACGTTGCCCGCGGCCATACAGAACGCCGACAGCGGCATGATGAACATGCCCACGGTCATGGACGTCAGCGCCGACTTGTTGCGCATCAGCTGGGTGACCAGGGCGACGGTGAGCACCACCACGGCGGGGTTGACGTTGGCGAACCACGACGGCGACGACCCCTCGCCGGCCATGCGCAACACGTACTTGGGCATGGTGGCGTACAGCTGGTGCTGGACCATCCAGAAGCCGGTGATGATCAGGGTCAGCGCCACGAGGCGGCCGTTGGTGCACACGGCGATCAGGCCGCGCCAGATGTCGTTGAGCGACTTGCCCGGACCCTTCGCCTTCTCGGCCTTGTAGAAGAAGAACACGAGGACCAGCGCGATCAGGGTCATGGCCGCGGCGAAGAGGTTGAGCACGATCAACCCCTCGTTGCCCATGGCCTCGCGCAGCGGCTTGACGATGGTCTTGCCGGAGAATGCGCCTACGTTCACCATCGCGTAGAAGATCGAGTACCCGCGGGCACGGTTGATCTCGGTGGTCTCCTTGGCCACCGTGCCCGTGATCACGGACTTGATGAACGATCCGCCGATCATCACCACGACCATGATCGGCACGAACAGCCACTTGTGGTTGCTGGCCTCCAGGCCGGTGAACGTCACCTCGCGGCCGTACTCCACCAGGTCGGCGGCCTCCAGCATCGTGGGCAACGCCCACATGCTGCCGTAGCCGATGGTCAGCAGCCCGAAGGCCAGCATCAGCGCGTTGCGGAAGCCGATCCGGTCGGCGTACGCGCCGGATATCGTGGGAAGGAAGTACAGCCCCGCCGAGAACACGCCCGACACCACGCCAGCCTCGATGTCGGAGAAGCCGAGGATGCGTGACAGGTACAGGGTGATGGCGATGAACACGCCGTACCAGGCGGCGCGCTCGAGCAGTTCGACGGCGTTGGCGGTCCAGAAAGCCTTGGAGAACTTCCAGGAGGTGCCTTCTTGGGTCGTCATGGGGTCGTCCCGGGGTCGTCGGTCGCGAAATTTTCCCGCAGCCGGTGGCGCAGCTTACCAGCAGGCCTCGAAGTCCACCAATTCGACCAGCGCCGCGCCGAGGAGGATCAGGGTTCTTGGAATCATCGGGTGCTCACCTTGCCCTTGGCCAATCGTGACCGAGACGTTACCTTGCAGCGCGACGGAGAGTCGACATCGTCCGTCGAAGGAGGAGACATGCGCTGGTTGGTCCTGCCCCTGAGCCTGCTGCTGTTCGCCCTGGGTTGTCCGTCCGAGGATGGCGACGACGACGACACCACCGCCGGCGACGACGACGACGACGCCACCGCGGGCGACGACGACGACAGCGCCGTGGGCGACGACGACGACACGACCGGCCCGACCCTCTGCGCCAACGGCCTCGACCCCCGCGAGTTCATCGACGCGGCCGAGGACACGGCCCTGTACGGCATGGCCGCGGACTTCACCGTGCCCACCCGCGGCGGCGACTGGACCCTGTCGGAGAACTGGAACGGCTGCGACCTGTTCCTGTTCATCTCCGACAGCCCCCAGCAGGCCCAGGGCTGGCCCACCCCCCTGTGGGACCGGGACGTGGACACCTTCCTGCAGAGCCTGCCGACCAACGTGCAGGTGTTCTTCGCGTCGGACTCGTGGAACGGCTCGACACGCGAGGAGGCCCTCGACGGCCTCACCGCAGAGGTGGAGGCCGCCCTGGCGGAGATGCCCACCGAAGACGGCAACCACTGGCGGCTGCGCATCCACTACGTCACCGAGGCCTCCGACCTGATCGAGGGCTGGGTCGGCGAGGTGATGGGCCGTCCCGGCTGGGGCCACGGCGTCGACTGGTTCCAGCGCATCCGCTACATCGGCAGCTACGCCGATCTGGAGCGCTACTCCCAGTCCGCCGGCTGGTTCGAGCCCAACCTGGCCATGGCGGCCAACGAGGCCGTCTACTACAACTTCGAGGCCGTGCGGGAGGCGGAGCTGGAGGCTCAGGCCGCCACCGTGGTGCCCGTCTTCACCGGCGAGGTCCTGTCCGATCCCGGCTGGGCCGGCACCCGCCACTACGCGGACGTCACCTTGCCCGACGCGGCCACCATGGCCGACTTCGACACCCTGGCGCTCGACCTCTACCTCGGCTGCGAGGGCGACGGCGAGTACGGCGATTGCCCCGCCTGGGACTACCTCGTCTACATGTACATCTGCGATGCGGACGATCCGGAGTCCTGCGGCACCGAGTTCGGCCGCTGGATCACCACCTACCACCGCGAGGGCCGTTGGGTGCACGACATCAGCGGCCTGTTGCCCCTGATCGCCGACGGCGGCGAGCGGCGCTTCGCCTTCTACACCCAGCAACCCTACGAGGTGGAGCTCAGCATCCGCCTGTCGAACTCGTCCAAGCCCGAACGCCCCGAGGAGGCCGTCTACCTGTTCTCCGGCGCCGGCTTCAACGACACCTACAACGACAACTACGAGCCCGCGACCGTGGCCATCCCGGCCGACGCGGTCAAGGTCGAGCTCGCCACCGTGATCACCGGCCACGGCGGCGCCGACCCCGGCAACTGCGCCGAGTTCTGCAACACCACCCACCACTTCGACGTCAACGGCAACGAGGTGATGCGCGACTTCCCCGAAGCCGGCGCCTCCACCGACTGCATGGACAAGGTCGCCGAGGGCACCGTGCCCAACCAGTACGGCACATGGTGGTACGGCCGCAGCGGCTGGTGCCCCGGCAAGGAAGTCCAGCTGGTCATGCAGGACATCACCGCCCACGTCACCCCCGGCGAGGACGCCGTGGTGGACTACGAGGGGTACTACAACGGCGCTCCTTACCCCTCGGGGGGCGCCAACATCGTCATGTCCTCGTGGGTGGTGGTGTCGCGGTAGCCCGTGTCCAAACGTAGCTGTGCCCTGGAACCGACCTGGGTGGGGTCGTTGGGAACAGGAAGATCCTGTCCCCAAATCGGTTCCAGGGCACTCGCGTAATTCAAAGGATAGCTGGGGATCGGGAGCTCGTGGCTTACGCGGTGCTTCCATCCAGCCGCTGGACGGAGATCCGCTCGGGCGAGAGGCGCAGGCGGGTGGCGCCGCGCCGCTTCTCCACGAACCAGCCGTCGAGACCGGCCGCGAGGAACATCTGGCGCGTGTCGTAGATGAGCTTGTTCAGCGCGTTGCGGCCCAGGTTCTTGGCGATGGACTTGCCCCAGATGCGCGAGCGCAGCAGCTCGTCGGTGACCCACTCGCCCTCGGCGTCCGCCAGCACGAACAGCAGGATGAACCGCTGGCCCGCCCGCGCGGACCACTCACCCGCGTCGTGCACCACGCGCACCGTGCCCGACCCCGCGGTCTCGAAGGCCAGGTGCAGGTGCAGCCCGTAGGCCTTGGTGTACCCCTCGCCGTGCTCGGTGGTGTCCACCCCGTCGGTCCTGGGGGACGGCACGATCCACAGCCCCGTCGGCCCCAGCTCCACGTAGCAGGGCTGGCGGATCTCCACCGGCTCTTCCTCGCCGAACGTGTGGCCGTCCAGGGTCAGGTCCGGGACGTCGGCCACGGCCTCGGCCCACAGGCGGTGCGACTCCTCGAACAGCACCACGCGCAGGGGCGACCGGCCGGCCTCGGTCCACTCCTCGACCACCAGGTCGGCGGGCGGAGCGGTGCCGATGAGGAAACGGTCCGTGTCCACGGGGATACGCTGGCCGATGTCCCGCCGCTCGACGCAAGCGACGACGCCCAGGGTCGGCGCCGGCTCCACCAGCCGCGCCACGCGCCACGTGGACACCTTGCCGAAGCGGATGCGGTCGCCCTCCTTGATCGCCTTCCAGGTGTGGATGCGGCGACCGTTGACCGACGTGCCGTTGCGCGACCCCAGATCGCGGATGCTGAACCCCGTGCGCGTCCACTCGATCACCGCGTGGCGCGTGCTCACGCGGCGCGAGTCGAGCACCAGATCGTTGTCTGGATGGCGCCCGATGGTCATCGACTGGCCGAAGTCCGCGGCCACGTGGGACCCCTCGGCCACGAGCCGGGAGGTCGCCGGCGCGACCTCGTCGAGGCTGATGCGCTCGTCCGACTCCATCTCACACCCCTTCCACGAACCCGATCGATTCTAGCATCGGCCGGTCACCCGCGCTGCCGGTGCCGCGGCTCGGCCCCGTGCTACCCTGGGCCGAGGAGGTGACGAGCATGGCGTGGCGATTGCTGCTGCTGACGGCCTGCGTGGCGACCCTGTGGCTGGGGTGCGCCGACGATCCCGGCCCGGCCGACGACGACGACGCGACGGCCGACGACGACGACGCGACGGCCGACGACGACGACGACGTGGGCGACGACGACGACGACGTGGGCGACGACGACGACGACGTGGCCGACGACGACGACGACGACGCGGCCGTGGGCACCTGGGCCCAGGTGGGCGCCGGCCGCTACCACACGTGCGGCGTGCGCAATGACACGCTGGTGGACTGCTGGGGCAACGACAACTACGAGCAGTCGACCCCGGCCACCGGCTTCTACGAGCAGGTCAGCTCCGGCAAGTACCACTCGTGCGGCGTGCAGACCGACGGCACCGTCGCCTGCTGGGGTTGCGACGGCGAGTCCTACGACTACGGCCAGTGCGACGCCCCCGGCGGCACCTTCGTGCAGGTCGTGGCGTCTCGCCACCACAGCTGCGCGGTCACCACCGACGGCACCATCGAATGCTGGGGCTGCGAGGGCGAGCTCGCCGGCTACCCCGGGGTGTTCGTGGACGCCGGTCAGTGCTCGCCGCCCGCCTTCGAGTTCGTCCTCGTCACCGCGGGCGACGACCACTCGTGCGGCCTGCGCGACGACGGCCTGGTCATGTGCTGGGGTTGCGAGGAGCCCGACGAGGACTACGGGCAGTGCAACTCCCCCGACGTCGTCTTCACCCAGATCGACTCCGACGCCTACCACTCCTGTGGTGTGCTCGGCGACGGCACCGCCGACTGCTGGGGCTCCACGGCCTCGGGCAAGTCCGACCCCCCCGACGAGGAGACCTTCGACCAGGTCGCCGCCGGCCGCCACAACTCCTGCGGCGTGCTCACCAGCGGCGAGGTGGCCTGCTGGGGTTGCGAGGACGAGAACTACGACGTGGGCCAGTGCACCCCGCCCGGCGGCACCTTCCAGCACGTGACGATGGGCCAGATGCACGGCTGCGGCGTGGACACCGCCGGCGACATCCAGTGCTGGGGTTGCGGCGGAGACTGGGACTACGGCCAGTGCACGCCGCCGTAGGCTAGTTTTTCGGCGCCGCCCAGACCCTCGCCTCGGCCACGTAATACCGGCACGCTGCGTCCGCGGTCGCCGGCATCATGCCGCCGGCGGTCAGCCCCCGCACCTTGATCTGCAACGCCTCCATCCGGGCCAGGTGATCCGCCACCGCCGCCCCGGCCTGCGCCTTGTCGGCGGTCTTCACCGACTCCAGCCAGCGCCGGGACCACTGGTAGACCTCCTCGGCGGTCGACGTGCCGAGATCCACCCCGGCGACGGCCCCCTCGTAGGCCTGTCGAGCGGCGTCGATCCGCTCGGCCGCGGGATCCTGGGCCAGCGCCGGGCCGGCTGTGAATGCGATTAGCAGGGCGAAGATCGGTAAGACGCGACGGCTCATGGCTCTTGGCTCCTCTGGAGGGGTAGTCTATCGCGCATGAGACTCCGCAGACTCTTCGCCCATTCCCGCATCGCCTGGATCGCCGCCGCCACAGCCGTCGTGCTGACCTTGCCGGCCCTGATCCAGGGGATCCAGGGCGACGACTACTTCCAGCGCGCGGTGTTCCTGGGTCTCACCCCCATCGGGGAGGGCACCAACCCCCTGCTCGACCTCTTCGCGTTCGCCGGCGATCGGGACCGGCTGGCGCACCTGATCGATCTCGGCTTCTATCCCTGGTGGACCCACCCGGACCTCGAGATCCGCTTCTTTCGCCCCGTCACGGCGGTCCTCGGGATGGCGGACCACGCCCTGTGGCCGGACGTCCCCGTGCTGCACCACGCCCACAGCCTGCTGTGGTTCGGCCTGGCCGTGCTCGCCGTGGCCCTGCTGTACCGGCGCGTGCACGGCCCCGTGGCGGTGGCCGGCCTCGCCGCGCTGCTGTTCGCCGTGGAGGACGCCCACGCCATGCCGGCGGTGTGGCTGGCGAACCGCAACTCGATCATCGCCCTGACCTTCGGCGTGGTGGCGATCCTCGCCCACGTCCGCTGGCGGCAGGAGGGACGTCGGGGGTACCTCGCCGGCGCCCTCGCCGCGCTGGCCGTGGGGCTGTGTAGTGGCGAGGCCGCCCTGGGCGCGGTGGCCTACGTGTTCGCCTGGCAGGTCTGCATGGAGGACGAAGGCTGGGGGCGGCGGCTCGCCGCGCTGGCGCCCTACGCCGCGCTGGTGGTGGTCTGGCGCGTGATCTACGACGCGCTCGGGTGCGGCACCGTCGGCTGCGGCCTGTACGTGGACCCGGGCAGCCACCCCGTGCAGTTCGTCTCCGCGCTGATCCTGCGCTGGCCCGTGCTCTTCGCCGCGCAGTGGTGGCAGCTGTCCGCCGATCTCTGGGCCGGCTTCGGCGACCGCGGCCAGGTGACGTACTCCGTGGTCGGCGCCGTGCTCGGCCTCGCCGTGCTGGCCCTGCTGTGGCGGCCCCTGCGCGAGCGCCGCGAGGCGCGCTTCTGGGCGCTGGGCATGGCCCTGTCCCTGATCCCCCTGTGCGCGGCCTTCCCCATGACGCGTCTGCTGATCTTCTCCGGCGTCGGCGCCTTCGGCCTGCTCGCCGTGGCCGCGGACAGCACCGGCTGGGTCGCCGGTGAGGAGAAGCGCGGCGGTCGCCTCCGGCGCTGGGGGACCGGCACCCTGCTCGTCCTGCACGGCCCCCTCGCGGCGGTCCTGCTCCTGTTCGGCGTGCTGAGCTTCCCCCTGTTCGGCCAGATGTTCTCGCTGGGGCACCGCCTCGTCCCCACAGACGAGGCCCTCGCCGACCAGACCCTGGTGGTCGTCAACGGCAACGAGTTCCCGATGTTCTACATGACCGTCATGCGCGAGCTCGACGACAGCGGCCCCGTGCCGCGTCGCGTCGCCCTGCTGTCGACCATGAACGCCGCCAACACCGTCACCCGCGAGGACGCCCACACCCTCGCCATACGCGTCGACGGCGGCCTCCTCGCCATCGCCTTCGACCGCCTGATGCGCGACCTCGATCCCCCCTTCGTCGCCGGCCACACCCGCACCCTGCCCGACTACACCGTCACCGTGCGCGAGGTCACCGCCGACGGCCGCCCCCTCGAGATGGCCTTTGCCTTCGAGCACCCCCTCGAACACCCCTCCTACCGCTGGCTGTACTGGACCCCCCAGGGCCTGCGCGACTTCGTTCCCCCCGCCGTGGGCGAGTCCCGCGAGCTGCCGCTGGTGGGGTTGCTGCAGGCTTCCTACTTGCAGCAGTGAGGGGCGCCCGGGCACCAACGTGCCCGATCACCAGCCGCGGTTCCTGCACCTACCCCGGGCCGATCGCACATTCGCTGTCAGGACCGAAGAGCCTGGGGAGGCCTCGATGATTCGCACGTTCGCCTGCACGACCCTGTTCGCCCTGTTCCTCTGCACCCCGTTCGGAGCGCTGGCTCAGGGATACGGAGCCGAGATCCACCTGCACAACGGCTCGATCCTGCGCGGCACGGTGGTGGACCAGGACGCCGCGCAGCTCGCCCTGGTCATCGGCCAGCCCGGTGATCCGGCGCTGACGCTGCAGATGGCGGATATCAGCGCCATCGTCCAGCTGCCGGTCACACCCGCGACCATCACCGCCCCGGTGGAGTTCCCTCAGACCGGAGCCGCCACCCCGGCGCGCAACGGCCGCGCGGTGGGCTTCGGCATGAACATGTCGGTGGGCTTCGGCCACAAGTACACCACCAACACCATCCTCACCGACCCCGAGCACTTCGACGGGCACATGGACCTGGAGCTGCCCGGCTTCGAGTTCCGCATCTTCCCCGAGGAGAACTTCTCGCTGGACCTGCTGTTCAAGTTCGGCCAGTCCGCGCAGCACAGCGCGTGGGCCACGTCCAACGGCTTCTCCACCTGGGCCGGCACCAACGTGGTGCTGCTGAACATGTACTTCCACTTCTACGGGCCCCGCGTGGCCGCGGGCGACGGATTCGCTGCGTTCTCGTTCGCGCCGGGTCTCATCCTGGGCGGGGGCACCTACTACACGGTCGTGCCCGTGGGCGGCCAGGTCGGCCTGTCCTTCCGTCTCGGCGCGGAGTTCACCGACCCGGACCAGGTGTTCGGCTTTGGCGTGCACTTCCGCCCCGGCGTGACCGCGGGCGCGTTCCACGAGGACAGCTTCTACTCGCAGGATGACGTGATGCCCGGCGTCGAGGGCATGATCGAGTTCACCTGGACCTGGTTCGCACCGCGCCCGACCGGCGCCTGATCCCCCGCCCGATCCCCCCGCCCGGAACCCTACGGAATCTCGAAGTTCAGCGTGTAGGTGTGGTTGCAGTCGATCCACGTGCCGATGGGCTCGACGATGATCTCGTAGTCGATGTCGAACAGGTCCCAGATGCTCAGCTGGAAGTTGATGTTGCCGGAGTACCCGGTGGACGAGTACGCCTGGCCGTCCACGTAGACCGTGAGCATGATCTGGTGGTTGGACGAGTAGGTGATCTCGCCGGCGGTGCACGACGCGTTCAGCGTCTGGCCGCTGATGAGGAACGCCGCCCACTCGACCAGGTTGGTCGTCAGGTCCGTGTCGAAGTAGTAGATGTCCCACAGGTCGTCGGGGGCGTGGAACGTGCCGGCCACGGATGACTGGCCCGGGGTCAGGTTCAGGGTGATGTCGGGCAGGAACGGGATGGGGTTGGCTATGGTGAACGAGCACGATCCGCCGCCCAGCGTCAGCGTCGGGTTGATGGAGGTCAGCTCGTAGCCCGTGTCGTTGGGGCTGGTCTCGTAGGTCTCGTACGAGTCGGCGTAGTCCTCGTTGACGTAGCCGTCGCAGTCGTTGTCCAGCTCGTCGCAGTACTCCGGCGCGCCAGGGTAGACGTTGGCGTCGGTGTCGTCGCAGTCCCCGTCGCAGGTGGACACGCCGTCGTGGTCGGCGTCGAAGCCCTCGTCGATGCTGCCGTTGCAGTTGTTGTCGACCCCGTCGCAGACCTCGGGCTCGCCCGGGTTCACGTCCACGTTGGCGTCGTCGCAGTCGTCGCCGTTGGCCACCGTGTCGGCGGGGCCGAAGCACTGGGTCACGCCGGTGAGGGGATCGCCGAAGGTGTCGCCGTCCGCGTCTTCGTACCAGGTCTGCTGGCCCACCACGCTGGGATCGTCGTCGTCGACGAGCTCGTCGCAGTCGTTGTCGAAGCCGTCGCAGATCTCGGGGGTGCCCGGGAAGTTGATGGGGTCGGCGTCGTCGCAGTCGCCGGCGCAGGGGCTCTGGCCGTCG
>CAZLEO010000317.1:0-10733 GCA_964558555.1 uncultured Rickettsiales bacterium | reverse complement strand
GCGCCCTGCCCGGCAAGATCATCCAGAGCCTCAAGCGCTCCGAGTCCAACAACCCCGTCTTCCTGCTCGACGAGGTGGACAAGATGTCCATGGACTTCCGCGGCGATCCCTCCGCGGCGCTGCTGGAGGTGCTGGATCCCGAGCAGAACAACGCCTTCGGCGACCACTACCTGGACCTGGACTACGACCTGAGCCGGGTGATGTTCATCACCACCGCCAACTCCCTCGACGGCATCCCCTGGGCCCTGCGCGACCGCATGGAGATCATCGAGCTGCACGGCTACACCGAGGACGAGAAGCACGCCATCGCCCGGCGCTTCCTGGTGCCCAAGCAGCGCAAGGAGAACGGCCTGCAGGACGCCAACATCACGTTCAGGCGCGACGCCATCCGCCTGGTCATCCGCCGCTACACCAAGGAGGCGGGGGTCCGCAACCTCGAGCGCGACGTGGCCACCATCTGCCGCAAGGTCGCCAAGGAGGTGGTCGAGGAGGGGGAGGACCACGCCGTGGTCGTGGGCAAGACCAAGGTCAAGAAGTACCTGGGCGTGCCGCGCTTCCTGCTGTCGGAGAAGGAGAAGGCCGACGAGATCGGCCTGGTCAACGGCCTGGCCTACACCCAGTTCGGCGGCGAGATGCTCGGCATCGAGGTCTCGGTGATGCCGGGCAAGGGCAAGCTGCTGCTCACGGGCCAGCTGGGCAAGGTGTTCCAGGAGTCGGCCCAGGGCGCGCTGAGCTACATCCGCTCGCGCAGCCGCGCCTTCGGCCTGCCCGACGACTTCTACCAGCACGTGGACATCCACATCCACCTGCCGGGATTCCGCGGCACCGACGGGCCGTCGGCGGGCTCGGCCATCGCCGTGGCCATGGTCTCGGCCCTGCTGCAGATCCCGGTCAACCACGACGTGGCCATGACCGGCGAGGTCACCCTGCGCGGCCAGGTCCGCGCCATCGGCGGGCTCAAGGAGAAGTCCCTGGCCGCCCACCGCGGGCGGGTGTCCAAGCTGCTGTTCCCCGCCGAGAACGAGAAGGACCTCAAGGAGATCCCGCTGAAGATCCGCCGTGAGCTGGAGATCGTCACCGTCGAGCACATGGACCAGGTGCTGCAGCACGCGCTGGTGCTCGAGGATCCCGAAGGGCTGTTCAGCACCGCGGATCCCGGCCCCCCCTTCGCGCGCGCCATCCCCTCGCCCGGCGACGACGAGGACGAGGAGCCGACGCCGGGCGAGGCGCGTCCGTAGGTTGAAGGTTGAAAAAACCTGGCCCGGTTGGGTTGACAGGCGAATCGGCGATCAGTACAACCTTTCGGCCTTGAAAACACAGCCGCTCGGCGCGACATCTCAGCATGCCGAGCGAGTGCGGAGAAACGACGATGACCAAGGCCGACCTGATTGCCGCTGTCGCCGACAAGACCGGGCTGACCAAGGCGGCCGCCGAGAAGGCCGTGGTTGCCGTCACCTCGAGCATCACCGAGACCCTGGCGTCGGGTGAGGCCGTGAACCTGGTGGGGTTCGGCTCGTTCCGACCCAAGCACCGGGCGGCCCGCAAGGGGCGCAACCCCAAGACCGGGGAACCGATGATGATCGAGGCGAGCAACAGCGTCCGGTTCAGCGTGGGAGCCGCCCTGAAGAAGGCGGTCAACTAGGCTGGATCGGGCTGATGAGTTGATGTAGTCTTCCGCGAAGACTGCAGGTGCGGAACGGGATCGACGGTCCCAGCACTCGGCAAGGGCGGGTAGCTCAGCCGGGAGAGCATCGGCCTTACAAGCCGAGGGTCGCTGGTTCGAACCCAGTCCCGCCCACCATATTTGACAACGGGGTGGTAGTTAAGATGGTTATAACGCCGGCCTGTCACGCCGGAGGCCGCGGGTTCGAGTCCCGTCCACCCCGCCACTAGCCCAGAAGGGCGGTCCTGGAACATCCGGGGCCGCCCTTCTGACGTTTGGGACACGACCATGAGCACAACCTTCGTCGCCGGAGCCACCGGGTACACGGGCCGCGAGGTCGTGAGGCTGCTCGCCGCGCGCGACGGAGTGAACGTGGTGGCCCACGTTCGCCCCGACTCCGGCGCCCTGGACGACTGGCGCCGCCGGTTCACCGATCTGGGCGTCATCGTGGACACCACCGAGTGGGACGAGGCGGCCATGACCGCCTCCCTGGCCGAGGTGCGCCCCGACGTGGTGTTCGCCTTGCTGGGTACGCTCCGCGCTCGCATGAACGAGGCCGAGGCCGAGGGTCGCGATCCCGCCGCCCATTCCTACGAGGCGGTGGACTACGGCCTGACCGCCCTGCTGATGCGCGCGTGCGTCGCCGCCGAGGTCACGCCGCGGTTCGTCTACCTCTCCTCGGCCGGCGTCCGCGAGGGCGCGCCCGGCGCCTACTTGCAGGTCCGCCACCGCATGGAGACCGAGCTGATCGACTGCGGCCTGCCCTACACCATCGCCCGTCCGTCGATCATCTCCGGCCCCGACCGGCCCGAGCCCCGCCCCTTCGAGCGCCTCGGCGCCGGCCTCGCCGACACCGCCCTGTTCGTCGCCGGAGCCTTCGGCGCCACGAAGTTCCGCGACCGCTACCACAGCACCGACGCCGCCACCCTGGCCGGCGCGCTGGTGCGGCTGGCGTTCGACGAGGACTCGATGAACCGGATCGTGGAGTCGGAAGACCTGCGGTAGTCCGCTACAGATCCAGCCCGAAGAACAGCCTGAGCCACGGCTCGAGGTCCTGGAGGTGGACCGCCTTGCCCGAGGCCAGCAGGTAACCCTGCATGTGCGGGGTGAAGCCCTCGCCGGCGAAGACCACGAGGCCGGGGATGGGCCAGGTGGCGATGTCCTGGAGGATCAGGGGGACCTTCTCCTCGGCGGAGCCGGCGGTGCGCTGGAACTTGCACTCGATGCCGAGGCGGGTGCGGTCGGTGGGGTGGGTGAGGATGACGTCGATGTGGCGGTTGGCGCCCCAGATGCGGCGACCGAGGCGGTACTGGCTGGTGGCCTCGAGGCCGAGGGCCTCGGCCACGGCCACGACTTCGGCTTCGAGGGCCTTGCCGCTGGCCACGGCGGTCGCTCCACCGGACATGGTGCCTCCTCGATCGCTACCAGATGAGCAATTCGGTTACGGGGCCGCGCTTGGTCGCGTCGCGGTTGATCTTGCGCGGGACCTGCACCTCGCGCTTCTCGAAGCCCTCGGCGTAGAGTTCCCTGACCCGGTCGGCGGACGAGTTGGACAGCAGCACGTGCACTCCGCGGGCCTTGAGCTCCAGCGCGGTGTCCCGCAGCCGTACCTGATCGTGGTCGCCGAACTTGTCCTGGGTATAGGCCGTGAAGTTCGCCGTGGCGGTCAGCGGCACGTAGGGCGGGTCGAAGTACACGAAGTCGCCCGCCTCGGCGCGATCGAGCACCGCTGCGAAGTCCTCGCGGGCCACCGACGCGCCCTGCAGCACGGCCGAGCACGCGTGCAGGTTCTCCGGATCGCAGATCCTGGCGCGGGGATTCTTGCCGTAGGGCACGTTGAAGATGTTGCGCTTGTTGACCCGGTACAGGCCGTTGAAGCCGGCCTTGTTGAGGTAGATCAACCACGCCGCCACGGTGGCGTCGCTGCGCGATCGGTCGATGTCCCGGGCCCGCTCGGCCAGGAAGAACTCCTTGACGTTGTGCTTGCGAGCCAGCGCCCGGACCACCTTGTCCACCTCGTTGCGCACGCCCCTGTAGGCCCGCACCAGCCGCGGGTTGTTGTCCGACAGGAACGCCTGCGGCGGCTTGAGGTGGAAGAACACCGCGCCGCCACCCACGAACGGCTCGTGGTAGGCGCCGAAACCGCCGGGCAGGTGCTCGTCGATGTGGTGCTGGATCTGCGGCACCAGGAAGCGCTTGCCGCCGGCCCACTTGATGAACGGATGGGGCACAGGTTCGCGACGGCGGAACGGCTTGCGTGGCTTGCTCGGGGCAGGGGTCGGCACGATGGCGCCATCATGGCCATCGGCGAGGTCGAGTGCAAGGCAGGACGTGGGCGACGGGGACATTCGCGGACTCCTCGGCAGCGTGGGCTCGATCGGGCTTCGATGACCACCACGATACGGGGCCGCAACGACAGCCCCTGTCGCCAGCCTCGGGTCTGTCCGTGCCCGGGAACACGCATCGATGGTCTCGTATGATCGGACGAGGAGGGATTCCCCATGAAGCTGATCACAGGGTTGGCCCTGGTCGTACTGCTGGGGATGGGCTGCGACCGCGATACAGGGGACGACGACACGGTCCCGCCGGCCGACGACGACGCGACGGGCGACGACGATACGCCCGGGGACGACGACGACGGCACCCCTGGCGACGACGACGACGACGATGACGACGACACCGGATTCGCCCCCTGCGACGACGACACCGCCGACGGCACCTGGGTCGCCTCGTACGAGGGCACGGCCCAGCTGGACGTGGCCCTGACCGCCGGCTCGTCGTGGTCGCTGACTTGCGGCGCCACGGCCACCATGGCCGGCCACGCCCACGCCTTCGACGGCGCCCTCGACTGCGGCGATCCGACGTTCGCGGCCGCGCCCCTGATCCTCGACGGCGCCAAGAGCGGCAACGGCAGCTGCATCGACGGGGAGATCCTCGGCGATCTCGTCGAGGCGGGCTCCGTGTCCTGGCCCTGGATCGGAGAGATCAGCACGCAGTCCCTGGTCGGCGAGGTCCACATCGCCACCGCCGACCTCACCGTGGACGGCTCGCTCGAACTCGACGTCCTCCCCCTGGCCCTGGTCTGGGTCGACCCCGACACCGGCTACGTCACCGGCGGTATCCACGTGACCCTGTACGGCGCCGGATTCACCGACATGGACGACATGACCGTGCTGTTCGGCGAGCGCGAGGCCACCCTGCTGCAGTCGTGCGAGTACGGCAACGAATGCGAGGTGGCGATCCCGGCGGCCGATCAGGCGGGTCCCGTGGATGTCACCGTGACCAACGCCAACGGCACCGTGACGCTACCGGGCGGATTCACCTACGTGGGTAGCTGATCCGCCTGCGCAGGGACACCAGCAGCACCAACAGGGCGGGCATCGCGGCCGGCCCGGCTCCCCCGTGCCCGCAGCCGCAGCCGTCCTCGGGATCGGCCAGCGAGGGTGACTCGAGCTTTTCCGGGGCCGGTACGCAAACATGGCCGTCGTCGACGCCCCCGTGGCAGTCGTCGTCGATACCGTTGCAGACCTCGGGCATGCCGGGGTTGATCTTGGCGTCGGTGTCGTCGCAGTCGTTCGTGCACGAGGTGAAGCCGTCGCCGTCCTCGTCGAAGCCCTCGTCGATCTGGCCGTTGCAGTCATTGTCGAAGCCGTCGCAGACCTCGGTCCCGCCCGGGAAGGCGGTGGGTTGGGCGTCGTTGCAGTCGGGGGGATCGCCGCACACGGAGTACCCGTCCATGTCCATGTCCAGGTCGCCATCCGTCCCGTCACAGTTCTGGTCGATGCCGTCGCACGCGATCTCGGTGCCGAGGGGGGACGCCGTGGGGTCGGTGTCGTCACATTCCTCGCAGGCCATGAAGCCATCCCCGTCCAGATCGAACTCCCCGGGGCCCAGCGATCCATCACAGTCGTCGTCCAGGTCGTTGCACTGCTCGTACATGCCGGGATAGACGACCGCGTTCGTGTCGTCACAGTCACCTTCGCACTCGGCGAATCCGTCCCCATCGTCGTCCCGCTCGGTCTCGAAGTAGTCGCCCGCACAGTCCGAGTCGAGCCCGTCGCCGCACACCTCCGGTGCACCCGGGTGGATGTCGGGATCGGCGTCGTCGCAGTCCCCCGAGCAGTTGTCGAAGCCGTCGCCGTCGTGGTCGGTCTGCTCGTCGAGCACGCCGTCGCAGTTCTGGTCGATGCCGTCACCGCAGATCTCCGGCGCCCACGGGTAGACCTCCTCGTCGTCGTCGTCACAGTCGCCGCCGCACGAGGACCAGCCGTCCGTGTCCTGGTCGAACCCGTCGTCCACCACACCGTTGCAGTCCTGGTCCACGCCGTCACAGACCTCCACGGCGCCGGGGTGGAGGTTCGGATCGGCGTCGTCGCAGTCCCCCTGGCAGGAGTGGATACCGTCCCCGTCCGCGTCCGGGCACTCAGCCAGCTGGTACACCTTGCCCGCGCGCGTCGCGCCGTCGTTGTTGTGCTTGGCGGCGATGATGGTCTGATCGAAGCCGTCGCCGTCCGGATCACCGGCCGAGGACAGCCACGAGCCTGCACGGTCGCTGAGCTTGCCCAGGAAGGACACGGACGCCTGGTCCAGGGGCGTGTCCATCGCCCAGCCGCTGCTGCGGCCGAAGAGGATGTACGCCTGACCGCTCTCGGGCCCGGCCTGATCGCTGTCCGGCGCGCCCACCATCAGATCGTCGAACCCGTCGCCGTTGATGTCGCCGCCGTTGTTCACGGCCTGCCCGGCGCCGTCCGCGGGGAGTTCGCCGAGGAAGGACGCGTCCACCGAGCCGACGCTGGCGTCCTGCACCCATCCGCCGGTGCGACCCAGCACGAGGTAGGCCTGCCCGGCGTCCGCCCCGGACTCGTCGTTGCCCGGCGCCCCGATCAGGAGATCCGCAAACCCGTCGCCGTTGACATCACCCGCGCTGGCCACGGACGAGCCGAGGTTGTCGTTCGTCGCCTCCCCCAGGAAGGACGCGTCGGCCGAGGACAGGCTCTGGTGGAGCGACCAGGCTCCTCCGCCGCCCAGCAGGACGTAGACCTGCCCCGCAGCGTCGCCGTTCTCGCCGTTGCGCGGCGACCCCACGAGCAGGTCGGGGAACCCGTCGCCGTTGACGTCACCCACCCCGCTGCCAGCCTTGCCCGCGTGGTCGTCCTCGGCCTCGCCCACGAAGGAGGCGGTGGCCTCGGCCAGCGACGCGCCCAGCACCCACCCCGAGTCCTTGCCCAGCAGCAGGTAGATCTCGCCCGTGGCGTCCCCGCCGGTGTCGTCCCCGGCGGCGGAGACGAGGATGTCGTCGTACCCGTCCCGGTTCACATCGCCCGCGTCCGCCACCGTGCTACCGGCGTGATCCTTCTCGTCCTCACCCAGGAACGAGGCGTTGGCGTAGGCCAGGGAGATGTCGCGGGCCCACCCCGAAGACCGCCCGAACACCACGTACAGGGCGCCCACGTCGGACTGGCCCTTGTCGGCCCCCCGCGCCCCGATGAGCACGTCGGCGAAGCCGTCGCCGTTGACGTCACCGCCGCCGGCGAGGGAGTAGCCAGCCCAGTCGTTGCGGTCTTCGCCCAGAAACGACGCATCCACCCCGTACAGTGGCGTCTCCAGGTTCCACCCGGCGGCGTCGCCGAACACGAGGTAGACCTGGCCGGCGTCCGTCGCCGCCTCGTCGTTGTTGGCCGCGCCGACCAGCAGATCGTGATACCCGTCGCCGTCGATGTCCCCGGCCACGGTGACGCACACGCCGGCCTTGTCCGCGTTGCCCTCGCCGAGGAAGGACGCCTCCTCCGTGGCGATGTACGGTGCAGATGCCGTGGCCGTCGCGGCGACGGCGGCGATCCCCAGGACGGCGAGCCCTCTCAGCGTTCGTCTCCCCATGGAGATCCCCCCTTCCAAACACGGATCCTACCGTCTGCGCGACGCGCGCGGCAAAAAAACGACCCGCGGTCGTCGGGGATGGGCTCAGGAGTCGGCGGTGGACGCCCGAACGGTCACCGCCACCAGCGCCATCCACAGCCAGCCCGAGAAGAACATGTTGGCCATGGGCACGAATACCCCCTCGTCCGGGGACGGATAGAGGTTGGCCGCGACCGTGGCGGCGATGAGCAAGACGGCCGCGGCGGTGGCGTTGATGCGCAGGGGCGTCGAGGGGACACGCCAGGCGCGCAGGGCGGTCAGGGCGACCAGCAAGGTGGCGAGGCCGGCGAGGGCGAGGCGTCCCAGGCCGAGCCAGTCGAACACGTCGACGGGCGCGGCCAGGTCGGTCCAGGTGGGCCAGCCCAGGCAGCGCACCACGGACCCGGGGCGCGCCACGAGCACCCCGGCGACGATCACGGCGAAGACCGAGGCCGTCGACGCGAGGGCGAGGCGGGTGAGGCCGCCGCGCAGGGACAGATGGGGGGATGGCGCGGGATCGTCGAAGCGGGTGGACAAGACCGTGGCCGCGACCACCATCAGCGCCAGGGAGAGCAGGGCCGTGCCCAGGTCGGCGGCGGCCCAGCCGCGGGGCAGGTGGGCCAGCACGGCGATGGCGCCGAACACCACCACGATCAGGATGCAGGCGATGGCGCCGAGGGCGGACCGGCCGATCCAGGGCACGGCGCGGTGGCGCCTCCAGCCGATCACGGCGGCGACGACGATCCACGGCAGGGTCAGCGGCGAGGCCACGCGGTGGGACCACTCGAGGATGGAGTCCATCTGCGCCGGCGGCACGAGCCGGCCGTGGCACGCCGGCCAGTCCGGGCAGCCCTGGGAGGCGTCGGTGATGCAGACCACGCCACCGGAGGTGACCAGCACCCAGGTCATCGCGGTCGCCGCGGCGAAGAGATAGAAGTGCCAGCGTGGGGGCGTCACGTGATGAACCACTCCACGAAAAGTCCGCCGGCGATCACGGCCAGGTAGATCACGGTCAGCCGCTGCATGCGCAACGGCCAGCGCGGCGACGGCGATCTCTCCAGTCCCTGGAGCGCTCCGCCCATGATCACGGCTCCCCCGGCGAACGAGCTGATCAGGTACAGCGGCCCGGCGAGTCCGAGGCCGCCCAGCGCGATGCCGATGGATACGGTGCAACAGGCGGACAAGAAGATCCACAGGCGCGTGCGTTCCGCGCCCAGCACCATGGACGGTACCCACAGCCCGGCGCGCGCGTACTCGTCCTCGTGGCGCAGCGAGATGACCAGCAGGTGGGGGAACTGCCACACCAGCAACAGCGTGAACAGGGCCAGGCCGGGCACGCCGGGCTCGCCGGCGCCGGCGGTCCAGCCGATCAGCGGCGGCAGGGCGCCGGCCACAGCGCCGGGCACCGCCGCCCACGACGTGCGCTTCTTCAGGGGGGTGTACACCGCCGCGTAGAGGACCAGGGCGGCGGCACCCAGGGCCGCGGTCCAGGCGTTGACCCCCAGCCCCAGGGCGACCAGCGAGATCACGGCCACGGCCGCGGAGAGCCCACCGACCCAGCCCCGACTCAGCCGTCCGGCGGCGGTCGGGCGACCCGCGGCGCGCGCCATGAGCCGGTCCGTGGGCGCCTCGATGGCCATGTTCAGCGCGTTGGCCGCGCCCACCAGCGCGGCGATGGCGGCCAGGGCGAACACGGCCTTCGCCGGGTCCCCTCCGAAGCCGGCCAGCGCCAGCCCACCCGCGGCCATGATCACGTTCAGCGCCGAGACGAACGGCTTGGTCAGGGCCAGCACGTCGCGCGGCAACGTCCAGGGGCGGGGGGCGGCGAGGGGGGCGGCGTCCACGATGTCTCCCGAATCCCGTTCGGTGTCTCGGTTCTGGGGGACCGGGGTATTCATAAGATCGCTCGCCGCGGTGTTCCAGAGGGATACGTCCCGTTTTTTCCCTCCCCCTCCTTACGCGGTTGAACCGGCCGGGAGCAAGTCGCAAGGAGGAGGGAACCGTGCACAATCGATTTCTGGCGTGTCTTCTGGCCCTGTTGATCGGGTCCGTGGTGGGCTGTCCCGGAGACGAGGCCGATGACGACGACACCGTCGCCGACGACGACGACACCACCGCAGACGATGACGACGACACCACCGCAGACGATGATGACGACGACACCGCGGACGACGACGACTCCAGCGACGGGGACGACGACGACAGCGCCATCGGCGACGACGACGACTCGGCGGAGCCCGAATTCGCGTGCGGGGACCCCCTCGAAGATCCCCGCGACGGGCGCTCGTACTCCACCCTCACCATGGGCACCCAGTGCTGGATGGGCGAGAACATCAACGTGGGCGAGTTCGTGGTGTCCACCATCACCGACACGGACCACTCCGACTTCACCGATCCCGGCGTCATCGAGAAGTACTGCTTCCTCAACGACGAGCTCAACTGCGAACAGCGCGGCGGGCTGTACGACTGGGACGAGACCATGCAGGGCTCGTGGGCCGAGGGCGCCCGGGGGATCTGCCCCGACGGCTGGCACGTGCCCACGGACGCGGAGTTCCACACCCTGGTCCACTTCGTGGATCACACCGCCGAGACCGAACACGATCCCGAGACCGAGGGTCCGACCGAGGTGTACATCGGCACGGACTGGGGCGAGAAGCTCAAGGTCGGAGGAGATTCCGGGTTCGAGTGGCTGCTCGCGGGCCGGCGGTACATGACCGGCGAGTTCTGGGGCGCCGAGATCGGCTTCTTGTGGACCTCGTCCCACTGGGACCCGGAGAACGCCTTCCTGTACGAGGTGTTCGCCGAGCGCGACGACGGCACTCACCCCTACCACGACATGCTGCGGGGGCACTCGGTGCGCTGCATCCTCGACGCGCCGTAGGCCGGACTTGCATCGTCGGCGCGGAGGCACCACCTTGTCGATATCCGTCAAGTAGACAACCCGACGACCTGGAGCCCAGCCATGCGCCTCCTCCTCCTGCTCGCCCTCGTTCTCCCCCTGGTGTTGTGCGGTTGCCCCGGCGACGACGATGACGACGCGGCGGACGATGACGCCACCGCGGACGACGACGACGACGCCACGCCCACGGACGACGACGACGACGACGACGCCACACCCACGGACGACGATGACGACGACGTCAGTGACGACGACGACGACATGGGCGATGACGAC
>CAZLEO010000316.1:0-10746 GCA_964558555.1 uncultured Rickettsiales bacterium | reverse complement strand
CGCGTCCCGCCCCCAGATCCCCGACCAAGTCCGGCGCCAGCCGCCCACTCCCCCAGACCCCGTCGCAGCCAGGCTTCAGTCTCTGCCTCCCCCCCCTCTACTCCACCAACCTCACCGGCATCCTCGCCGAGCTCGCCACCGCCGCCAGCAGGTCCCTGAGGTCGGGATAGTCCTCGGGAGCCACTCGTCCCAGCCGGCACGACGTCTCGCGGGTGAGGGTCGTGGCGCGGCGGGTGGATTCGCGGGTGCGGGTGACCTCGATGAGGGGGGATCGCATGGAGATGGGATCCCAGCCGTGGAAGGTGCGGTTGCGGAGGCCGGGGCCGGAGAGGTGGATGGTCAGGGACTCGTGGTAGGGCCACACGAGGAAGGGGGCGCTGCGGGGGCCGCCGAGGACCATCTGGGCGACGGTGGGGGCCTGGCCGTCGATGGGGGGGAGGAGGTCGGGGAAGAACAGGGGGGTCTCGAGGGTGCCATCCTCGGCGCGGTGGAAGAGGCCGGAGATGGCGACGTCGAGCTCGAGGACGACCGGTCCTTCGGGGTCGTCGAGGGAGATGGCCTCGACGGCGAGCACGGTGATGCCGGGCTGGGCCTCGGCGAGCCAGGCCTCGAAGATCTGCTGGCGGTCGGCGGCGGAGACGCTCCACATCTCCTCGCGGAGCAGGCCGTCGGACTGCTGGAAGATCTCGAGGCGCATCACGCCGGCGGCGTCACCCCGGTCGTCCACCACGAGGGACACGTCCGCGCGGATGCCGGGGAGCTCGCCCGCGGGGGCCGGGGTGAGCTCGGGGAGATCGGCGGCCGGGTCGCCCACGCCGAGGACCTCGGCGCCGCGCACGGCGGGGTGGAGCCAGCCCACGGGGACGTAGGGGCTGGTCAGGTCGATCCAGACGTCGCCGTCGTCGAGGGGGACCCGGACGAGGGACTCGGGGTAGTCGGTGGCCACGCGGGGCTGGTCGCCGAGGTCCGGCAGGTACGAGGGGCGTACGCGGACCCAGTCGGCGGGCACGCCGGCGGCCTGGAGCAGGGCCACGACGGCGGGCTCGTACGCGCCGCTGCCGGTGGCGAGGATGTCCACGGCCTCCATGCCCAGCCCGCCGTCGTCGGGGACGCGCACGTTGTGGCGCACGTGTTCGACCACCGCGAGGACGGTCTCCCGCGGATCGTCGTGGACGGCCAGCTGCCCGGCGAGGGCCTCGATGCCGGGATCGGGCCGGGTCGCTGCGGCCTGGTGTGAGCTCAGCGGCTGGGCCGTCTCGGCGAGGTCGGTCCAGGCGATGAGCTGCAGCCAGGGCAGGTATTCGGCCGGGGTGGGGGTGAACGGCTCGGGATCCGGAGGGGGGAGGTCCTCCAGGACCCAGCGCAGGCGAATGGTGCCGTCGTCGAGCACGGCTGTGTCCGTGGGCGCGGCGGTTCCGCGCACGTCGTAGGGGGTTCCTGGCGGCAGGAGGTACACCACCTCGGAACGGCGCACGTATTCGCCCCCCGGGGTCAGCAGGATCTCGGGCCCCACGTAGGAGCCGTCCGCGCCCCCTGGCGCGCCCGGGCCGCCCGCCAGCCCCTGGACCTCCACGGTGCAGCCGGCCACGAGGTCGCGCAGGGAGTACGCGTCCTTCTCGACGGGCGGGTCCGCGTCCACCACCACGCCGTCGGGGCGCCAGGTGCGCACGGTGATCAGCTCGGCGTTGCCGGGCGCGACCTCGGCGAAGGCGTCCACGGCGGCGCGATCCTGCAGGCGGATGGCGCGGTGCAGACGGAACAGCGACGCGCCCCCGCCCAGCACCTCGATCTCGCGGCGGTCCAGGAGCACCACGGCCGGGTACTCGACCGTGTCCCCGGGGTCCGCGTCGAACGCCTCGATGGCCGCGCGCACCACCCCCTCGGGATCGGCCGCGTCGTACTCCACAGGCGTTGGGTCGCCGCTGAGCCACGCCCGGGCGTCGCCGCCGAGGCGCCACCGCTGCTTGCGCAACTCGATGTCCTGGGGGTTCAGGTCCAGGGCCCGGTCGAGGTGGGCCAGGGCCTCGTCGCGCCGATCCTGGGCCAGGGCGAGGGCCGTCAGCTGCACCCAGGGCCAGGGCTGGTCCGGGAAGGTCACCGACGCGGAGCTGAGCAGGGCCTCGGCCGCGTCCACCTCTCCCTGGGCTCGCAACAGCCGCACGCGCTCCTTGACCACGAACTCGTCGTGGGGGTCCAGCAGCTGCAGCGCGGCCAGCTCTTGCTCCGCCTCGCCCAGACGCCCCAGCTCCTCGAGCAGATCGGCGCGGCGGTGGCCGAAGGGTTCGCCCACGGCAGCCATCTCGAGCTGGAGGTAGCGACGCGCGTCGGCCTCCTCCCCCCGCGTGGCGTGCCAGCCGCCGAGCTCCTGGAGGACCTCGATGCGGGTGGGCGCCAGCTCCTCGGCGGCGCCCAGCGCCTGCTCGGTCTCCCGCTCCCAGGACAGGGACTGGTAGCGGGCGGCCAGCTCGAGGTGGGCCTCCACCAGGTCGGGCCGGCGCTGCAGGATCTCGTCGAGGGCGTCGCGGGTGTCCTCGTCGTCCTGGGTGCGCATGCGCCGCGCCAGGGCCGTGGCCACGGCCACGAGGCCGGGATCGAGGTCCACGGCGCTGCGGAGGTGGTCCAGTCCGAGCCGGCGGCGCGTCTCCTCGGTCAGGGAGCTGTCCCCCATGATCGACTGGCCGGCGCGGCGCTGGCATTCGGCGCTGAACGGCAGCTCCGAGGCCAGGGCGACGGCGTCACCGCGCCCCAGGAAGTTCACGCCCTCGAGGGCCTCGGCCAGGATCAGGTCCAGGCGCAGCTCGGGATCGCCGGGGGCCTCGACCAGGGCATCGCGCAGCTGCTGCACGGCGCCGCCGGGGACCGCGTCGAGGTCGGTCCGGGGCGACCGCGTGGGGGGCTCCCCGGGGAGCTCCGAGATCCGCACGGTGAACGATCCGCGCGCCAGATCGGTGCCGAGACGAGCGCGCACGCGGTGCGTTCCCTCGGCCAGGGTCACCGCGGCGTGGCGCTGGCGGTCGGCGTACTCGTGCCAGCGATCCAGGGTGATCAGCGCCAGCCCGTCCACCTCCACGCGGATGCTCGCGGTGGAGGAGGCGGTGACGAGGTACCGGCCGGGGCGGTCGATCTCCACCTCGGTCCAGGCGTCGTACACGCCGCCGCCCGGCCGCGTGCGCGGCAGCGGCACGTAGGGCAGATCCAGGGACACCTGGCGCCCCTCGGCGTCGTCCAGGACCGGCAGGTGGTGGAAGTCCGTGACCGGATCGGCGCCCGCAGGGCCCGCGACGGTCCACGTCGTGAGGTATCCGCGGTCGGCGATGACGGGTGCGGCGTCGGCGCGTCGGCCGCGCTCCGCCAGCCGCTCCTGCGACAGGGCCAGCAGCATGTCGCGGGTCATGGGGTTGGCGGGCAGCGCGGCCGCGTCCAGGCCGTCGAGCCGCTCGCCCAGGCCCGGGATCTCTTCGCGGTTGGAGGCGACGAGGCGCCAGACGATCTCGGTGTAGGGCCCCTCCGGATCGATCTCGAGCAGGGTCGTGGCGTGGCGGAGCAGGTCGTCGAGGTGGCGGTCGCGGCTCGCGGTTCGAGCTGCGCGCCAGACCACCACGGGCTGGGCGCCGCCCACATCGAGGGCGGAGGCCAGGAGATCGGCTTCGGCGGTGCGGTCGTTGTACAGCAGGTAGGTCAGCGCGGCCAGGCGGGACAGATCGTCCCCATCGCGCGCGGTACGCGTCAGCTGCATCATCTCGCGGTGGGACGTCCGCACGGTGCGGGCGGGCGCCGCGCAGCCCACGAGGATCCCGGCCAGGCACGCGATCGCGACAGCAGTGGTGAACCTCATGGTGTGCCTCCCACCGGCGCCAGGACGATGGTCTGGTCCTGGGCCCGGTCCACGGCGAGGCAGAACTCCCGGAACTCGGCGTAGTCCTCCAGCGGGACGCGGCGGTCCTTGTACACCACCTCGATGTGCACCACGGCGCGGCCGTCCTCCAGCCTCGCCTCCTGCAGGTAGGTGGCGTGGGTGGTGTCGAGGCGTACGGGATCCGGCAGCTGGTCGACCGCCATGCCCGGCGGCGGCACGATCGTGGTGTCGATCTCCGCCGAGGTGGGCAGGCGCAGCACCAGGTCGGTGCGCCGGCTCGACGCCCCCTCCGGGGCCATGTTCACGCCCAGCTCGTCGGGGAACAGGGTCACGGGCACGCGCATGCGTTCGCCGTCCAGGCGCGCCAGCGCGGGGATCTGACCGGCCACCTCGATGACCAGCTCGTTGCGCAGGTCGTCGAACCCCTCCACCTCCACCGACGTGAGGCGCACCCCCGGGATGCGTCCCTGGTAGTTGTGTTCCAGGTCCTCGAGCCGGGTGGAGTCGTCGTGGAACGCGTGGCGGATCTCGGCCACCTGCAGCCCCGCCTCCACCCAGTGCTCGCGGAACACGGCGTACCCGTTGGCGTCGAGCTCGACGGTGGTGTGCGACAGGGTGTGGTTGTCCGCGGGCGTGGACAGGGGGATCTCCCGCAGCTCGGAGCGGCCGTCCAGGGCGACGTGCAGGGCGTGGGCCCCCTGGTCGTCCCAGCGCAGGGACTCCAGCGGCGTGTACTCGGCCGTGGCGTCCAGGTACAGGTCCAGTTCGGGCACGTAGGCGATGGCGTGGTTGAACATGTGCAGGTTGGCGGGCTGCGGTTCGGCCTTGCCGCCTGCCACGGTCTGCAGCAAGACGATCTCTCCCTCGACCCCTGCGGCGCCGAGCAGGGCCACGAGCAGCGTCGCCTTGTCCTTGCAGTCGCCGTAGCCGCGCTCCAGCACCTGCCGGGCCTCGTAGGGTTTCCAGCCGTGGATGCCGAACTCCAGGCCCACGTAGTGGGTGTTGCGCACCACGTACTCGAACACGGCCGCGACGATCTCCTCGGTCCCCCCCTTGCCCTCGGCCAGCTCGGCGGCGATGCGCTCGCCCTCCTCGCCGAGGCGGAACTGCTCCCGCGACAGGTCCAGCCACCACGAGGCCACCCGGTCCCAGGACTCGAAGTTCGTGGCCGAGAGGTAGGCGCCCTCCTCGTAGTACCCCGCGCCGTGGCTCTCGCTGGCCAGGGCGGGCAGCTCGCCGGTGACGAAGGAGTGCAGGTTCATGCCGCCCTCGACCGCCGCACCCGCCTCCGACACGCCCCGGCCGCCCCAGAACAGCTCCATCTCCTCGGGCACGGCGATGTGCACGCGCGCGTCGAGGGTGGGGACCCAGTTCTGCAGCGGGGCCATGGTGCCGAAGAACTCGTTGAAGCGGTTGCGCTTCTCGCGGCTCTCGCGGCGGTACTCCACGTGCACGCGGTCGCCCGGCCCCAGCTGGTCGAAGGCCACCTGCTTGACGTAGACGTGGTAGTAGGCGCCGGCGGCCTTGCTCACGCCGCTCTCGTCCCACACCCGGCTGGCCGCCGACACGGTCCCGTCCGCGTGGAGCACGTCGGCGCTGACCACGCGCAGGCGCTCCCGGTCGCGGTCGTAGCTCATGGACAGGACCTCGAAGGCCCGGCCGCCCATCTCCGAGTCCACCTGGATGACCTGCTGGATGTACTCCTGATCGGAGCCGTTGGGGAACACCTGGATGGCGCGGTTGAGCAGCAGCACGCGGGCGGGGGCGCCCTCCACGAGGGTGGGGTCCGTCGGCTCGGTGGGCAGGGACCACGGGTCCACGCGCCACCGCTGCCGCAGGGGATCGGCGTCTCCCTCGATGAACCGCATGTACTGCTCCAGCGCGGGATCGCGGGGCCGCAGCGCGAGGCTGAGGTTCCACGCCTCGACGGCCTCGTCGTCGCGGCCGAGGCGGCGCAGCACGTCGCCCAGCTCGCGGTGGAGGGACGCCGCGTCGGGGAACCGGGGGATCACGGCCCGGAGGTGCTCGGCCGCCCCCTCGAGGTCGCCGGCCCGCTCCAGCTCCCGCGCCAGGCCCTTGTGATAGCGGATGGCGTGGGGGAACCGTCCGGCGAGCAGCCGCGCGTCGTCGAGGGTGCCGTCCACGTCGCCGGCCTCACGGCGCAGGCCCATGCGGCGCGATCGCGTGCTGGCCATGTCGGCCAGGGCCAGGGCGCGGTCGTAGTGGCCCAGGGCGCGCTGCTCGTTGCCCAGATCCAGCCACTGCTGGGCGAGCTGGACCTGGATCGTGGTCGCGTCGGGGTGGTGCTCGGCCGTGCGCTCCAGCAGGTCGATGGCGGCCTCGACGGCGCCCATGTCGCCGAGCTCGCTGGCCAGCGCGCGGCGGGCTCCCAGGGCGGACGGGGCGGCAGCGGCGCGCTCCAGCGCGGGCAGGTCGTCCCGGCGGTTGCCCTGCGCCCGCAGGTAGCGGTAGTGGGCCAGGTGCGCGGCGGACATGTCCGGGGCCAGGTCCAGCGCGCGGCGGATGCACTGGAGCCGCTCCTCGGGCTCGTCGGACTCCTCGGCCAGGGCGATGAGCAGCTCCGGATCGTCGGGCCGCTGCTCGGACGCACGGCGCAGCAGCTGCACGGCGGCCTCGTCGCGGCGGTCCAGCACGCCAGTGCTCACCGCCAGGGTGGCGGCGAGCGCCAGGGCGTCGGCGTCGGCGTCCTTGAACTCTGCCGCGGCCAGGGCTTCGGCCACGGGGTCGTAGACCTTGACGTGGCGCTCGTGCGCCGCCGCGAGGGCGTCGGGGCGCGCGGCCTGCACGGTCAGCCCGATCAGCGGTCGCCCGTCGGGCTGGGTGACGCGCAGGTAGACGCCCCAGGTCCCCCGCTCGTGGCCGCTCTTGAGCCGCAGCTCGCTCCAGCCCGCGGGCAGGACCACCCCCACGGCCTGCTGGTCGGGTTCGGGGGTGCGCCGCTGGAGTTCCCGCAGCACCACGCGACCGCCGAGCTCGACGACGATGCCGTCGTCGCCGCCCACGTACAGGGCGGCGGGGGTGTCCTCGTGCACGTGCACGAAGGTGCGGGCGAATGCGATGGTGTCGCTGCGCTCCTCCATGCAGGCGCCCAGGTTGATCATGCCGTGCGCACCGAATCCCGGGCGCTCGATCCAGGCCATGTCACGGCCCTCGTGCTCGCACCCCTCGGCGCAGTCGGGGACCTCCGGGCCGACCACGCGGCCCATGGACGCCCCGCCGTAGTTGGGGTAGGGGCCCAGGGTCGCCCAGTCGGGGAGGTGCCCGGCCGCGAGGAAGTGCAGCCGCGCGGCGTCGGCGTCTCCGCGTCGGGTCGATCGAGTGCCCAGCCACTCGTGCAGGCGGGCGGCGACCACGGGGTCCGTGGAGGGCCGCGAGAGCAGCCGTTCGGCGGCGACGTCCAGGCGGGGGGCCACGTCGGTGTACTCCTGGTGCGCGTCCAGGTGGACCAGGGCGGGCAGCGCCGCGGATGTGCGCGCGTTCCGCTCGAGGTCGGCGAACCAGCGGTCGATGCGCGCGTCGTCGGTCCAGTCGGCGGCGGACGCGGGCGAGGAGACCGCCAGGACGAGCAGGGCGGTCGAGGCGAGGATCACTCTGAGCATACGGCGGAGGTCACTCCTAGGGGGAAGCCCTCGCGGGCGAACTGCGCGATCTTGCGCACGGTCCCCTTGCGTACGAAGTCCTTGAGCACCGGGAGGTTGACGCGGACCACGGTGGCGCTGCCGTCGGAGGAGAGCCGCTCCCCGAAGTCGTCCACGTTTCCGCTGAGCTGGTACATCATCAACAGCTGGTTGATCTCCGCCTGCTTGGTGGGCAGGCGGTAGTCGGCGGGGTTGCCCTTGCGCACGGCGCGCCGGGTCAACATCACGTCCTCGGCGACCGAGTAGCTTTCGGACACCTCGGGCATCGCCTCGATGCGGTTCTGGAACACCGTCAGCGCGCGCAGGAACGCCGGGGTCTTGACGTCGCCCGGCTCCTCGCTGCTGAACACCACCCACACCGTGTCCGCGCTGGGGCCGCGGTTGGACACCTCGCGGTAGTCGACGCGGTCCGCGGCGGGGGTCCCGTCCACCGAGATCATCATCTTGTCGTGGATCTCGACGCGGATCTCGGCGATGAGCGCGTCCACGTCCACGCCCTCGAAGTTGCCGTGCGGCAGGTGGATGTACGTGGTGGAGCCGATGGGGTCGACGCCGGCGCCGACGGCGAACTCGTACGAGTACAGCAGCGCCCGGTAGCGTGCCGCGTCGGGGGGCTCCACGGGCAGCTGGTCGCGGATGCGCACCGTGTTCATGCCCGTGGGGGTGGTCTCGAACAGCGGCGAGGTGGTGATGGAGCGGATCGCCAGGTCGTAGCCGGTCTGGGCGTCCTCCAGCCGCGCGGTCACCAGGTCCACGGTCTCGAGCATCTCGGGCGCGAACACGTTGTCGCCACCCAGGGGCTGCAGGGCGACCACGTAGCTGCGCTGGGGGCCGAAGTTCTCCTCGAGCCACCCGACGCAGTCGTGCTCCGGCATGGGCTGGGGCGGTTTCTTGCGGCAGCCGGCCAGCAGCAGGGGGAGAAAGGCCAGCGCCAAACACGCCAGCGCCGGCAGGTGGCGGGACATCGGCCGGAGTGTAGATTCGCGCACGTGGGCGGTCAAATAGGGTTTTGCGCGCGTGTTACGATGCGCTCTTCCCTGGTCAGACGCAGCCGGAGGACCGAGCATGTCCGTGACCTACAAGGTGGTGGAGACGGCGCAGGTGGACGACGCGACGCTCGAGGGGATCCTCAACGACGCCGCGGCGCAGGGGTGGGAGTTCGACGGCTTCCACTTCGCCATGCAGCAGGGCTCCCGGCGGCCCTCCATGGCGTTCGTGCTGTTCTCGCGCCCCTTCGAGGCGCAGGAGGACGACCAACCATGACCGATCGCGTGTACCTGCTGGACGGTTCGAACCTCGCGTTCCGCGCGTTCTTCGGCGTACCCGGGCTGACCAACAGCCACGGTGAACCCGTCAACGCCCTGTTCGGGGTCGTGAACATGCTGCTCAAGCTCATCCGCGAGCGCGAGCCCACGCACATGGCCGTGGTCTTCGATCCCAAGGGTGGCTCCTTCCGCAACCGCATCTACCCCGAGTACAAGGGCCACCGTCCGGACATGCCCCGCGATCTGCAGCATCAGTTCCCGCTGTTCGAATCCCTGGTCGAGGCGCTCGGGCTCACCTACCTCAACGTGCCCGACTACGAGGCCGACGACGTCATCGGCACCCTGGCCCAGCGATTCGGCGACGACGCAGACGTGTGGATCGTCACCGGCGACAAGGACCTGCAGCAGCTGGTGACGAAGCGCATCCGGATCTTCGATCCCAAGAAGGACGAGGAGATCGGCGAGGCCGAGGTGAAGGAGCGGTTCGGCTGCACCCCGGCCGCGGTCCCCGAGGTGCTCGGCCTGATGGGGGACAGCTCCGACAACATCCCCGGCGTGCCCAAGGTGGGCCTGGTCAAGGCGCGCGCGCTGATCGAGAACTACGCCACCATCGAGGGCGTGTACGAGCACATCGACGAGGTGCGCGGCCCGGCCATGCAGCGCAACCTGGCCGAGAACAAGGACCAGGCCCTGCTCAGCCGGCAGCTGGCCACCATCGAGCGCGCCGTACCGGTGGAGGCCACGCTGGCGGACCTCGCCATGGACTTCCCGCCGCGGCAGCCGGGCCCGCTCAAGGAGCTGTTCGAGCGCTACGGTTTCCAGAAGCTGCTCCCTTCCGTGGGCGCCCGGCTGGAGGGGCTGTCCCGGGACGGGTATCGCCTGGTCCTCGATCGCGAGGGCCTCGACGCCATGGTCGCCGAGCTCGCCGGCGCCGATCTCATCGCCTTCGACACCGAGACCACGGGTCTGCTTCCCATGGAGGCGGACCTGGTGGGGATCAGCCTGTGCGCGGACGACGACGTGGCGTACTACGTGCCGGTGCGACACTTCTACCTGGGCTGCCCCGCCCAGCTGCCCCTGGACGAGGTGGTGGCGGCGCTGCGGCCGATCCTCGAGGACCCGGACCGGCCCAAGGTCGCCCAGAACGCCAAGTACGACGTCATCGTGCTGCGGCGCGTCGGGATCCAGACCCGCGGAATCGTGGGCGACACCATGGTCGCGGACTACCTGATCCAGCCCGCGCGCCGCACCCACAAGCTCGACGACCTGGCCCTGACCCACCTGCAGCACCCCATGATCCCGTTCAAGGAGGTCGTGTCGGACCCGAAGAAGGACACCTTCGCCTCGGTGCCGCTGGAGCAGGCGCGGGACTACGCGGCCGAGGACGCCCACGTCACCTACCTGCTGCACCGCAAGCTGGCGCCGAGGCTGGAGCACCTGGGGCTGACCGACCTGTACCGCGACGTGGAGGTGCCCCTGGTGGGGGTGCTGGCGGACATGGAGGAGTGGGGCGTGGGGGTGGACGTGGACCGCCTCGAGGCCATGGGCGCCGAGGTGGGCGCCGCCATCGACGGGTCGGTGAAGCGCATCTACGAGCTGGCGGGCCGCGAGTTCAACATCAACAGCCCCAAGCAGCTGGCCGTGATCCTGTTCGAGGAGCTCGGGCTGCCGGTGATCCGCAAGACCAAGTCGGGCCCGTCCACGGACGCGCGGGTGCTCAACACCCTGGCCGGGCGCACGGACAGCGCGCTGCCCGGCGAGATCCTGGACTACCGCGAGCGGATGAAGCTCAAGTCCACCTACCTGGACGTGCTGCCGCGGCTGGTCAACCCCCACACCGGGCGCATCCACACGTCGTACAACCAGACCGTGGCCGCCACCGGGCGCCTGTCCAGCAGCGATCCCAACCTTCAGAACATCCCGGTGCGCACCGAGGAGGGCCGGCGCATCCGCACGGCGTTCGTGG
>CAZLEO010000315.1:0-10827 GCA_964558555.1 uncultured Rickettsiales bacterium | reverse complement strand
GTCGTCGTCGCCCATGTCGTCGTCGCCCATGTCGTCGTCGCCCATGTCGTCGTCGCCCATGTCGTCGTCGTCGCCGGCGCTGTCGTCGTCACCCATGTCGTCGTCGTCCCCGGCGCTGTCGTCGTCGTCGCCCAGGCACTCCAGATCGGCGCCGTCCACGTTCCCGTCGCAGTCGTTGTCCACGCCGTCCGCGCAGTCCTCGGGGGCGGCGGGGTTGATCGTCGCATCGGTATCGTCGCAGTCGGGCGTGACGCCACCGGGGCAGCTCGCGTCACCCGGGTAGCCGAACCCGTCGCCGTCCAGGTCGGTGCAGACACCGGCGCCACAGTCCGGGTCCAGCCCGTCGTAGAGCCCGTCCCCGTCGTTGTCCATCCCCCAGCCGTTGCCACTGAAGTCCTCGGAGGTGTCCACGTCGTCGTTGCACGGGTGGTTCACTGCCGTGTCCACCGAGCCGTAGTAGGGCGGCGGCACGGATTCGGGCGCCGGGGTCCCGTCGCCGGGGTGGCAGACCTGGCAGGTGCCCGCTCCCACGACGATGTGATGCGCCCGCACCCCGTAGCCCAGTGCGTCCGATCCGACGAGCTCCCCGTGGCAACCGGCGCAGCCGTATCCGTCGGTGTCCCCGGTCCCGTCCGAGGTGGCCGTCAGCGGGTCGTAGCCGTCGTCCGTCGTGTGGCACAGGCCGCAGCTGGCGTCCATCTGCGTGGCCAGCTGGTGCAGGTCGTGGTTCGACGACGGGTACACCTCCCCGGTGGGGGATGTGTACGGAGAGGTGATGAAGGAGCCGTGACAGGCTGCACAGCCGTTGTTGTAGGTGTCGTACGCCACCGCGGTGGAGGGACAGGCTACCCACAGTCCGATCCACGTACCAAGCGCGACCAGGGTCTTGAGGCGATCCATGGTGTCCTCTCGATGCAATTGATCGTGGCCGTGTTCTGCAGGAACCGTGCCGCAGCCGGCACGGGACCCAAAGGGGCCACGTCGAGCGATGCGAGGGACACCGAGCCGGTGGCCTGCGGGCGCGCAAGGGCGTCGATCGGCGACGAACCGTCGTGAATAACGGATTTCCGTCAGTGGTGGAGCAGGACGTCGAACAGAGGTCAGTGAGGCGGGACGAAGCGAAATCCCTCGCCGCGGACCGTCAGGATGCGACGGGGCCGCGTTGGGTCCGCCTCGAAGATCTTGCGCAACCGCAGCAGGTAGTTGTCCACGGTCCGCTCCACCGGGAACCTGTCCATGCCCCACACCTCCTCGAGGATCTCGGTGCGGGTCACGGTCTGCCCGCCGCCACGAACCAGCATGCCGAGGATGGCGGCCTCCTTCTCCGACAGCGTCACCTCACCGTGGGGCGTGATCGCCACGCGCGTGTCGAGGTTCACCTCGAAGCCGTCGAACCGGACGAGCCGGCTCGACGGGATCTCGCGCTGGGCCGTGGAGCGGCGGACCAGAGCGCGCACTCGCGCGAGCAGCTCGGCCAGCTCGAAGGGTTTGGGCAGGTAGTCGTCGGCACCGGCATCCAGGGCGTGCACCTTGGAGTCCACATCGGACCGCGCCGTGATCATGAGCACCGGCGTGCCCACCTCACGCCTCCGCAGAGACCCCAGGATCCGCAGACCGTCCATCCCGGGCAGGGAGATGTCCAGCAGGATGAGATCGAAGTGCTGCTCCATCCCCCACTGCAGGCCCTCGTCACCGTCCCGGCACCAGTGGATCTCGTGCCCCTCGGCCTCGAGGTTCATGCGGATCATGGTCCCGACGAGTTCGTCGTCCTCGATCAGCAGGAGCCGGCTCACTTGCCCTCCGGCACGCGAGGAAGGGTGACGAGGAACCACGCTCCCTGGTCGGGGCCTTTGCTGTGGGCCGTCAGGTCCCCGCCCATGTCCCGGCTCAGCGTCCTGGCAATGGACAGGCCGAGTCCCGTGCCGTGGGACGCGCCGTGGCCGTCCTTCATGTTCCTGCGGAACGGCTGGAACAGGTCCTCGGCCTCGCCCGGCTCGAAGCCAATCCCGTCGTCCTCCACGCGGATGTGGACCTCCGCCGCCTCCGCGCGGACCCGCAGCACGACGCGCGGTTCCACGCCGCCGTACTTGAAGCCGTTGTCCACCAGGTTCTCCAGCACGACCCGAAGCATATCCGGATCCGCAGAGGCGCGCAGCGGTTCGTCCCCCTCCCAGACGAGCTCCAGCGCCTCGGGCCGGTCCAGCAAGGTGCGGCGCCGGTGCTCGGCCAGCGCCTCCATCTCCTCGCGCACGTCGATCTCGCGCAGCTCGACGCGGTGGTAGCCCGACCGGATGCGGCCGGCCAGCAGCACGTTCTCGATCCCGTGCTCGAGCCGCTCCGCCTCCTTCAGCCCCAGGGTGAACAGGCGCGGCTGGGCGTCGGCGGGGATACGCCCCGACAGGGCGGTCTCCAGCAACGTCATGATGCCGGCCAGGGGGGTCTTCATCTCGTGGGTGACCGCGTGGATGAACGACTCCATGCGGGTGCGGTGGCGGCGCTCCTGGCGCACCATGCGCAGCAGCATCAGCCACACCACCCCCAGCGCCAGGAACATCACGGTCCCCTCCCCCACCACCATGTGTCGGCGACGGTCGTGACGTTCCTCGAGGGCCTCGATCTGGTCGAGGGTCGGCCGGACACACAGGCGGGCGTGCTTCGGCATGGCTGGAACGGACAGATCCCCGGGCAGGCTGTCCTCGCACGCGAGCAGCTCCAGCGAGACCGAGCCCGGCAGGATGGTCATGTCGTCGGGGGGCTCCCCGTGGCCGATGAGCACGGCGGCCAGGTGGGCGGCGTGTCGGAGCTCCGCCTCCCCGGCGCTCCGCTCGTTGCCGATGGCGCGGCCGAGGAAGATCGTCCACCACGCACCGAGGCTGACGAGCATCACCAGCGCGGCGACGAAGAGCAGGTGGTATCCCTGGATGCGCGGCAAGGCGGCCTCCCTGCCTCGGCCTAACCCGGCCCTCCCAGCTGGGAGCTCTCCCGGATGCTCCGAAGCAGGTCCCCAGTGTACCCGTTCAGGGCGGCGCGCAGATCGGCCTCCAGCTCCTCCCGCTGCTGGGACGGCAGATCGGGGAGACGATCTTGCAGCAGCCCGGGCAGCACGTCGCCGCACAGCTGCCGGTGGCGGTCCTGTACCACCTGCAGGATTCCGGTGTACGCCGGCTCGGCGGCGAACCGTCTCAGCTCGTCCAGGGCACGGTCCACCAGCCTGTCGGCGGAGTCGTTGCAGACGTCGTTGGACGACCGCTGAGCGTGGAACTCGACCAGCTCGTCGAGCCCCACCACCCGCGCGCGCCCCTCGACTCCGCGCGCGCTGGCCTGCGCCGGGATGCCGATGTCCACGACGAGCAGCCCATCCTCGTGGGTCGCCCCGGGGAGCACGTCGGCCCGGACCACCGGGTCGGGCGCGGCCGAGCACAGCACCGCCGCGTCCACCTCCGCGAGGACCTGCGGCAGGTCGGACAGCGCCCTGACGTCAGCGCCCTCGGGAACGGTCCTGTTCACGCGCACGACCTCGAATCGGCTGTCCGCCTCGAGCAGCCCGACCATCCGGCGACCGATCATCCCCAGGCCCACCACCGCGATCCGGACCACGTCGCGGTCTGCCAGCGCCTCGGCCAGGTAGTCCCGCGCGAGGCTGTGGACACCCACCGCGGACGTGCAGACGCAGCCGCGCTGCGCAGCGATGCGGGCGAGCCGACCCGCGATGGGTCCGAGGCCGTTGAGGAGTCGATCCGTGCAGCCCATGCGGCGCGACGCCTCCATCGCCTTGAAGACCTGCGCCGCGATCTGGCGCTCACCCACGACGAGGGACTCCTGTCCGATGACCACCCGGAACACATGCCGCGCGGCTTGGGTGCCCTGCAGGACGTAGGGCTGGATGGAGGCTCGGTCCTCCGGCTCCAGGCGGTCCAGCATCCGCGCAGCAAGCAGCTCCGCCACCCAGCCGGCCTGACGGCTCGAGACGATCCACTCGTTGCGGTTGCAGGTGTCCAGGACCGCGATCCCGTCGGCCCAACCACCCCTCTGGAGCTCGTCCGCCAGCTGCCTCACCTCGTCCGGCGCCATCGCCAGCCGAGATCGGATTCTCGACGGCGCGACGCGGAAGTCACAACCTGCCAGGGCGATGGGGAGCTCGGTGGGGGGTGCGTTCATGGATTCGCCTCCAGGGATAATCTAGGCCGTCTGGAGCCATCGAGTGTCACAGGTTCGTCACGGGCACCAGGAAAGCCCTTTCCGCGGCTCGTGAGGGTGATACAGTTTATTTAATTCTACTATTTCTATAGACTATCGGGCCTGGAACGGGGGAGCCGGGCTCGAGCAGGAGCAACCGTGGCGTTCTTCCTCCGGTTCGTGGCCGGCAGCCTGAAGATCGTGCTCACCGGCGGGAAGGCCTACTGGGCGTGGATCGCGCTGCTGTGCACGTTGATGGCGATCGGTGGTGCGACTTATCTGCGACAGCTCACCCATGGGCTCGCGACCACGAACATGCGGGATCCGGTGTCGTGGGGATTCTACATCGGCAACTTCACCTTCCTCGTGGGCGTGGCGGCCGCGGCCGTCGTGCTGGTGATCCCCGCGTACATCTACCACTGGAAACCCATCAAGGAGATCGTCGTCATCGGCGAGCTGCTCGCGGTGTCGGCCATCGTCATGTGCATCGGCTTCGTGGTCGTGGACATCGGTCACCCGGAGCGGGCCTGGCACCTCATCCCGATGCTCGGGCACCTCAACCTGCCGGTGTCGCTGCTGTCGTGGGACGTGATCGTCCTCAACGTGTACCTCGTTCTGAACTTCCTCATCGCCACGCACGTGGTGTACCGCAAGTACACCAAGCGCGAGCACAGCAAGTACGTGCTGCCGTTCATCCTGCTGTCCATCCCGGCGGCGGTCTCGATCCATACGGTCACGGCGTTCCTCTACGCGGGTCTGCCTGCCAAGCCCTACTGGAACTCCGCCATCCTGGCGCCGCGCTTCCTGACCTCGGCGTTCTGCTCGGGGCCCGCCATCATCCTCATCCTGCTGCAGGTCCTGCGCCGCTATGCGCGTCTGGATATCAAGGACGAGGCCCTGTGGAAGATCGCCGAGCTGATGGCCTACGCCATGGCCATCAACCTGTTCCTGCTGGGCGCCGAGGTGTTCCGCGAGTACTACTCGGGGACGCACCACCTGGTCCACCACGAGTACCTCTATTCGGGCATCGGCGAGGACCGGGCCATCGTGCCGTACGGGTGGGCCTCCCTCGTGTTCAGCGTCGTCGCCTTCCTGCTCTTCCTGATCCCGAAGACCCGGAAGAACGCGATCACGCTCAACGCGGGCGCCGTGATGATCTACGCGGGGGTCTACATCGAGAAGGGGATCGCCCTGGTCATCCCCGGCTTCACCCCGGACTCGCTGGGTCAGATCTACGTGTACCACCCGAGCATCTCGGAGCTGCTGGTCTCCATGGCCATCTTCGGCCTGGGGTTCCTGCTGTTCACCGCGATGGTCAAGGTCGCCATCGCCGTGCTCAACGGCAACTTCTCCATGGAGTCGGACATCAGCGAGCAGCTGACGATCCGACGCTCCCGATCCGACGCCGCACCGGAGCAGTCATGAGTCGCCCAGCCCCCCCTCACCCCGGTCGCAGACGCCAGGCTCTCCTGACGCGCCGGTCGCTGCTGGCGGATCTCGTCAAGGCGACCCTCGCCGGCGCCGTGGTCACCACGGCCGGAGGATGCGCATCCCTGGAGCGGTACGTGCTGCCCCTGACGCAGCCCCACTACCGGGACATGAACGACGATCAGCTGGCCGTGGCTCTGCGTCGGATCGAGGACGACGTCCTGGCGCGCTTCGAGGTGCGTCCCGAGATCTCCACTTCGAGCGCCCCCGAAGGCGTCCGCTGGGCCCAGACGCTGGATCTCTCGGCCTGCATCGGCTGCGGCCGCTGCCGCGAGGCCTGCTTCCAGGAGAACAACCCCAGCCGCGATCCAGCCATCTACTGGATCACGATGTTGCGCTCGCACCACCTCAAGATCTGGACGCTGCACGAGACCGAGACGTACGAGACGCCGCCCCAGGAGCACGACGACGGCCAGTACTACATGCCCGTCGGCTGCCAGCAGTGCGAGAGCCCCTCGTGCGTGCGGGCCTGCCCCGTCAAGGCCACCTGGAAGGAACCCGACGGCATCGTGGTGGTGGACTACGACTGGTGCATCGGCTGCCGCTACTGCATGGCGGCGTGCCCGTACGCCGCCCGCAAGTTCAACTGGGGCCACCCGACGCTCCCCGCCGAGGACGTCAACCTGGGCATGCACTACCTGGGCAACCGCCCGCGCATGTACGGGGTGGTCGAGAAGTGCACGTACTGCGTCCAGCGCACCCGCGCCGGGCACGATCCCGCCTGCGTGACCGTCTGCCCGGTGGGAGCCCGCAAGTTCGGGGACGTCAACGACCCCGCCGCCGAGGTGAACTACATCGTCCACCGCGTCAGGACCATCCAGCTCCGCGAGGAGCTCGGTACGCAGCCGCACTTCTACTACTACTTCTCCGCGGGGTTGACCTGAGATGCGCGAAGACCTGCTCGCCCAGGAGCGCCGCTGGATCCGGTCGCTCTTCCGCCTGGCCGCCATCGCCGTGGTCTGCCTGGTGATCGCCGTCGCCGGGCTTCGCTACGCCGCGCTGCGCCAGGCCATCCTGTTGCCGCCCGCCGAGGCCACCGAGCTCGGCGCTTCCCTCAACGAGACCACCTGTGCCAGCTCACGGTGCCACCCGGCCCTCGACGCGGCGCCCGTCACGTCGCGCCACGCGGACATCGCGTGCGTGACCTGCCACTCCCAGCGCCGCAGCCACGCCGCGAGGTGCGTCACCTGCCACGATCAGGTGCGCCACCACACCCTCGAGGCCACCTCGGTGAAGCTCGCGCGCGAGGAGATGGCCACGGTTCGCGAGGAGATGGAGCGACGCCACGCCGCTGCGCTGGAGGACACCGCCGGTGAGTCGGCCCTGGCGTTCCCCGAGCCGGTCTCGTGCGTCACCTGCCACCTGCAGATGCAGGCCCGTCCGGTGACCTTCCCGCAGGTGGATCCCGCGGTCCACCTCCCCCTGAACAAGTCCATCGACGACTGCGTCGACTGCCACCGGGCCCATGACCCCAGGCCCCTGCTGGGCCACCCCGTGCCCACGGACGAATGCCAGCGGGGCCGCGACTGCTGCATGGGGTGCCACCGGTTCGAGGAGGGCCTGGCCCTCTCCGAGCCCACCGGCGCGTCGGGGAGCGTGCGGCAGGAGGTCGCGGAGCTGGACCTGACCTGGGCGGACGAGTCCTTCCAGGAGGCCGTGGTGAGCGAGTTCGGCGCCGCCGCGATCTCCACGCCCCGGGTGCCCGACGGCCATGGCCACGGCACGGTGGAGTGCATCGCCTGCCACGGGATTCCGCCGTCCTTCCACGACCTGGCCACGCGAGTCCACGGCTTCGAGCTCGACACCGTCCGCTGCGGCAAGTGCCACACGGGCTCCACCATCATCGACCAGCAGGTCCTGCTGTCGCGTATGGGGGCCACCGCCCCCACGGACCCCCCCGATCACCGAGCGCCCGGAGCCATGGGAGCCCCACGACGCCTCTGGACCCGTCTCCTCGTGGGAGCCGGCCTCGGGATCGCGAGCGGCCTGGTCGGGTTCTGGCTGGTCTTCACCATCCAGTGGCTGCGTCTCTACCTCCCCCACGGAGGAAGCTGGTGAGACGCGCACGCCTGGTGACCGTGGGATTCGTCGCCGTGGGATTCACCGTCGGTGGCGTGGCCGGCGACCGCCGGTTCGATGCGGTCCACGATCCCCAGGAGTTCTGTGCGTCCTGCCACGACGCCGAAGAGGTCCTGACGCGGGCGACGATGCCCCACAGCCCGGACTACACCTCGATCTGCCACGCGTGCCACGTATACGGCACCGAGGAGTACGTCACCGCCCTGTTCGGCACGATCGGGCTCGGCGCGCCGGGCTGGGCCGCGGATCTCCCGGAACCCGCGCTGGCGGATCAGACGTGCCTGGGCTGCCACCACCGCATCGCGCGACCCGAGATCGACTGCTCGGTCTGTCACACCGACGAGCAGACCGAGGTGCTGCAGGTCGCCAGCTGTGAGACCTGCCACGTGGACCAGGTCCCCATCCACCCCCACGACGCGGCGCCCTGTGCCCAGTGCCACCTCGAGACCGTGGCCAGCCCGCGGGGTATGGCCAACATGCTGCTGCGAGACAGCGTGCAGCGCCGCGAGGCCGGCAGGGAACGCATCCGCCCCGGTTCGACCATGAGGACCAAGGACATGGACGTGTTCGGCGCGGAGGACGCGCCATGATGCCCCTGGCGTGGCGCAGGTGCGGCGGTGCTGCGCGGTGGGCCGTGTTCGCGGCGCTCACCGTGGCCGCGGGGATCGTGGTGGCGCAGGAGCGATCCCAGGCGATCTCCCCCGACGTGATCGTGGACGGCCTCAGGGAACCTTCCGCCGTCGCCGCCGTCGGCCTCCACCGGCTCGCCGTGACGGACACGGCCGCGGGGACGGTGGCGATGTTCGGCCGCGGCGGGGAGGTCCTGTGGACCGTCGACGCCGGCCTCGATCATCCGCAAGGGCTGGGGGCCTCCGCGTCAGGAATCTGGGTGGCCGACACCGGGAACACCCGCGTGCTCCTCCTGGCCGAGGCGGACGGCGCGATCCTCGAGACCGTGGCGCTGCCCGTGGGCGCGAGGCCCACCGACGTCGCGGCGGCGGGGGACGGCGCCCTTTGGATCAGCGCCTCGGCGGACGACCGGCTGCTGCGAGTGTCCGCCGACCGCGCAGACATCCTCGAGGTGGGCGGTGACGCAGGCTCGGGCCTGTCCGCCCCCAGGGGTCTGGACGCGGACGGCGAAGGCGGCGTGTACGTGACCGAGGCGCTCGGTGGATGCGTGCACCACATCGACGCGCAGGGGAACACCGTCGCCGTGCTGGGCCAGCTCGGCGTGGGCGAGGCCAGGTTCGGCAAGCCCAAGGACGTGGCCGTCCTCGCAGACGGTGACCTGGCGGTGCTGGACACCCAGATCGGCACCATCCAGGTGATCACCCCTGATGGCCAGTTCGTCAGCATGCTCGCCGACGAGGAAGGCCCGTTGCAGCTGGACCACCCCCTCGGCCTGGCCCGCGCCGGGGCGGACCTGTTCGTCGCCGACGCGGCCGCTGGCGCCGTCTACACGGTGACGCCGGGCCACCACGATCTCCGGACCGGCGACCTCCCCCATCCGTCGTCGCTGCTGCGCAGGGAACGCGGCGCGCTCGGCAACGACGATCCGTCCGCCCTGTGCCGGCAGTGCCACGACGGGACGCGGCGGACCAACCCGGGCAACTGGGATCCGATGTCCCGGCAGCACATCCTGGACCTCGAGGACCCGGTGGATCCATCCATCTCCGTGACCGACCGTGGCGACCTCCGCTGCGCCTCGTGTCACCGCATCCACGGCGGGGATGAGGCTCGACAGGAGATCGAGGTGACCGACGGTCGGTGCGAGACCTGTCACGTCGCCCAGGTCCCCTCGAACGCCACGCGGGGGCACGCCCTCGACCGCCCCATCGAGGATCGCTGGAACGCCGAGGTCCTGCTGGGTCGCCGCTCGGCCCTGCCCGAGCGCACGACGTGTCTGATGTGCCACACGCCCCACGGCGCCGCGTCCGAGCCGTTGCTCGTGGTCTCCAACGCGCGGCTGTGCGCGGCCTGCCACTCCGGGACCGGGCCGCGGTCACATCCCATGGACGCCCCGGCCGACGCGACCGTCCTCGCCGCCACCGCGGACGCGGGCGGCCTCGTCGGCGACGACGGCCGGCTCACCTGTCTGAGCTGCCACGACGTCCACGACTCCGCATCGGGCAGCCTGCTGCGCTTCCGCGGCGGCGCCGACGGTTCCTGCGAGGCCTGCCACGACCGCGCCGAACACGGCGACCGCTGGCACCCCGAAGAGTCGTGCTCGGACTGCCACGAGCTCCACGGACAGGCCGTGCTCGACTCCTCGGACTGCGGCTCCTGCCACGAGGAGCAGCGGGCCAGGGCCGCCGCTGGCGGACACGGCGACGCCCGCTGCCTCGACTGCCACCCCGCCACCGGCGACGTGTACACCGGCGACGACGTCGCCCCCGACGCCAACCCGGCCTCACGTAAGTGTCTCGCCTGCCACCACCCGACGGCCGACACCATGCAGGCCCCCCGCGTCGCGCACTTCGATCACCCCAACCGCGAGATCATCCCCCCCTCCGGTGCCGATCCCCAGCTCCCCCTCTACACCGCTGACGGCACCCTCCTCCCCGCCGGCGTCACCGGTGAGTTCGCCTGCACCAGCTGCCACGTCGTCCACGGCCCCGAGCCCGGCGCCACCACCCGCAAGCTCCGCCGCGACGACTGGAAGACCACCTGCACCACCTGCCACGGCACCGACGCCCTCATCCGCTACTCGTACTTCCACCGGTCGGACCGCGGGTTGAACTGAGGCGGTGATCGGGTGCGGCGCCTACCTCAGGCGCCGCGCCAGCCCCGCAATCATCGCGCCCGTCCTCCCGGCCACATCCGCGAACTCGTCTGCCGCTGCCACGTCCACCAACCCGATCGTCAACAGCATCTCCACGTTCCCGGCCGCCTCGCCACATTCACCCTGCGCCTCCTCGAACCGCTGCCGCTTGCTCCCCCTGGATCTTCGGTTGGCCCCCTCCGCCACCAGCAATACCGTCGCCCCCGCCGCCCTCAGCAGCTGATCCGCGAACGATCGGTATCCCCGTGGAATCCCATCTGCGATCAACTTCGCCTGCCGAGCCAACTCCAGGGCCGAGGTGT
>CAZLEO010000314.1:0-10829 GCA_964558555.1 uncultured Rickettsiales bacterium | reverse complement strand
CGCAGTCGTTGTCGAGGCCGTCGTCGTGGACCTCTGCGGCGTCGGGGTGAGTGGCGGGATCGGCGTCGTCGCAGTCGGTGGCTGCTGCGAAGAGGCCATCGACCGGATCGCAGGACAGCACCGGCTCCCCACCGGCGTGACCGTCGCCGTCGGCGTCCGCGTACCACTCGGTGAGCAGGCCCTCGTCGACCTGCCCGTCGCAGTTGTCGTCCAGGTGGTTGCAGATCTCGGTGGCGAACGGGTGACGGTCCGGGTCCTCGCTGGGAGGGTCGCCAGGGGACAGGTGATCACACTCGGCGATGTCGGGGGTGCCGTCGAAGTCGAAGTCCGAGATGGAGAAGCCGCTGCCGCAGGGGTAGCCGGTCATCCCTCGGTCCGACGGATCGCCCTCGCCCGGGTCGGAGCCATCGGCGCAGGCGCTGCCTGCGGCGTGGACGCAGGGGCCGTCGATGGGATCGCAGGCGTCCTGGCCGGTGGATTCGCAGGGGTCGAGGGTGTCGGCCGGGCAGAGGGCCTCGCCGAAGTGCAGGGCCGTGGTCAAGGTGGCGTCGTCCCACTGGCCGGGGATGTCCTGACCGCAAAACGCCATCTGCGCGTCCAGGCTGCATTCGGCGGGGCAGGGGACGAGAACCGGCGTGGCTCCGCAGGTGTCGCCCTGGGAGTACGCGGACTCCAGCCCCTCGTCCAGGGGAGGACCGTCGGTGTGGTTGTCCACCAGCAGGATGCGGGAGTCGGCGTCGCCGGCCGCTATGGGTGGGCCCTCGTGGTCGATCCACAGGTTGCCGCCGAGGAAGAGGATTCCGGGCGACTGGAGCTGGGCGAACAGAGCCGCGCCGAGGTCGGCCTGATTCCCCGCGAACGTCCCGTGTGCGATGCGCACCTGGTCGATGCCCTGATCGTACCCGGGGGTGTCGCCCGCGAGCGGATCGTCGGCCACATCCTCGACGAGGACACTCACGGCGCCACCCTCGGCCGCGTGGTTGGCCAGGAACAGGCACTTGACCGCGTCCGTCGTCTCCATCTCGCCCTGGGTGAGATCCAGCGCGACCGCCCCCCCCCGGCCCACCTCGCCCTCGCCGGCGGAGATGGCCGGCAGGACCATGTCCTCGAGCTGCGTGCCTCCGTCTTCGAGCCACTGGAGGTTGCACGTCCCGTGGGGCACGGAGTCCGTGGGCACCGTCGCGGCAGTGCAGTTCCCCGGCGTGCACGTCGCGTTGCCCGCGAAGGTCGCGCCGGAGAGGGACAGAACACCGCCGCCCCAGTACACGGCCCCGCCCGCGTGGGCCCGGTTGGCCACGAACGTGTCCGCCCGCGAGCTCAGCGCCGCCTGCCCCTGGCCAGCCACGGCACCGCCGCCTGCACCCTCGGTGGTGCAACCCCAGAACAGGTTGCCCCTGAGATCCACATCGCCGCCGTGGCCGATCCAGATCCCCCCTGGACCGCTGATACCCCGGCAATTGGTGAAAACGGATTGCCGCACGACCAGCTGGCCGTCGGACACGGCCAGCGCCGTACCTTCGATGTCCTCGAAGCGGCTGTGCCGCACCTCCAGCGCCGGGCTGCCTCCCCAGAACAGAGCCGCCGGCGGCGCGAACTCGTCCCCTGCTTGCTCCTGCTGGCGGAACCCCTTCACCAGCGCGGAGTCCAGCTCCACCGAACAGTCCCCGATCGCGGACAGGACGCCCCCGCAGACCTGCTGTCCGTCGATGTGCAGGTCCAGCAGCATGAGGTCCACCGGCGCGTCGTGAGCCCAGCACTTGATCAGGGTGGAGGGCATGCCCGCGGACGTCAGCATGTAGGGCGGCTGGCCCTCGGCGTGCCCCGATCGGATCGTCAGGTGTCGCGCGCTGCCGTCGGTGCTGTCGGCGATGTCCAGCGCATCGTCGTGTTCCTGCACCTCGGTGAGCCAGATGTCCCCGTCGAGGATGATCTCCGCGACCGCTGGATCCGCGGCCGCATCCCGGATCGCCTGTTCCGACGACACGGTGCAGATCCGACCGTCGTCGTCGCAGACCAGCTCCTGGGCTTCTACGGATGGAGGTGTCACCACGAGTGTCGCGACGACGATGACGATCGATCGATGGATGTGCGAACCCAACGCTCCTCCCCGAGTCGAGGAGAACATCGTACTACTGGACGTCCACCGAGTGTCCGAACACCGACCACGTCCCGGACGGCACCTCCCCCAGCGTGTACTGCACGTCCAGCATGCAGATGCAGTCGCACATGTCGTCGTAGAGCTCGAACTCCGCCTCGATCCGCTGGTCGTTCATGTACGCCAGGCCTGTCACTGCGATCTCCGGGCAACACCCCTCGCCGTGGTCGAAGTGCTTCACGGTGACCTCTCCCGGACCCGGCGAGGACACCTCTACACCACCCTCGGGCATCGGATCGGGTTCGGGCAGCATTTCGCACTCCGCCGCCGCCGCCACCACCGTCAGCTCGCAGATGCCCGACTCGCACGGGCCCATGTCGTCGTCGTCGCCCACCGCGTCGTCGTCGTCGGTGACGTCGTCGTCATCGGCCGTGGCGTCGTCGTCGTCCCCCGTGACGTCGTCGTCGTCGGTGGACTGACCGCTGGGGGAGCAGGCGGGGAGGAGGAAGGCGAGCAAGAGGACGAGGAACGTGTTTCGCATGGTGGGCCTCCGACTCGACCATAGCAGCAGGGGGAGAGCGGCCCAAGGGTCCTCGCGGACCCGACGAGGGTGTCAGCGAATCGGCATCCTCACCGGCGCCGTCTTCCACATCAGGGTGATGTCCTCGTCGGTGAGCCCCTGGGCCTCGCAGATGAGGTCTGACAGGCGCCCCTCGAGATCCTGGCCGCGAATGCGATCCGCCCGGACCGGGCCGACCGTCTCGAGGTAGGCGTTCCGTATCCTGCGGAGGTCCGTCGGACCCATGGCCCGCTTGCCGCGCCGAGTGCGCACCTCGTCGATGAAGTCGGATTCGCTCAAGGCCGAGGGGGACTGGAGGCGGGGCCCTGGCTTTCGCAGGCCGAACTCGTGGATGAGCCAGTATGTGAGGTCTTCCTCGGCACGCAGCCTGCGATCCGTGATCTGGAGGATCTCCTCGACACATGGATTCACGCTGGACCGGATCGACTCCGAGGGGGGCGCGATGGGCAGGACCTCGACCTGCTCGCGGAACATCCGTAATGTGTCGCCGATGGCCCGCTGCAGCGATCGGTGCATCAGCCACCAGGCCAGCGGTGAGTGCATCCACGCCAGTATGTAGAGGTCGTCCGTGGGCCACACATAACACGTGTTGATCGGATAGGCGCCGCTGGTGTCGAGGCTGAACCAGGAGTATGTGGTGAGATCCTTGGTGACGATCTTCGGCCTGTCGAAGAGTTCGTAGTAGTCCACGGCATCCTGTAGTTCGTACCAAGCATAAGGCCCTGGCTTGCGTCCCGGCCACTTCCCCTGGGAAGCCTTGTCCCAGTCCTTCGGGCGGGGTTCGAGGGCCTCGCGGAACGACTGCAGGTGACGCAGGACCGCAGGATATCGGCCCATGTCGATGCCGCGGCGTGCGAAGACGAGCCACTCCTTCTTCTGCCGCCCGGTCCGCCACCGGCGGATGTCCTTGCCCCGGAGGAAGGGCTTGAGGATCTCCTCGGACCGGGCGTCCTCGCAGATCATGGCCTCGGCGGTCGCGTCGTCGACCACGAATGCCTTGTTGCAACCCGTCTTGACGCCGTAGTAGGGCTTGGTGCCGGCGAGCTCGGCCAGGGGCACACCCCGTTCCTTGAGCTGGTCCAGCAGTCGAGCTGCCTGGGGCGGATCGAGGTTCCAGATGTCCTCTCCGAACGAGGACCATGGAACGTTGTAACCATGTTGTTGTACGTGCTGGGAGAGGTGGATCGTGGGGAGGCTCTCCTTCGCGATCTTGCACACCCTCACGGCTCGCGGTTCGTCTCGACCGGAATCCTCGGCCTTGCGGATGGAGACGATGCAGGGGAAGACCTCCGCGTCCTCGAAGATCGGGGCGTGACCGAAGTCCACGATGTCCTCGAACACCGTGTGGGAGGCAAAGAAGCCTCGCAGCGCCGCGCCGTATCCGGATCGCATCCACTTGTTGGTCACGATGTACGACAGCAGGCCGCCCGGCCCGAGGATGTCCACCCCGAGCTCGTAGAAGTACGTGTACAGATCGGCGACCGCGTCATAGGACTCGTACTTCTTCTCGAACGCCGGCTTGTACGGGCCCAGCAGCTCCTGACGCACGTAGGGGGGATTCCCCACGACCACGTCGAACCCCCCGTCGGCGAACACGACCGGGAAGCGAGCTCTCCAGTCGAACGCGTCGGGGTGCTCTGACGGGTCGTCGATCAGCGAGTTGCCCTGCTGGATGTTGTCGTCGAGGAAGGTGAGCTCGCGGTCCTTTTCCGCGGTTTTGAGCCACAGCGAGAGCTTGGTGATCTCCACGGACTCGGCCGACAGATCCACGCCGTAGAGGTTCTGCGTCAACAGGGTGTTGTTGAGGTACTCCAGTGTGTACTGATCGCCCTCGAGGTCGGCCAGCGCGTCGTTCACCCGCGCGTACTCGGCCTGGAGGAAGTCGAAGGCCGCGATGAGGAACGCCCCGGAGCCGCAGGCGGGGTCCACGACCCGCGTCCTCTTCAGGACGTCGTCGCGATAGGACCGCCAGAACTGCACCTCGGCCTCGGCGCGCTTCCGCTTGTGGTGTTCGGGGATGGTGTCGAGCCCGAATGCCGCGCGTAGTGTCTCTTCGCGTCGTCGCAGATGGCCGCCCAGCGCGAGATCCACGATGTACTGCGTGATGTGAGGGGGCGTGTAGTAGATCCCCTGCGACTTCCGCACGCCTTGCTTGCGATCGACCTCGGCGCCGGTGGCGATGGCCCGCAGTTCCTCCAGATCCGACACCGACTGCTCGAAGATGCGTCCGAGGACCTCGACGGAGATCTCGGTCTCGAAGTCGTACCTGGTGGCCAGCCTGGCCAGCTCCCGGCACACGTCGTCGGGGACCGTGAGCTCCTCGTCGATGATGGCGTCGGTCGCGAACAGGCCGCCGTTGTACTTGTAGATGCGTGGATTGTCGCAGCCCTCGTTCACCCAGCCGAACACGGCCTTGTACCGTTCCCAGATGGGCGTCGGGTTGTAGGGATCCGAGAAGTCGCACGCCTTCTGGATCGTGTTGGGGGGGAGCAGGCACTGGTCTTCGCAGAATGCGAGGAACAGCATTCGGTCCAGGATAGTCTGCGCCTTGGTCAGTAGCGTCGGCCGATCGAGGCCCATGGGCCGCGTGTTCCAGAGATGGTTGACGAGGCTCGTCCGGATTTCCTGATACTCGTTGTACAGATCGCGCGTGACCCGTTCACCCACCTCGTCTGACTCCGTCAAGAGCTGGTCGAGGGCGGACACGGCGCCCGGATCCGCAGATGCGGGCAGCATGTTGTCCGCACACAGCAGAAAATAGAGCCGCTCGAAGGCGCCCATGTCCTTCAGATCCTCGAGCCAGAACGCCTCGTAGAACACCGTGGACTTGTCCAGGTGGTACAGGCGCGTCTCGCGGTAGTTCGACACGATGATCCACTTGCAGCCCACGGTCTCGTTGGCGTAGCGCCAGCCCTGCTGTACGGGAGTCTCCTTCCGGTCGGCGGTGAGGCGGTCGAGCTTCGACCGGGCCCCCTTGAGCTCGATGGGAGCCACGAGTCGACCCTCGAGGTGAACTCTCTCGCCCGATCTCCGTGCGGCGTTGAACAGTCCCAGCGCACCGTCGGCGGAGCTGCCCCCCGCCGCGACGGTCTTCTCGGGATGCAACGTCCACTTCTTGCCCTCGCCCCCGACCACCGTGCGGTATCCCAGCACCGGCACGAAGAATCCGCGGAGGAAATCCCCGTGCAGGGAGGTCTCCTTGAACACGTCGAGGGTGCCGGACCTCAGCGCCTTCACCCACTGCATCACGCGTTCGTGGCGCTGCTGGATGTCGTCGGGGAAGTGGAACGAGCCGATGGCCCGGCGCAGAACCTTCTCGTTGAACAGCGGCTTGTGGGTCGGGCGGGCCGGATCGGACACCAGACGCATCGCGCGCTCCTGCGGCGGGTGGGTGGAGAACGGAAGCCTATCGAAGTACCGTGGAGGTTGCACCCGAGGGGAGCTGAACCATGTTCACGCCCAGGCCCATGTTCGCCGTCGTGCTGTTCACCTTGATCGTCCCGGCGACACCGGGGTGGGCGGGGGATCGGGCTGCGCGGATCCCGTCGCCCGTGATCCAGCTCGACGAAGACGCGGCCCGCCGCGACCTGATCGCCGCCTTCGGTGATCTTGCGGACGAGCCGCCCACCCTTCCCCCTGACATCGATCCCTCGTACCGCGGCTACGACGAGCACTTCAGGATATCGGGGCTGGAGTCCTCGCCGGCACAACTCGCCGATTTCGCGACCTCCATGGGCGAGGGCCTCGGGACGGTGGACGCACCCATGCTCCGGGTGCTGGCCGACCAGGCCTTGCCCATGTTCGTGGGATACGTCCATGCGCTGGAGACGCTGGAACGCTCGAGGCCGCTGGATGGGGTGGAGGCGGCGAGGTTGCTGGTTGTGTATCAGGTGCTGTGGGCCTACACCGCGATGTACCCGACCCCGGGCGAGGTGTACGCGGTCGAGAACGGCCTGAAGATCGAGGTGGATCCCGAGGTGCATCGGCGGGCGGCGTGGGCCGAGGGCGTCCACGAAGAGGTGTGGACCGCGCTGAGGTATCGGCTTCGTGCCGCCGTCGAGGGGAAGCAGGAGGTGGCCAGGGGCGAGGTGGAGCTGGCCGGTGAGCTCGCCTGGGCGGCGCGAACCCACTGGCGGAGTGCGGGCGGGGAGGATGCGGCGTGGTTGTATCTCAGCGCCGTTCGCTACGTGGCGGCGCTGGAACCGACCGAGGAGCGGATGGCCGACGTCGTGCTCTGTTCCGTGCACGTGCACGGGCTGGACGGGCTGCCGAAGAAGAAACACGTTCCCCGGTCGGTGCGGGATCACGACAGCTACCAGCGGGTCGTCGAGGTGCTGGACGAGTGGGAGGAGATCGAGACGCTCCGGGCCGACGACTCGGCGGCGAGCCGAGTACGTACAGCAAGGTTGTTGTACCGACGGGATCGGGAGACGCAGGCGAGGCAGATGGCCCTCTCCGTGGCCGTGGCACATCCGGGCCACGCCGAGGCGCTGACGCGGCTGGCGATGATGCACGCCGAGGGTGCGCCGCGGCTGGCCCACGACATCGTCGAGCTCGCGGATCCCGCGGCCGAGGAGCTGTCGGAGGGAGCGCTGGCCGGACATTTTCCGATCCGCTGGATCCAGGTGTTCGTCCACGCCGCCGGGCTGGCGAACGGCGGCGCCGTGGCGGTGGAGCGGGTGGAGGCGGAGCTGACGCGGATCGAGGACCTGGTCCTGGCAGCCGGCGATCGTGTCCCTGTCTCGCGGGCGTACTCGGCCCTCCTCGCCGAGGCCCTGGGCCAGCTCTGGGTCGAGGAGCGCGCCATCGAGGACGTGGATCTGTCCGTGCATCTGCCCATGCTCGAGGCCGTCGTGGCGCAGAACCCGGACGAGCACCTCTTCTTGCTGCTGCTGTTCGCGTCACGGATGTCGCCCGGCTTCGAGGAGTACGGGCTGCTCCGTATCCCCCTGGACGACACGTACGAAGACGACCTGCGATGTTCCCTGCATACCGAACGGTCGAGCGCAGTGCTGGCGGCCGCGGTCCACGGCCTCGAATCCGAGGATCAGCTCGAGGCGATCGCCGCCGAGGTGGATGCGACGACGGAGGCGTGTGGAGAGGGCCCCACGACGAGCAAGCTGCAGGGCGATCTCCTGGTCCTGCGGACGAGACACGGCGCACAGCCCCCCGCCCTGGACGACGCGATCCCCCTGTACCAGGCGTGCGTCCACAGCTCCGACCGCCAGGAGGCGTCCATCTGTAGAGGCAACCTGTTCGTGATCCACCACCTGGCCGGCCGGTCGGGCGCGGCCCGCGACGCCATGGACGCGCTGTGGCGCTGTTGCACGGATCATCCTCCGACCCTGTACCACGCGCTGTTCGCCGTGGGCGACGACCGGCTGCCCGGCGCGACCGAGTGGTTGCAGACGGCCCTGGACGCGGACGAGACGCGCAACGAGCCCGAGCGGCTCTACATGTGCGCCGGCGACATCGCGCGACGCACCGGAGACGACGATCTGGCCGCCGCGTACTGGCGTGAAGCCTGTGACGTGCTGGATCAGCAGCGCGATGACGGCGAGTCCGTCCTGGACGCCCTGCCCGGGCTGTTCCTGGGCAACGGGGCCATGACCCTGAACTTGACCGGGCGCGCGGAAGCCCCGATCCACGTGCGCTATGAGCAGTACCTGCGGCTGATGGCCAACTGCGACGGCGCGTTCGTCGAGTGGGTGGCCGGGGGCGGTTGCGACACGCCCGCGGAGTGATGCCCGGCCCGACTCAGTCCTTCCAGCTCCAGATCCTCATCCGCATCGGCGACTGACTCCACAGGGGGCGGTCGTCCAGCCCCAGCGCCGTGACGTGGCGGAGGACGTCTCGCCCGTCGAGCACACCGTCGGGGCCGGCGTCGCCGCGATCCTCGACCAGGGCCCCGATATGGTCCCAGGCCCGCGGGAGCTGGTTGGACGGATCGTCCGCGTAGTCGATGACCAGGAGATCGCCTGGCGCGACGTGTTCACCCCACCTGAGCGTGTACGGTTCGCCGTTGCCGTCGAGGACGGCGCCGACCTCGTTCATGAACAGCACGTCCGTCGTCGGCTCGGCCAGGTCGCCCAGACCGGAGATGGAGGTGTACCCCGCGTCCGCGCGCCCCGACACCCTCAACGCGCCGACGAGGACGTCCGCGCAGTCGGCACCCACGTAACGTTCGGTCTGGTGTCGGGCGTCGGACGGGCCGGCAGAGCCGAAGACGTTGGGCACGTTGAAGTACGTGGAGAGCCACCCGAGGTAGTCGTCGCCGGTGCGGAAGCTGACTCGCATCACCTCCGGTGAGAGCCCGAGGGAGTCGGTGGAGTCGCCGTCAGGAGTTCGCAGGGTCGTGCCGTCCGGGAGCGTGACCACTGCCGCGTACCAGTTCGAACCCGCGCCTCCATGGTCGAGACCGGCGGCGGTGGCGTAGGCGGTGGAGAAGGTGATCGTCGGTGTGGTCACCTCGCCGTCCGCGCCGACCAGGGGGGAGGTGATGTACTCGAGCCGGTCGAAGCCCAGCCAGGTGCCGTGGTCCGGACCGAACAGGACGTTGTTGGAGTAGGACGGGTTGCCCGGGTTGGGGGGATCGAGGTCGTGGTGCTTCAGCCGCGGTACGACCTGGAGCCAGCTCACGGTGGCGCCGTCGGGCAAGGTCCCGGGGGGGAGCGCGCCGCTGGGAATGGTCACGGCGATCGCGAGGGTGACCGACTCCCCGACGCGAGCATGCACGGGCCGCTCAGCGGGCCGGCCGTCGATCAGCGCGACCACCTCCGCGCCAGGGCGCGCCGCAGCGGTCAGGGGCGCGATGAGGGCCAGGCAGACGACCAGAGCAGGGCAAGAGCGCATGACAAGTGGAACACGCGAGGGAGAGCAGGAAATCCCGGCGGCAGGGGTGGGCTACAGGCAGTCCGCGTACGCGTCCAGGCACTCCTCCTCGGAGTCGAACAGCTCGTCGCAGTCCTCACCGACGCAGTTGCACAGATCGCCCTGGTACACGCAGTCCTCGCCCGTCCAGCGGTAGCCGGTCCCGCCGCCGTCACACTTGTCCGGACCCTCGGCGGCGTCCTGGGGTGCGCAGGGATCGGGGGCAGAGTCGTCGTCGTCACCCGGGGTGGCGTCGTCGTCGTCGTCCGCGGTGGCATCGTCGTCGTCGTCCGCGGTGGCATCGTCGTCGTCGTCCGCCGTGGCGTCGTCGTCGTCGGCAGCCGCGGAGTCGTCGTCGCCGAAGATATCGACGTACTCGGTGCAGCCGAGCAGGAGCAGCGGCAGGGCCGTCAGGAGCAGCAGCATGTGAGCGCGCATGGGAAGCCTCCGTTGTGATCGAGGCTAGCATGGAGTCGGGGTGGCGGGGAGGGCGGTGTGGCACACTGGGGGGTGGAGTGGGTGTCCGTGGGACCCGGGAGGTGCAGCGTGGTTCGTCCGAGGATCTGGATGGTGTGGTCGTTGCTCGCGGTGGTGCTCTGTGGGGCGGGGTGCACCGACGAGTTCGAGTCGCAGTACCCCACGGGGACGCTGGTGATGGAGCCGGCGCCGGTGGACTTCGGCACGGTGGACACGACCGTGGAGGCGGTCGAGCCGCTGCTGATGACCAACGTCGGCCCGGGGCCGTTGCAGCTGATCGGGGTGATGACCACGGACTCCATGGGGGATCGGTTCGGGCTGGACAACCCCGGCGAGCTGCCCCTCACGCTGGAGGACGAGGACACCTGGACGCTGGACGTGACGCTCCTGACCTTCACCGAGGGCCTTCACGAAGGCGAGATCAAGGTGACCTACCACGACTGCGGCGGCTCGGCCCTGTGCGGCGAGCAGCGCGAGGTACTGGTCCAGCTGGTCGCCGAGGCCCAGCTCCGCCCGGGCGCCGAGGACGCGGACGGCGACGGGTATCCGGCGGAGAACGACTGCGACGACGCGGACGCCACGGTCCACCCCGGCGCCGAGGAGCTCTGCGACGGCGTGGACAACGACTGCGACGAGGCGGTCCCCGCGGACGAGGTGGACGGCGATGCCGACGGCTGGATGATCTGCGACGGGGACTGCGACGACGCCGACGCGGCCATCCACCCCGGCGCCGAGGAGCTCTGCGACGGCGCGGACAACGACTGCGACGGGATCGTCCCGGCCGAGGAGAGCGACGCGGACGCGGAC
>CAZLEO010000313.1:0-10835 GCA_964558555.1 uncultured Rickettsiales bacterium | reverse complement strand
TTCCTCTCAGCCTCCTCGCGCGCCGCTTCGCGCGCGGCCTCTTCTGCCGCCTTCCTCTCAGCCTCCTCGCGCGCCGCTTCGCGCGCGGCCTCTTCTGCCGCCTTCCGCTCGGCCTCTTCTGCCGCCTTCCTCTCGGCCTCTTCTGCCGCCTTCCGCTCGGCCTCCTCGGCTGCGACGCGCTCGGCCTCCTCCTGGGCCTTTCGCTCCTCCTCGCCGGCCATCCGGGCCGCGAGCTCCTCGCGTGCCTTCCGGTCGGCCTCGATGCGGGCCTGGAGTTCGGCCTCCTCGCGCGCCTTTCGCTCGGCCTCCTCGTGTGCCCTCCGCTCGGCCTCTTCTCGTGCCTTCCGCTCGGCGTCCTCACGTGCCTTGCGTTCGGCGTCCTCGAGGGCCTTGCGCTGGGCTTCCTCGTGGGCCTTCCGCTCGGCTTCGATGCGGGCGTTGATCTTGGCCTCGTCCTCGGCGCGCTTGCGGGCGGCCTCGGCGGCCTTGCGCTCGGCATCGAGGCGGGCCTCGCGGGAGGACTCTTCGGGATCGGTCCCGGGCGTGACCGACTTGCCCTTGTCGCGGAGCAGATCCCGGACGGATTGGGGGTAGGTGACGACGAGAACGGTGCCGCAGCTGCAGCGGTACTTCTTGCCCTCAGGGGGCAGTGGGTCCTTGAGTTTGTAGACCTTGCTACAGCTGGGACAGCCAATCTTGAGGATCATGAGTCCGCCGCGCGCGCGCGTAGTGGCCGCGAAGTCGATCGAAGATCACGATAACCCCGTTGAAAGTCAAGCAAATCACACCTTCGAGGGCCCATCTGTTCAGCCTCCGCCACGTTCGGTAGAACGACCGCCTTCCGCACCAGCTCCGGATCGGAATCTCAAACCCCTGACGAGGGTTGTCTATTCGCGCGGGCGTCACCCCCGGGCTGAATTGACACCCTGATGGACGGTACCGATACTGTGGGGTGGATGGAGTCGTTGTAATCACTTCGTTTTTCCGAAGATCCACCTCGCCCGAACCAACCCGTCCGAGAGGACTCATGAAGTACATCATCTTCACGATATTGCTCACCATCGGTCTGGTGGTCGGCGTGGGCGTCGCCGTCCAGTCCGAGCCCGACGCCTTTGCGCAGGCGGACCCCTGGTCGCGGCTGCGCAACTCCGGCGGGCTCTCGCTCTTCGATTCGCCGTACAAGTTCGAACGACTGGACCTGCTCAAGCGGGTCGCCGACAAGGTCTCCAACGACTACGTGGAGCCGGGCCGCATCGTGCCCGAGGAGATGCTGGACGAGTCCCTGAACCACGCGGCGCGTGTGGTCCCCGAGGCCATGTTCGACTACGAGCCCGGGGACGCCAGCGTGATGGCGACGGTCGGGGCCAGGCAGAAGGAGATCGCGGTCGGCAAGCTGTCGGGCATCCGCGACCTGACGCGGGTGCTTCAGGACGTGGCCGAGTTCCTCGGCGACGAGGTGCCGTCGGACACGGACATGCCGGACGTCGAGTACGCGCTGATCAACGGCATGCTGTCCACCCTCGACCCCCACAGCGTGTTCATCAACCCCGAGGCCTACGAGGAGATGGCCATCAACAACGAGGGGGAGTTCGGCGGCCTGGGCATCACCATCGGCAACCGCTGGAAGGACGGCAAGTTCCGCCTGACCATCCTGTACCCGCTGGAGAACACCCCCGCCTACCGCGCCGGCCTGATGACCCAGGACCGCATCATCAAGATCGGTAACGAGTCCACGGTCAACATGTCCCTCGAGGAGGCGGTCAGCCGCCTGCGCGGCGCGCCCGGCACGCCCATCACCATCACCATCGAGCGGGACGTCGAAGACGACGCCATGGTCTTCGACGTGACCCTGGTGCGGGAGTTGATCCACGTGCCGTCGGTGGAGGGGCACTACCTGGGCGACGGGATCGGCGGCATCCAGATCGTGCACTTCTCCCAGGACACCTGGGGTGAGCTGGACCGGCAGATCGGCGCCATGGAGCGCGCGGCCCAGGACGAGGGGTTCGAGCGGCTCGAGGGGCTGGTGCTGGACCTGCGCGACAACCCGGGCGGCTACCTCAGCCAGGCGATCCAGGTGAGCGACAAGTTCATCGACTCCGGCGTCATCGTCTCCACCAAGGGGCACGGCCGGCAGCCCGGCGAGGTGAGCGAGGCCACGCGCTTCGGCACCGAGAAGGACCTCCGCCTGGCGGTCCTGGTGGACTCCAACAGCGCCTCCGCCTCGGAGATCTTCGCCGGCGCCATCCGCAACCTGGACCGCGGCGTCGTGCTGGGGGTGACCACCTTCGGCAAGGGCTCGGTACAGAACCTGTACCCGTTCCACCAGGATGGTTCCGCGCTGAAGCTGACCATCGACCAGTACCTGACGCCCGGTGACTTCTCCATCCAGTCCATCGGCATCCCACCCGACATCGAGCTGCGGCCGGTGTGGGTGGAGGAGGACGGCGACGCCTACATGTACTGGCAGGACGCCTGGACGCGGGAGAAGGACCTCGACGACCACTTCCTGGGCGGTCAGGAGGGGGATCCACCGCGCTTCACCTGCCTGCACCTCGATCCCGACTACTACCTCTGGGACGAGGACTTCTCGCGGGACGAGGAGAAGGACATGTCGGCGTGGGCCGACGACTTCCAGATCCAGTTCGCCAAGACCATCGTGGCCGAATCCAGCTCCACCGATCGCAAGCGAATGCTGGCCGAGGCGTTCCCCGCCATCCAGCAGATGATCAGCGACGCGGACGCCGAGCTGATCGAGCATCTCGAGGACTTCGAGGTGAACTGGCAGCTGGACCAGGTGCAGGGCACGCCGCGGTCCCGCGTGTCCATGGAGGTGGGCAGCGAGAACGGCCTGCTGCCCGTGGGCGAGCGCACCTCCCTGACCCTGTCCGTGACCAACGAAGGCGACGCGCCCTTCCTGCGGCTGCGAGCCATGGCCGAGGGCGACCTGCTCGACGGCGCCGAGTTCGTGTTCGGTCGCGTGGATCCGGGGGAGACCAGGACCTGGACCACCTGGCTGCGACCGGGGTTGCGCATGAGCTCCCGGACGGGCGAGGTCACCTTCCACTTCTACGCCGAGGGCTCGCGCGCGCCGGGCGACTTCGTGGGCAAGCTCATGGTGGAGGAGAAGCCGCGCCCGCGGTTCGCCTTCAACTATCAGGTGGTGGACGACGGCAGCGGCAACTCCAGCGGCAACGGGGACGGGCTGATCCAGCCCGGCGAGGGCATCGACCTGCTGCTGCTCGTGCAGAACATCGGCGAGGGCCCCACCGGCGACCACTACTCGATCGAGGGCGCCGAGGTGGCGGAGGGGGCTCCGGAGCAGAACGCCCCGCAGGAGCTGAACGTCCCCGAAGAGGAGCGATCCCCGGGGCTCGGTGTGGAGGGCCCGGACAGCCTGGCCGAGGACGAGCCCAGCGGCATCGTCAAGATCACCAACGAGTCCGGTGAGGAGGTCTTCCTCACCGAGGGCACCGCGCTGTTCTCACTCGCCGCGGGAGAGGTCACCCAGGTGCGCACGCACTTCGAAGTGGCCCCCAGCTGCACGCGGGAGCTGGTGGAGCTGGAGCTGACCATCGGGGACGAGGACTTCTGGGAGTTCTTCTTCGACGACCTCTCGCTGCCGATCCAGCCGGCCGACGCCGACCTGCCGAAGGTGTCCGAGCACACGCGGACCTATCGCACCCGCGGCGCCGTGCCCGTGTACGACGGCGCCGCCGAGCACAGCCCCCGCGTGGCCACCGCCGACGGCATCCTCACCGCCACGGGCAAGGCCGGCAGCATGGTCCGCGTGACCCTGCCCTGGGGCACCGGCGGGTGGATTCCCACGAGCTCCCTCAAGGCCGGCGGCACCTCCGGCGAGGAACCGACCTTCACCCCCTGGCTCTCGCGCTCACCCCCCGTGGTGGTGCTGAGCTCCCGCATCGGCGGCACGGCCGTGGACGCGGCCAAGATCGAGGTCAACGGCGCCGTGCGCGACGATCAGTCCCTCAAGGACCTGTACGTGTTCGTCAACGGCACCAAGGTCTTCTATCGCAGCGTGGCCGGCGATCCGACCGCCGCTCAGGCCGACGTGGACTTCGAGCTCGAGGTGGACCTGGACGAGGGCGAGAACATCATCGAGATCGTCGCCCGGGACAACGAGGACCTGCTGGGTTCCACCGTGGTGGGCGTCTACCGCACCATCGACGCGTCGATCTAGCCGCTCCCCTTCTCGATCAGCGCCGTCAGCTCCTGACGCAGCACCCTGACCTCCTCGAGGTAGTCGTAGCGCTTGTCCTCGGGCACGCGCGCGGCCTGGTGCTTGCGGAATGCCAGCCGCGTGCACAGCCGGATGAAGTGGTGGTGGGGGATGGAGGACGGTAGCCATCCGCGCCACTGGCGTCTCCACCAGCTGCTGAGGATCGGCACGTACGACGGCGGCAGGAGGCCCCTGCGAGCCTCGTCCTCCAGCTGCGCGCGGATGATGAACTTCTCGTGCAGCAGGCTCAGCTGGTACAGGGTGAACAGCACGACGAACACCAGCGCCAGGCCCGCGAAGCCGACCCAGATCGGCATGTGGCCCATGGACGAGGCCACGGCCGAGGCGTTCCAGGCGAAGTGCAGCAGCATGCCCGCGGCGATCCCCACGAAGGGCAGGGCGAGCCGCGCCGGCCAGAAGCGCAGGTACTTGGACAGCCCCAGGGACGCGCCGAACATGCCCGACGCCATGGCGTGCAGCGGGGCCGAGAACAGGGTCCTCGCAAAGGCGGTGCCTGCGAAGCTCACCACGTCCCCGGACCACGCGATCATGGAGAAGTACATGAAGTTCTCGGTCATGCCGAAGCCCAGGCCCGTGGCGGCGCCGTAGACGAACCCGTCCGTGGCGTTGTCGAACAGGCGGTGCCTCAGCAGCAGCAGCAGGATGCACCCCTTGGTCAGCTCCTCGACGGTCGGGGCGATGAGGACGGCGCCCGCCGTGTCCTGCGCGGCCGGGTCCAGCACCATGCCCAGGGACGTGTCCAGGATCAGCGAGAACAGGATCGCCAGCAGCACCGCCCCCACCGCGCCCCACGAGAACGTGGCTCCCACCATCCACAGGGGCTCCCGCTCGTAGCGATCCAGCCACCAGACCACCAGCAGGAACGCCACCATGGGCAGCGTGGCCAGCAGCACGGACGCGAGGATCATCAACAGCTGCAGCATCCGTCGAGTGTACACTCTTCCCATGACGACCGAGACCCTGCTCACGTCCATCTCCACCCGCTTCATCCACGCGAGCACCGACCACCTCGACGAGGAGATCCAGCGCGCCCTGGCCGAGGTGGGGGAGTTCGTGGGGTGCGACCGCGCGCACGTGATGTTGCTCGGCAGCGGGCCGGGACAGGTGCTGGAGTTGACCCACACGTGGACGCGGCGCGGGGTCGCGGAGGTGAGCGGTCTGGTGGTGCCCGCGGACGCCCTCGGGGACTGGATGGAGGCGCTCGCGCGGTTCGAGCGGGTCGCCGTGGACTGGTCGGGGGGGGTACAACCCGAAGATCACCTGCGGCTGCACGAGATGGGCATCCCCGACAGCCGCTCCCTGGCGCTGCTCCCCCTGGCCTACGCGAGGACCCTGGTGGGGTGCACCGTCTTCCAGCGGGTGACCAGCGAACAGCCGTTCGAGGCTCCGGTCATCTCCCTGCTGGAGAACCTCGGCGTGATCTTCGTCAACGCGCTGCGCCACCGCGAGGCGAGGGAGGAGACCGCGCGGCTGGAGGAGCAGCTCCGCCAGGCCCAGAAGATGGAGGCCATCGGCACCCTCGCCGGCGGCGTGGCCCACGACATGAACAACGTCCTGGGCGCCATCATGGGCGCGGCGTCGCTGCTCAAGCAGGACACCGAGGCCGAGGACGAACGCCAGGAGGGGATCACCGACATCCTCGAGGCGTGCAAGCGGGGCCGCAAGCTCACCCGCAACCTGCTCGGCTTCGCCCGCAAGGGCAAGTACCGCCGCGAGCGGGTCTACCTGTGGCAGGTCGTCGGCGAGCTCGAGGAGATGCTCGGCCGCACCGTGGACAAGCGCGTCCACATCGTCACCGAGCTCGATCCCGAGATGCCGGCCGTGGCCGGCGACCCCGACCAGCTCCACCACGCCCTGATGAACCTCTGCCTCAACGCCGTGGACGCCATGCCCGAGGGCGGCACGCTCACCGTGGAGGTGGACGACCTGGTGGTCGAGGCCCAGGACGACGACGTACCCGCGTCCTACGTGCGCGTCCGCGTCTCGGACACCGGCGAGGGCATGGACCCCGAGACCCTCGTGCACGCCTTCGAGCCCTTCTACACCACCAAGGCCAAGGGCCTCGGCACCGGCCTGGGCCTGTCCATGGTCTACGGCACCGTCGAGAATCACGGCGGCTCCGTCCACCTCGACAGCACGCTGGGCGAGGGCACCACGGTCACGCTGCTGCTGCCCGCCCTGCGCGGCCAGGACTTCGACGGCCCCGAGGAGACCGTCGAGACCGAGGCCTTCCAGAGCGTCGGCGAGGTCGTCCTGCTCGTGGACGACGAGGACCTCATCCGCCGCGTCGGCGAGCGCCTCCTGCGCAAGCTCGGATACCGCGTCCTCCTCGCCCCGGACGGCGCCACCGCCGTGCGCCTCCTCGACGAGCACACCCGCGAGGTCTCCCTGATCATCCTCGATCTCGTCATGCCCGACCTCGACGGCGAGGAGACCTTCCATCGGCTGCGGGAGATCGACCCGCTGGTGCCGATCGTGTTGTCGTCGGGCTATTCCAGGGACGACAAGGTCAAGCGGCTGTTGCTGGCCGGGGCGAACGGGTTCCTGCAGAAGCCGTTCGAGCTGAAGCACCTGGCGAGGGAGATGAAGCAGATCAGCCTGTACGGGTTCGATGAGGAGAGCGGGCCGTTGTGATGGAGAGGCGCGGCCGGCTCTCGGCCCGCTTGAGGTCCGGCAGAATCCCCCGTCGTTGGGCAGCGTACCCCGGCCTGCGCGCCGGGGTGTGTGGAGGGTGGCGACGGGGGGAGGGATGGCGGATCTAGGCTCTGGGTGGATGGATTGGGGGGGCTTGGGGGGCGGAGGAGGGGCCTGGAGGGCGGGGGAGGAGCCTGGAGGGCGGGGGAGGAGCCTGGAGGGCGGGGGAGGGGCCCCGGGGAAGTTCGGCCTGGGGTGTGCGGGCATCTGGCCTCGAACTTCCGCCAGGGGGAAGCTCAGCCCGAGATGTGCGGGCATCTGCCTCTGAACTTCCGTTTCAGGGAAGTTCAGCCCGAGATGTGCGGGCATTTACCCCTGAACTTCCGCCGGATGGCCGCGGCCGGAACTACAGCACGGGATGCTCACGCATCCCCACCCCAAGTTCCGGAAATGGGAACTTCACCCCGAGATGCGCGGGCATCCTCGACTCAAGTTCCGGTTTGCGGAACTTCGGCCCAAGATGTGCACGCATCTGCCTGTGAAGTTCCGGTGAGCGACGCCGAACTCCATCGATGACGACCCATGACCCGAGTTCAGTCCGCCAGCCGGACCGGACTCCACCGATGGCAACTCATGGCCCGAGTTCAGTCCGCCAGACGGACCGGACTCCACCGATGGCGGCCCATGGCCCGAGTTCAGTCCGCCAGACGGACCGGACTCCACCGATGGCGGCCCATGAGCCGAGTTCTGTCCGCCACCCCGCACCCTGCCCCCCCAAGCCCCTCATCCAGCCCCCCACGCCCCACCCCACCCCCAACCCCCACCCCCTTCCATCCCTCCAGAGCCTGATCTCGCCTTCCCTCCCCCGTCGCCACCCACCCACAAGCCCTGGAGCGCAGGCCGGGTCAAGGGTGGCGCCGCAGGCGCCATGAGCGGAGCGAACTCGCCCTTGACGCGGCCGAGCACCAGGGCACGCTATCAAGCGACGGGCGGTGAAAAAGTAGGCAGGGAATCGGAATCGGAATCGGAATCTGAATCGGGAGCGGGTGCGGGAGCGGGCTAGGGAATCAACCCCCACCCACCCGGTAGTTCCCCGAGTACGCGGTGGTGAAGTCCTCACACCTGGACTGGCTCAGCGGCAACCCCTCGTGACACGACCACCCGTAGGCGATGGACACGCGGAAGATCCCCTTGTCGTCGGTGCTGGTCTGGTAGCTGAACTCGTGCTTGCCGGGGGGCAGCTTGACGGCGTCGCCCTCCCACGAGCACGAGTCGCGCTTGACGCGTGCGTAGGCGTCGTTGCGGAACTCCTCGACCTCGAAGGGATGGCAGCCGGGCACGAAGATGGCGCGGCCGGAGTTGTTGTTCACCACGACGGTGACGAGATCGCCGGCGGCGTAGACCTCCTGGGAGGCGGCGGCGATCACGTCGTCGGCGGAGAGGCCGGCCCGGGGGGCGAGCAGGACGAGGAGTCCGAGGAGGAGGCTTGCGAACCAGGCGTGACGCATCGTGTCGTCCCTTCGGTTGGACCATATATACCGCTCGCGCGAGGAGGCGAGCAAGGCGACATGGGTCGGATGGACCGCCGAATCTCGGTGGAATCGTCCATGAAATCAAACAGTTAGATGGCGTCTTTTTTGGGGTTCGAGAGGGGGACGCGAGCTTGACAGGCTTCGGACGCGTCAGGTAGAACGCACGCTGCGTTTTTGTACGGTAGATAGGGCAGAAATGCGGTGAGGCAAGCCGCCCACCGAGGCCCTGGCCGAGGGAGTCGAAGTCGCGGTTTTCGCCTTGCGCGCGGGGTTTTTTGCCCCCATGAGCACCCGGGCGGACGCACGAGAAACGGCTCACCTCCAAAGGACGCTCCACCTGGCGGCTGGCCGCCATCGGCGCTCTTGCCGTGTAAAAGTACTGTTAAAAGCTGGCGGTCATGAAACGTGTTTGACCGCCGTTCGTTGACGAACATGGTGGCGGTTCCCTTCGGGGTCCGCCGCTCTCCGCGGGCTTTGAAGGAGTGGACGATGCGAAGTTGGCCCCTGCTGCTTGCGCTGATGGTGACGTTGAGCGTCGTGGTCACCAGTGCGCACGGTGCCTCTGGCGACGATGATGACGAGGGCGGAACCACCATCGTCACGTCTCGCGGACCGGAAGATCGCGGCCTCAAGGTCCGCAACAAGTTCTTCCACAAGCGCGGCCGACTGGAGATCACGCCGACCTTTGGCTTCATCACCAACAACGAGTTCAACACCGACCTCACCGGCGGTGTGGACTTCGCGATCCACCTGACGGAGCGCTTCGCCATCGAGTTCGGTGGCAAGTACGCGTTCCTCGGCGGCAGCAACCAGAAGGACCTCTCGCTGGCCGTGCTGAAGCTGACCGAGGAGTACTTCCTCGAGGCCACGGAGCCCGGCGCGTTCGTCCACGCCGGCGTCATCTGGAGCCCCATGTACGGGAAGATCAACCCGATGGGGATCGCGGTGATCAACCTCGACTTCTTCTTCGCGCTGGGCGTCGCCTACGTGTACGAGGAGGTCGAGCTGCTCCAGATCAACTGGGAGACGGCCTCGTCCGAGGTCGCCTTCGACGAGGGCAAGGGGGTTCCGGCCAGCTACCAGAACCACCTGCCGGCCCTGCACCTGGGCTTCGGCATGAAGATCTTCGCGACCCGCGGCTTCTCGCTGCGCATCGACGGTCGCTTCTACATGTCCCCGGACAAGATCCTGGACTTCTCCAACGCGGGGAACGCGGACACCAACCAGACCCTGATTGGCGGCTCCAACCCGAACCCCTACCTCAACCGGCTCGACTGCGACAACAACTCAGGCGCGGCCTGCGTGCTGACCATGAACACCACGTTCCTGGTCACCGTCGGCGGCAGCATCTGGGTCCCGAAGCCCAAGGCCGAGGACTACTAGGAGGTGGGTACGATGAAGAGCATCCATTTCGTCTCCCTGCTGTTCGTGAGCCTGGTCATCGGCCCGGCCCACTTCGCCCACGCCTCGGACGCCGCGCCGGCCGAGGACACCTACACCTCCTTCCAGCTCGGCGACATCACGGTCGACGCCCGTGACGACGAAGAGGAGGAAGAGGAGGAAGAGGCCCGTCGTGGCCGCCGCGCCAACGACGACGAGAACCGCGCCACCCGCGGGGCCACCGGCCGCAAGCGGATCATCAAGGTCGTCCAGCGGCGTCACTTCATGAAGCTGCACCGCCTGGAGACGACCTTCCCGTCCATCGGCATGGTGACCAACGACCCGTTCCTGCGCCGCATCATCTTCGCGGGCAAGTTCGAGTTCCACGTCACCGAGGTCTCCTCCATCGGCGCCTACATCGCCTTCTCCCCGAACATGGGAGACAGCGACCTCAAGCAGCTCACGAGCAAGCTGCAAGAGCAGAAAGAGGTGGTGCCCGACATCTCGCGCATCATCTTCGCGGGCATCGTGGACGTGGGCTTCAGCCCCATCTTCGGCAAGGTCGAGCTGGGGACCACCCGGATCATCAACTACGACCTCTACCTCGCCGCCGGCGCGGGCGTCCTGTACACGCACGACGACGAGGAGCTGATCACCGGCGGGCGACCCGAGTACTTCAAGCAGGTCCACCCGGTGACCAGCCTGGCGTTCGGCTTCCGCATCGCCTTCAACGAGTGGTTCGGCGTGCGCCTCGAGGCGCGGCTGCTGACACACATCGAGCAGGTCCACCGCGACGACGGGATGAACCTGGAGATGAAGAACAACTTCGCCGTTCAGTTCGGCCCGAGCTTCTTCCTTCCCCCGAAGATGAAGACGGCGGCCAGGTAAGGAGAGAGGAAAGACCATGCACAGCAAGAGGTTGCTCCTCAACGTTTTCGTCGCCGCCATCGCGCTGCTGTGGATCACCGCCGCGTGCGCCCTGAGCAAGGACGACATCATCAACATGAAGAGCGTGGGGGTGCCCGACAGCA
>CAZLEO010000312.1:0-10871 GCA_964558555.1 uncultured Rickettsiales bacterium | reverse complement strand
TACCTCGCTCCCCCCCGTCTCAGAAGCCCCGCCAACAGGTCCGACGGCCGCTCCTGAGTGCACCGCAGCCCATCCGGCTCCCACCGGAACAACTCGGTGATCACCGGGATGCCGTCCGGTCCCAGTCCGCCGGTCACCTCGCAGATCTGCCGCACCACCCGCCGCCCCAACAACGCGTCGTGCTCCACGAACACCGCCAACCGGAACGCCCTCGACACCACCCGCATCGCCACGTCATCCCGCAGATTCTCCGCCGCCTGCAGGCACAGGTCTCGATAGCGCTCGATGGCGTCCACGGCGCTGTTGGCGTGGACGCTGCCGAGGATGGCGTGGCCGGTGTTGCCCGCCTGGGCGAAGTCCCAGGCCTCCTCGCCGCGGGCCTCGCCCAGGACGATCCAGTCGCCGCGCTTGCGCAGCGCCTGCTGCACCAGGTAGCGCTGGGACACGGCGCCGGTACCCTCCAGGGTGGCGTGGCGCGTCACGAGGTAGCTGACGTTGACGCCGGGGAAGTCGAGCTCGCGGATGTCCTCGATGCAGACGACGGCGAGGCGGGGATCGATCTCGCCGGCGAGGGCGTTGATGAGGGTGGTCTTGCCGGCGGCGGTGGCGCCGGCCACCAGCACGGAGACCCGGGAGTGGATGGCGGCGCGCAGCAGCGCGGCGGCCCGCGGCGTGAGGGTGCCCAGCTGGATGAGGCGGGCGAGGCGGTCCTCGCCGGGATCGAAGATCTGGCGGTGCTTGCGGATGACGATCTGCGGCCAGGGTTCGGCGCAGGGGTGGATGCTCACGTGCATACGCGAGCCGTCGCGCAGCCGGCAGTCGGCGAAGGGCTGGACGAAGTCGGCCCGCTTGCCGTCCCGGGCGAGGGCCCGGCGGGCCAGGCTCATCACACGCTCGCGGGTCCCGAAGTCGATGCCCACCGAGCGGCGATCCCCGTCCGAGGTCACCACCATCACCTTGTGCGGACCGAGGATGTAGATGTCCTCCACGTCGTCGTGGGCCAGCAGCACCTCCAGCGGCCCCAGCCCGAGGATCTCGTCCAGGATCCGGCGCGTCAGCCGCTTCTGTTCGCCCTCCAGGGGCGGGTAGCCCCGCTTGGCCGCGCCCTCGCGGTAGTCCTGGATCTCATCATGGATCAGCGGCACCAGCGCCCCGGCGTCCGCCTCCCCGGGCTCGTCCATCTGCTCCTGGGTCAGCACCTCGTGGACGCGCGACCGCACGGCCTCGACCACGAGCTGGAAGGGGGTTGGCGCGTCCTGTCTGGGCATGGTTCGACCTCCCCGAGGCGGAGAGGTTGTGAATCCATCTCACTCCCGTCGCCAGAGCCGCGATCCATCCCCGCTGGACCCGTCGCTCCGCTCCTTCATCGGGCTTCATCGGTCGCAGGCCTCGAGGCCTGCTCCCTCTTCTGCCCTCGCCAGCGGGGCGCCTCACGTCTCTGGACTCGGTCCGGAGACAGTTTCACAACCTCTGGCAGCACGATACCGTTTTATCCGGTTTGATGCGCTTTGATCCGGCCCGCTTCCTACTGTGGGTCCAGATGTTCGACGGCGAACCCAATCACGGGGCCTCGGACGTCCAACAACCCTGGGAGGCAATGATGAAGAGCAAGATGTTGGCGATGGCACTGTGCATGTTCGTGGGCTGGACCGGCGCGCACCGGTTCTACCTGGGCTACAAGGTCCACGGGGCGGTCCAGCTGCTGACCTTCGGCGGCTTCGGGATCTGGTACTGGGTCGACCTGATCCTGATCGCCCTGGGCAAGCTGCCCGACGTCGAGGGGAACGCGCTCGCCTAGAGACACCGTAGGGCCTCCCGGGGAGGGGGCTGGCGATGGCGAGTGACAACCGCGTCGCCGGCCCCCTATCCTGGGGCCCATGCTGCTGCACATCACCACCGAAGACGCATGGAAGGCGGCCGCTGCCCGAGGTCGCTACGAGGCCCAGAGTCTGATCGACGAGGGATTCATCCACTGCTCCACCGTCCAGCAGGTCACGGCCACGGCGAATCGCTTCTACGCGGGGCGCGAGGACCTGGTCCTGCTCTCGATCGATCCCGACAGGCTGTCCGCGGAGGTGGTGTTCGAGAACACCATGGGCGGCGAGGAGCTGTTCCCGCACGTGTACGGCCCCATCGAGCTGGCCGCCGTGGTCGACGCGCGGGAGTGGCGGCCGGTTGGGGGAAGGTTCGAGACGCCGACGTGGTCGTGCCCCCCGCCGTGATACCATCCCCGGCCGGGAAACCCCTGATCACGAGGTGACGCGATGAAGACGACGACGGCCTGGATCCTGGCCCTGGGGCTCGTCCTGACGAGCTGTGGTGGTTCGACGACCTCGACGGACGGAGGCGAGACCGCCGAGAAGCCGGCGCCGTCGGGATCGGACAACATCCCCGCCACGGTCGAGGGCAAGTTCAACGTCGCCTTCGTGTACGTGGGGCCGGTGGGGGACGGCGGCTGGACCTACGCCCACGACCAGGGTCGCAAGCACCTCGAACAGAACGTCGAAGGTGTGCACACGGCGTACGTCGAGTCCGTGGCCGAGGGCGCGGACGCGGAGCAGGTCATCCGGGCCCTGGCGCGCAAGCGCTTCGATCTCATCGTGGCCACCAGCTTCGGGTTCATGGACGCCTGCGAGGCCGTCGCCGAGGAGTTCCCGGCGGTGAAGATCGTCCACGTGTCCGGGTTCAAGAAGAACGACACGAACTTCGGCAACCTGTTCGGCGCCATGGAGCAGATGAAGTACCTCGCGGGCATGATCGCGGGGGCGCGCGCCATGGAGGACGGCAACCCGAAGATCGGCTACATCGCGCCGTTCCCCATCGCCGAGGTGGTCCGCCTCGGCAACGCCGTGGAGATGGGCGCGCGCGAGACGTGCCCCGAGTGCACGATGGAGATCCGCTGGATCAACACCTGGTTCGACCCCACGAAGGAGCGCGAGGCCGCGGACTCGCTGCTGGAGGGGGGCGCCCAGGTGATCGTCACGGGCGCGGACACCCCCGGACCCCTGGTGGCCGCCGGTGAGAAGGGCCGCTGGGGCATCGGCTACGACTCGGCCAACGCCTGCCAGGCGGACACCGCGCACTGCCTGACCGTGCCGTACTGGGACTGGGGCCCCACCTACGCGCGCATCGTCGAGGAGATCCGCGCGGGCACGTGGAAGCCCGAGGACATGTACCTGGGCGCGGACACCGGCCTCGTGGCCCTGTACGGGTTCATGGAGGGCCAGGAGCCGCCGCCCGGCGTGCCCGAGACCGTGGTGCCCCTGGTCCGCGAGAAGCTCACGGCCATGCGGGCGGGCGAGCTGACCCACTTCGACCTGTTCACCGGCCCCATCACCGACAACGCCGGCAACGTGGTGGTGCCCGAGGGGGTCGTCCCGACCCAGGAGGACCTCGAGGGCATCAAGGGCGTACCCGGGCGTACCGACTGCACCACCTGCATGAACTGGCTCGTGGAAGGAGTGGTCGGGGCCCTGCCGTGACCTCGGCCGGCGACATCCCCGCTGCAGCCGCCTCGCTCTCTGGCGGCGACGCCGTGCACATGCAGGGGATCGTCCGTCGCTTCCCCGGCGTCCTCGCCCTCGATCACGTGGATTTTGGCCTGAAGCGGGGGGAGATCCACGCCCTGCTCGGCGAGAATGGCGCCGGCAAGAGCACCCTGATGAAGGTCCTGTGCGGGCTGGTCCGGCCCGACTCGGGGCAGGTGTGCCTGGACGGAGCGCCCGTGACGCTGAGGTCGCCCCGCGACGCCATCGCCCACGGCGTGGGTATGGTCCACCAGCACTTCATGCTCGTGCCCAGCCTCACGGTCACCGAGAACGTGATCCTCGGCCTGCCGCGCCCCCGCGTGATGCTCGACCTCGAGGCGGCGGCCGCCCGGATCGCCGGGCTGGCGACCCGGGTGGGGCTCACCCTCGATCCGGGCGCCCGCGTCGCCGACCTGTCCGTGGGCGAATGCCAGCGCGTGGAGATCCTCAAGGTACTCTACCGCGGCGCGCGCACCCTGCTGCTGGACGAACCCACGGCCGTGCTCGCGCCCGCCGAGGTGGGCGACCTGTTCGACTCGCTGAGGCGGATGGCCGCCGATGGGGCGGCCGTGGTGATCATCAGCCACAAGCTCGACGAGGTGCTGGCCGTGGCCGACCGCTGCACGGTGCTGCACCGAGGCCGGCGCACCGCGGGCGGGAGGTCCACCGAGGGGCGCAGCGCGAGGGAGATCGCGGCGTGGATGATGGGGCGGGAGTCCGACGGCGTCGACGGCCCGGATGAGGATGCAGCCGAGGCCTCGCCCACCCACGAGCCCGGGGACGCCGTGCTCTCGCTCGACGACGTCCGCGCAGACCGGGACGACGGTACCGAGGGGCTGAGCGGGATCACGCTGGAGGTGCGGGCGGGGGAGGTGGTCGGGGTGGCCGGAGTGTCCGGCAACGGTCAGACCGAGCTGGCCGAGGTGATCGCCGGGCTCCGGCGCGCCCGCAGCGGGCGGATGAGGATCGGGGACGCAGACGTGACGCACCTGGGCGCGGCTGCCCGCCTCGACCAGGGCCTCGCATTCGTGCCCGAGGATCGCAGCGGCATGGGATCTGCGGCGGCCCTCGATCTGGTGGACAACGTGGCGCTGCGCGCCCACCGCCGGCCTCCCGTGGGCCGGGGGCCGTGGTTCTCGCGCGTCCGCGCCCGCGAGGCCGCGCAACGCTGCGCCGAGGAGTACGGCGTGGTCCACTCCAGCGTGGACCAGCTGGCCGGGCAGCTCAGCGGCGGCAACCTGCAGAAGCTCATCCTCGGCCGCGAGCTCGACACCCGGCCGCGCGTCCTGGTCGCGGCCCAGCCCACCCGCGGCCTGGATCTGGCGGCCGCGGCCGACGTGGCGCGCCGCATCCGAGATCAGCGCGCCGGGGGCACGGCCGTGCTGCTCGTGTCCGAAGACCTCGACGAACTCGAGCGGCTCGCCGACCGCGTGGTGGTGCTCTACGGCGGCGCGGTGGTGGGCGAACAGACCGCCGCGACCTTCGACCGGGCCTGCCTCGGCCGATGGATGACGGGGGCGCGATGATCCGCATCGAGCGACGCCTGGAGACGCCGCGCTGGTTGCCCTGGATCACCCCCGTGGCCGGCGTGGGCTTCGCCCTGGTCATCGGCGGTGGGCTCCTCGCCGCGGCGGGTGTGTCGCCCCTCCCCGCGTACACCGCCATCTTCAGGGCCGGGTTCTTCGGCGGCTGGTTCGCCCTCAGCGACACCGCCGTGAAGGCCACGCCGCTGATCCTGTGCGGTCTGGGCTGCGCCCTGGCCTTCCGCGCCAACCTGTGGAACGTGGGCGCCGAGGGACAGCTGTTGCTGGGCGCCTGGGCGGCCACGGGGGTGGCCACCTTCTGGTTGCCGCCGGAGACCTCCCGTGCCGTGATGTTGCCGGCCATGGCCGCGGCTGCGTGCCTGGCGGGCGCCGCCTGGGCGGCCGTGCCAGGCCTGCTGCGGGCACGCTGGCGGGTCAACGAGATCATCACCACGCTGATGCTGGTCTACGTGGCCGCGCGCTGGAACAACTACTGGATCTACGGCCCGTGGAGCGACCGCGGATTCCAGCTCACGCCGCGGTTCCCGAAGTCGGCGTGGTTACCCCGGCTGGCCGATCTCGCCGAGGCGTTCCCGTCGCTGAGCGGCCTGACCGTACACCTGGGCCTGGTCGTGGCCCTGGTGGCGGCGGCGGGCGTGTGGATCCTGCTCGGCCGCACCCGCTGGGGCTTCGGCGTGCGGCTCCTCGGCGCCAACGAGCGAGCGGCCGAGTACGCCGGCATCCCCATCCGCTGGCGCATCGTCGGCGTGCTGTCCATCTCAGGCGCCCTGGCCGGGCTGGCGGGCATGTGCGAGGTCGCGGGCGTGGTCCACCGCCTGCAGGAGAAGTTCTCGCCCGGGTACGGGTTCACCGCCATCCTCGTGGCGTGGCTGGCGCGGCTCAACCCCTGGGCCGTCGTCCTCGTCGCGGTGCTGCTGGGTGGCCTGCAGGTGGGGGGGCGCGAGGTCCAGCCTGCGGGCATCCCCCACATGCTCGAGGGGGTGATCCTGTTCTCGCTGCTCGCCTGCGAGGCGGCGTCCCGGTACCGCATCGTGCGAGTGGAGCGGACAGCGGCAGAGGAGGGGGCGCGATGACGGGCGGCGAGTGGGCCGACTTCACGCGCAACCTGCTCGCCGCGGGCGTGGCGAGGGGTACACCGCTGGTCTTTGCCTCGGTGGGCGAGATCCTCGCCGAGCGCTCCGGCGTGCTGAACCTCGGCCTCGAGGGACTGATGTTATCCGGCGCCATGGCCGGGTTCGCCGTGGCCCACGCCACCGGCAGCGCGTGGCTTGGCCTTGTCGCGGCGCTGGCGCTGGGCGCGCTGCTGAGCCTGATCCACGCGGTGTGCGCGGTGTACCTGCGCGCCGATCAGGTGGTGTCCAGCCTGGCGCTGACGTTCTTCGGCGCCGGCCTGGCCTCCGTGATGGGCGCACCGCTCGTGGGGATCGGCGAGGTGGCCCGGCTGCCGGCCTTCGGCATCCCCCTGCTGGCGGACATCCCGTTCCTGGGCGCGGTGCTCTTCGACCACAACATCGTGGTGTACCTGGGCTTCGCGCTCGTGCCCGGCGCCTGGTTCTACATCCACCGCACGCGCCCTGGCCTGCACCTGCGCGCCACGGGCGAGAACCCCCACGCCGCCGACGCCCTGGGCGTGCGCGTGCAGCTGATCCGCGTCGCGCACGTCGCGGCGGGTGGTGCCCTGGCCGGGGCGGCCGGGGCCAGCCTCTCGCTGGCCATCACACCGGGCTGGGTGGACGAGATGACCGCCGGGCAGGGCTGGATCGCCCTGGGGCTGGTGATCTTCGCCGGCTGGGGCCCGTTCAAGGCCATGGCCGGGGCGTTCCTGTTCGGAGCCATCCGCCGCCTCCCCCTGGACCTGCAAGGTATCGAGGGCCCCCTGCGCGACAATCCCAACCTCGGCTACTTCATGGACATGCTGCCCTACCTCGTCACCATCGCCGTGCTGGTGCTCGCCAGCCGCGAGTCGGTCCGGCGGCGGATGGGCGCGCCGGCGGCGCTGGGCAAGCCCTTCTACAGGGACGGGCGCTGAGGCCTCGCCCGACGAGAGATCCTGGATAAGAAAACTCACGCAACGGCGCAGCGAGGCGACGGCGCAACATCTAAAAGGTCTGGAGGGTGATTCAGGCGGGGGGGCTACAGGGGGCTACTGGCAGGCGCCGGGGACCTCGAAGCCGGGCATGGCCTTGTAGGCCTCCATGCCGGCCTTGAGGGCGTCGAACGACTGCTGGCAGGAGTCGGCGGCGGTCGGCAGGGCCTTGAGGGCCTCGATGGCCGAGCAGCTCTCCTTGGTGGCGTCGATGGACGCGGCAGGCACGCCCTCCACACCGCCGAGGGCCTCGGCGTACGCCTCGCAGCATGCGGAGTAGGCCTCGCAGGGGCCGCCCGCGGCGGCGTCGCCCTCGGCAGCCTCACCCTCGGCCGGAGCCTCGCCCTCGGCCGGCGCGGCGGGGCTGCCATCAGCCTCCTCGGCGGGCGCGGCCTCTTCGGCCGGCGCGGCCTCCTCGGCCGGGGCGGCTTCCTCGCCGCCGGTGGACGTGGTCGTGCCCCCACACGCCACGATCATCAGGCCCAGTGCAACCAGAGCCGCGATGACCAACATGTTCTTCGTCATGGTTCTCCCTTTCCCCGATAGTTTTCTTTTGACAGGACTCGCGCCAGTTTCCCCAAAGATGGGATCAGTTGTCAAACCAATCGCTTGCAGCGATGGCGTCACACGGTCGCGGCCAGAACGAGCTGCGCTCCGTAGTACAGGGGGAGGCCCCACAGCCGGTTGTCGAATCCAGGGGCCACGAAGCGGTCGCGGGCCACGGCCAGATCGGAGAGGTAGAACAGCACCGCCCCCAGCGGGATCCGGGCGTCACCCAGGGCGGCCGTCGTGCCCACGGCCAGGGCGACCATGACCGAGATCACGGTCACGTAGGCCTTGACCGGCGTCCGCATCGCCGCCTTCTCGCCTTCGAGGTGGCCGCTCAGCCAGCGCCAGGCGGCCAGCGCGGGCAGCGTGGCGGCGGCAGCGGCGGCCAGGGCGAAGATCGGGTCGGCGCCGCGGACCACGAACGCCACACCAAACGCCACGTGCCCCAGCAGGAAGCTCACCAGCCCGGCCAGGAACAGGCGGCGGCCCCGACCCAGCAGGAACACGTCGCCCCACCAGGACAGCACCAGCGCGGCGAGCACGGCCTTGCCGTAGGGGGTGTCCAGCGCGCCGGCGACGATCGCAGCGCCGACGAACCCGGTGGATGCCGCGGTCTTGGCGCAGGCGCGGAGCCACGACCACTGGCGGTGCTCGCCGAGGATCAGCAGCAGGGTGCAGATGGATGTGAGGACGATCCAGGGGAGAGTCGGGCCCATGGCCCGTCAGGGTAGCAGAGTCAGAGCTCCATCTTCTCGTCCTCGCGGCCGGTGCGCTCGCAGAACTGGTTCCACGCGTGCTTGAGGATGGGCAGGTTGGGTTCGTTGCCCAGGGCGGTGTGGAGGGCGGCCTCCGCCTGGGCCGGATCGCCCTCGGTGGCCATGAGGATGGCCCGGTAGCGTCGGTTGTCGCCGGCGTTGACCAGGCAACAGTGGTGACAGTACTCGGGGATCTCGTGGTCGAGGATGGCCTTGCGCAGCTCGGCGGCCTTGGCGTTCTCCCAGGCCTCGCGCAGGGTGACGCCGGGCAGGCGCGGGCTGGCGTCGTCGCGCTGGCGCCAGCACCCCCCGATCACGCCGTTGGGGTGGACCACGATGTTGTAGAACGGCACGAAGCAGTCGATGCCGTAGAAGGGGTGGGTGACCTCCTCGACATCCCCGGCGTTGACCTCGGCGGTGCTGGTCTCGACCGCCACGATGGTGTCGTCGGCGAGGAACTCCACCGCGGCGGGGAACTCCAGCTCCCTCGCCCGGGCGGCCGCGCGCCCGATGTCCTCGCGGAGCACCTTGCGCGTCTGCTCGTCGAACATCATCCCCTCGCAGCCGTCCCACTGCCAGACGATGGGCTCGGCCATGAAGGTGTTGACCCCGAGGCCGTGGCACAACTCGACCATGTCGTGGATGGAGCCCGCGTTGGCCCTGGATACCACCATGTTCACGTCCACGTCGGGCTTGCGGTCGGGGGTCTTGTCGCGAAGCTCGATCACGGTGCGGATGGCCTCCACCGTGTCCTCGAAGGCGCCGTCACGACCGCGCAAGGGATCGTTGATCTCGGGGGTCGGGCCGTCCAGCGAGAACACCAGCAGGTCCCAGCGCGCGTCCACCAGTCGCTGCAGGTCTTCGCGGTCGAAGAGCGTGCCGTTGGTGCTGAGCACGCCGCGGATGCCGGCCCGCGCAATCTTCTCCATGAACGGCAGCATCATCTTCTTGCGCACCATGACCTCGCCGCCGGTGAGGTAACACTCGCGCACCCCCAGCTCGATGGCCTGGTCGGCGATGGACAGGAAGGTCTCGTCGTCCATCTCCTCGCTGCGGGGCAGGATGTCGCCCGACGTCATGCCGCACGACGGGCACAGCAGGTTGCACCGCTCGGTGGGGTAGGCGAATAGCCGGTACGGGGGCGGGTGCTCGCCGTGCGCGAAGGCGCGCAGGTGCTCGGTGATGATGGAGTAGGGATCCTTGTCGAAGTCGTAGCTCACGCGCATTTGCCTCGGTTGGGTGGGGTTATTGTTGGTTCGACCCCGGCGGCTGTCAAAAAAACCTCCTCGACGGGGAAGGGACGAGTGAGGGGGCTGGATTGCCACGGGGGGGGCGCATCGCTACCATGGGCCTCTATGGCACGCGAAGGCCGGCTGATCGGCAAGAAGATCGACCGCTATCGCTTCCAGGAGCTCCTCGGTCGGGGCTCTTCCGGGGAGGTGTACCGGGCGCACGACATCCGCTTGCGGCGGGACGTGGCCATCAAGGTGTTCGATCCCGAGCTGGTGCGCGATCCCGTCATCTTCGAGCGGTTCATGAAGGAGGCGCGCATCCAGGCCCGCCTGGAGCACGCCAACATCGTGCCCATCTACGACCTGCTCGAACACCGCAAGCAGCTGTGCATCGTGCTGCGCTTCGTCAAGGGCTTCAACCTGCGCAAGATCATCGATCGCCGCGCCGAGTCCATGGACGGCCAGGAGGCGCTGGAGATCATGCGCCAGGTGCTCGAGGCGGTGGGGTTCGCCCACTCCAAGGGCGTCATCCACCAGGATCTCAAGCCCCACAACATCCAGGTCACGCCGGCCAGCGAGGCCCTGGTGCTCGACTTCGGCGTGGCCCGACTCATCGGCGAGCGCCGCGAGGGGCGCACCAAGGCCATCGGCACCCCCGCGTACATGTCCCCCGAGCAGGTGGAGGGCCGCTACACCGACGCGCGCACCGACATCTACTCCCTGGGCATGAGCCTGTACCAGATGGTCACCAGCCATCACCCCTTCGAGGACGCCCAGGACCTCGAGCAGATCCTCAACTGGCAGGCCCAGCGCGAGCCCTTCCCGCCGTCCCACTTCAACCCCCGCCTGTCGCGGCACTTCGAGTCCGCCATCATGAAGGCGGTGGCCAAGGCCCCCCGGGATCGCTTCCGCTCCTGCCGCGAATTCAGCGAGGCCCTCACCACGGCCGCCAGCAAGGTCGCCGTGGCCGCGGACGAGCCCGAGGACATCCGCTGGGACCCCCGCGCCGAGATCGTCGTGCCCGCCCGGGTCTGGGTCGCCGGAGCCGAGAGCTTCGAGCCCGCCCGCACCGTCGACCTCTCCGCCGGCGGCGCCGCCCCGCGCCCCCCCCCCCCGCCGGCGCGGGGGGGCGGGGGGGGGGGGGGGGGGGGGGGGGGCGGGGGGGGGGGGGGGGGGGG
>CAZLEO010000311.1:0-10983 GCA_964558555.1 uncultured Rickettsiales bacterium | reverse complement strand
GGCATCGCCGAGTTCGAGTACCAGTTCATGGATGTCTTCGACCTGAGCGGCGAGCTTGACCGGTCATGGCCGCAGAATCCGGCGGCGTCGTACCGGATGTGGACGCCGCCGGGGTCGAGGGTGATGCGGTCCAACACCTTCGCCAGCGCCTCGCGCCGCTCGTCGAGGGGACGCTGCGTCCACGCCTCCAGCACCGCCTGGCGGAACAGGTCGGGGTTCACCTGGTTCACCGTCGGGACGGCCTGGCGCGCGGGCAGCGCGTTGAGCTGAAGCCGGGCCGTCTCTCGCTGGGCGATGAGCGGCGCGGTGATCGCCTTGGCGTCGTCCTCGTCGATCATGCCGTTGATGGCGTGCGTCGCGGCGAGCCGGATCTTGCGGTCCAACTCGGCGACCTGGGCGCTCAGCCGCTCGCGTTCGGCGGCGGCGTGGTCCTCGTCGGTGTGTGCCAGGGCGTCGAGCGTCTCCTCGAGCAGGACCTGCACGTTCTCGGGAGCAAGCACCTGCCGCTCGATGGTCTCCAGCACCAGCGTGTCGAGCTTGTCGACGAGCACCGAGATCCCGGCGCAGGCGTGCTTGTTGTCCCGCCGGGTGCCGCAGAAGTAGCGCCAGGTCTTCTCGCCCTTCCGGCTGCTGGCCACCAGCGTGATGCGCCCACCGCAGGAGCCGCAGCGCAGGAAGGGCGTCAGCACGCCGTGCCGGCCCACGAGCAGGGGGTTCGCGCCGTTGCCCCCGCCCTCCTGCCGGACCCGCGCCCGCAGGCTCCGCTTGGCCTGGACGCGGGCGAAGGTCTCGTCGTCCACGGCGGCCTCGTGGGCGTCCCGGTAGACGATCTCGCCCTTGTTGACGATGTGGCCGCAGTAGACGGGGTTCTTGAGGATGTAGTTGACGTGCCGTCCCCTCCAGGTGCCCGGTGCGACCTCGCGGGGGTGGTTGGCCTCGGACGGGGGCCGGACGCCCTCGCGGGTGAGCCGCTGCGCGATGCGCCGCGCACCGTCGTTGCCCTCGTCGGCCATGCGGAAGATGCGCTTGACCACCTCGAAGTCCTCGCGGGTCGCGTCGGTCACGACCAGCTTGTTGCCGCCCTCCACCTCCACGGCCTCGTAGCCGAAGCTCACGGTCCCGTAGGCCCAGAAGCCCTTTGCCGCCTGCGACGCCATTCCGCGCTGCACGTTCTGCGACAGCTCCTCGGAGTACCGCTCCGCGAGCCACGCCAGGATGGGCCGGATGAGCTTGCGCATGGACTTGTCGCCCACCTCGTGCTCGGTGAGCGAGACGATCTCGATGTCGGCGTCGTCCAGGGTGGCGATGGCCCGCAGGCAATCGAACATGTTGCGGGCGATGCGGGAGAAGGCCCACACGTAGAGCCGCTCCATGGGTGGGTGCGCGGGCAGCCGGCGCCGCTTCATCGCCCCCTGCTGCGCCTCGGCCTGCCGGATGAGGCGGCGGTAGCTGGACCGCTTCTTGGTGGAGCGTCCGCTGATCCCCTCGTCGATGAACCAGTTCTCGGCCGGGATCACCACGCCGTCGGCCGCGGCGCGGCGCTCGATCTCCACCCGTTGCTGGTCGATGGACTTGTCCTGCTTCGGGTCGCTGCACCGCAGGTAGGCGGCTCCGATGGTGGGCATGGTGTCTGGCCTCCGAGGGGGATGATCTCGCTGAAGTTGACGTAATCTGGGCTTCTACGCCACCGCCTTGAGCAGAGCGGCCTCCAGGTCGCCGAGGGTGAGGCAGGAAGCCCAGGCTCGGAGCGAGGGAGCGCCCTCCTGGGTGAGCCGGTCGCCCACCTTGGGGACGCGAGGGGGGCGTGAAGGCGCGGCGGCGCGGACCACGCGGAGGACCGTCGCAAGCTGGTCGGTCTCATGCGGGTAGAGGTGGGGTCGAGCGCGCCCCTCGATGACCCCCAGGCTGGCCTCGAAGTCCCGGGTGACCACGGCGACGGCGACCGGGGCTTCGGGACGCCCGGGGACCCACAAGCGCAGCGTGCGCACCGGCGCCACCAGGCACTCCGGGTCGCCGTGGCTGCCGTTGGGGCCGAGGATCTCCACCCAGCTCGTGCCCCTCGGTCCCTCGAAGGTCGCGACGCAGGAGCGCCCGGCGTGGACATCGGCGCGGAGCAGTTCGAGGGTCTCTTCTGTGAACGTGCGTGCGGCAGTCATGCTCTTTCCTGGCGAGCGGGGGAACGCCCTGTCGCGCGGCGACCGCTCGGGTAGAATCTACCCAAACCCTCTTGCGTTCGTCAAGCCCTGTAGGGTAGATTTCACTCAAGCCCCAGGAACACCGGATGACCATTCCCAACGCCGTCGACCTCGCCAGCATCATCGGCCGCATCGTGGCGGCGCTTCGTCAGGAGCAGGGCGCCTCCCAGGCCGTGCTCGCCGGTCGGCTCACCTGGGACCGCAGCCTGCTCGCCCGAATCGAGGCGGGCCGGAACACCGCCACCATCGACAACATCTTCGAGCTGGAGGAGGTGTTCATGGCCGACGGGCTCATCGAGTCCCACGGCGACCTGGTCGAGTTGACCAGCCGCGTCGTTCACGAGGCGAAGCGGAGGGGTCTTCGACCCGTGGTCGGGCGAGCCTACAAGCACGGTGCGGCGTCGGTCGAGACCGTCACACTCGACCGAATCGTCGCCCGCATCGTCGACGACTGGCTCGTCGACCTGCGAGCCGACCCCGCACCCACGCCGCGCCGGCAGCGGCGGCGCGGCCTGGAGCCCGTGATGCGCGACCGCGACGACAAGCAGTATGGCGAGGACGAGGCCGCCGAGGAGGACGTGATCGCGCTGCAGGCCATCGCCGCGATGCTGGAGGTGGACGGCGACGACGAGCTGGCTTGGGCGCAGCGGGAAGCCCTGGCGGCCGTCGGCAACGAGGCGCTGGTCCTCAAGGCCCGTAGGGAGGAGCGGGAGCGCCAGGAGGCCGCCGAGCGCCGCGCCAGGAGGCGCGCGCACCGGAGGGAGGAGCGGCGTGTCGCGCGGGAGGAGGCCGCCCGAGCCGAGGCCGCTCGCCGGGAGCGGGCGGCCCGGGAAGCCGCCGAGGCTCGCACAAGGGCCGAGCGCCAGAAGCGGGCTCGACGGCAGGAGGAGGCCCGTCGTGAGGCGCTGCGTCGCCGACGTGTCGAGAAGAGGCGCCGTGTCGCGCCCGCCCGGCCGGCGCCCGCCGCAGCTCCCCCGCCCGTGAACCGGGCCCCGCCTCCCGTCGTCGGAGAGCAGTCGCCAGTGACCGGAGCCAGGTCTCAACCCCGGCAGCGCGACGCTGAGCCCCCGGCGGCATTGAAGGAACCGGATCGTGTCCTTCAAACCGAGCAGCCACCCCTCACCGGGGCCGACCTCGCCCGCTGGCGCTCGCGGCTGGGGCTGACGCAGCAGGCCGCGGCAGACCGCCTGGGCGTGCGCCAGGGTACGATCTCGAAGGCGCAGAGCCGGCGAGACAAGGCCCTCGGGCCTGCGTTGCAGGCGGCGCTGGCCGCTCTGCTCGCAGACGGCCCGTAGCCTACGCCTTCGGGCGTCCCTCCCACACGCGCGGCTGTAGGTCGAAGTGCTGGGTGACCTTGCGGGCGTCGTAGATGCTCACCTTGGGCGCGGACCCGAGGGCGTCGGTGACCACTGCCAGCCGCCAACGAGGGTCCCCCATGTACGCGTGCTCGTTCGGCGTCATGAAGAAGCGTGGCGCGGTGCCGCTGGTGCCCTTGACCTCGACATGTAGCTCCTCGTCCGTCTCGGGCTTGCGAGCGAGCAGGTCATACCCGCAGTTGTCCTTCTGGCGGTCGATGATCTGGCCGTAGCCTCTATTCTTCAGGCGTCGGATGGTCGCCTCCACGGACGCGACCTCGACTTCCTTGGCCGTCTCAGCATTGCCGAACCCACCGCCGCCGGACAGCTTGTCGTCGGACGCCCACGACGCTCGCACGATGCGGAGGGCGAGATCCCGGTACGCCGGACGCCATGGCCGCGCCGGGCCGTGGCCGCTCGCGTACAGGACAGGCGTAGAGCCGAAGTGGGGCCGGCCCGGCACGGTGATCCTGGCCCGCAGCTCGGCGGGGATGAGCCGCCCCTTGTCAGCGTGGATCGCGTAGGCATACCGCTCGCCCTTCACGTCGACGGGCAGAGGGACGCCCGCGGCGTACTCGGGCCGTTCGTCATAGTCCTCCTCGAAGGTCGCGCCCTCGTACCAGCCCACGGGGACCAGCGAGCCGTTGCCCTCGTGCGGCGCGACGAAGACGACGAGCCAGTCGTCCGGGTGCGCCGGCTGCGGCGTGCGGTACTTCGGGCCGATGGGGGGCAGGTAGCCGTAGAAGCGACCATCAGGGCCAGGCCGGAAGTTGAACCGCTCGTGTGCGTCGTCGTTCCGGTTGATCCAGCCTGCGCGGCCCTTCACGGGATCGCCCGCGTAGTGCTCTGCCCATCCGACCTTGGCGAAGGCGATCCGTTGGGGAGTCTTCATCGCGTCCTCCGTGCTCACGATAACGCTCGGCCCGACCCGAGCCGAAGTGCGATGGCACCGTGTCGCGAGCCGGGCCGGGCCACGTATTCCATGGAATCAAGCCGATCATTCCAGCTCCCCCGCAGGAATATTCCAGCTCATTCCAACCCGGTCACGCCAAGAATCGAGCGGACCACCGGCGGGAAAGCGCGCTTCGCACCGCGGCTATGCCATCCATTCCGCGAGCGCGCCCACATCTCGCGCCGGAATGACCTCGGGAATACGCCGTGGATCATGGAATCGCGCCCCGGATCGTCCCGCACTCATGAGCCCTGGTCCCCGCCGTGGTAGGACTTGGTGAACCTTGGCAACCCGTGTCGGAGTGATCCTCATGCCCGAGCCCGAAGTGCTCACCATCCACGAGCTTGCGGAGCTGCTGCGCGTCGGGTCGAAGACCGCCTACACCCTCGCGCAGAATGGCGAGGTGCCGGGCTTCAAGGTCGGCGGCCAGTGGCGCTTCCGCCGTCGGGACATCGAGGCGTGGATCGACCGGCGCACCGAGCAGGCCGCGCGGCAGGAGCGAGAGGAATGACCGCGTTCCGCGACGCCATGCAGACCGACCAGCTCGCCTGGAAGGCCCGCCACCTGACCCACGTCCACGGACGCGGCTGGTGGATGGGCCGCCAGTACGACCACATCCTGCCCCGCGTCGCGTCGGCCGAGAACCTGTGGCCCGGCCTGCGCGACGGCGGCGTGCGCCCGCTGGAGCCCTGGCTGAACGCCCACGACGTGCAGCCCCACAAGGGCCGCGACAACCTGCTCTCCTCGTGGACGCTGTGCGCCAACCTCTACTTCCCCTTCGGCGCTTCGCCCGAGGCCCGTGCCGTCCTGGCTGGCTTTCTCCGCGCCAAGACCGGGCTGTCCATCGCCGAAGTGGTCGGTGTCGAGCTGGAGTACGCCCTGCCAGATCCGCTGGACCCCGGCACCCTGCTGGGCGAGCAGGACGGGAAACGCGGCGCGAACCAGACCTCCCCAGACGTGGCCTTCGAGCTGCTGCTCGGGGACGGGCAGCGCGCGCTCGTGCTCACCGAGGTCAAGTTCGTCGAGCACTCCTTCTACAACTGCTCGGGCTGCAAGGCCCTGGACACTGCCGAGCGTCGGGCGACCTGCTGGGCTCTGGCCCACGTCCTCGCCGACCCGCCCACCCGCTGCGCCCACGCCGCCATTCGGGGCCGGCGGTACTGGGACCACCTCGCCGCTCCTCTGCGCCGCGCAGGACCGTCCGCCCGCACGCGCCGGTGTCCCGCCGCCACCGGGGGCTACCAGTTGTTTCGCCAGCAGGCGCTCGCCGAGGCGCTGGCCCGGTCGGGCGACTTCGGCGCCGTCGTGTCCGCCGTCGCCGCCGACGACCGGAACAAGGGGCTCATGCGCTCGGTGCGTTCCTCGGGCCTGCCGGACGTGCGGACGGGCTGGGGGGCCATGTTCGACGGAGAGGCGCGGTTCGCGGTGTTCAGCCACCAGATGTGGTGGTCGTGGGTGGCCAAGGCGGACGACGCGCCGAGCTGGGCGGCGGACTGGCTGTCGTGGGTCGGAGAGCGGTACGGCTACGGCCAAGCGCCGAGTGGGGAGGGAGCATGAGCGAGCCCAGCGGCGAGCTGCTGCTCTACACCGACGACAACGGCGACGTGAGGCTCCACGTCCGCCTGGTGGACGAGACGGTGTGGCTGACGCAGGCGCTCATGGCCGAGCTGTACGGCAAGGACGTTCGGACCATCAGCGAGCACCTTCGCAACATCTTCGACGAGGGAGAGCTCGACCGCGAGGCAACCGTCCGGAAATACCGGATAGTTCGAACCGAGGGTTCCAGGAAGGTTTCCCGTGAGGTCGAGCACTACCCGCTGCCCGCCATCATCGCCGTCGGCTACCGCGTCCGGTCCACCCAGGGCACCCGCTTTCGGCAGTGGGCCACGGAGCGCCTGTCCGAGCTGGTGGTCAAGGGCTTCACGATGGACGACGAGCGGCTGAAGTCCCGCGAGTCGGCCGACTACTTCGATGAGCTCCTCGAACGCATCCGGGCGATCCGGGCATCGGAGCGTCGCTTCTACCAGAAGATCACCGACATCTACGCCCGGTGCAGCATCGACTACGACCGCAACGCGGAGATCACGCGGACCTTCTACGCGACAGTCCAGAACAAGCTCCACTTCGCAATCCATGGGAGCACCGCAGCCGAGATCATCCACGAGCGGGCCGATCACACCCAGCCGCACATGGGGTTGACGACGTGGAAGGCCGGTCCCGGCGGCCCGATTCGCAAGGCCGACGTGACCGTGGCCAAGAACTACCTCTCGGAGGAGGAACTCTCCGAGCTCGAGCGCGTCGTCACGATGTTCCTCGACTACGCCGAGGACCAGGCACGCCGCCGCCGCCCCATGAGCATGGCCGACTGGGTCGACCGCCTCGACCTGTTCCTGCGCTTCAACGAGCGGGAGGTGCTGGCCGACGCTGGGCGCGTCAGCCGCGCGCTCGCCGAGGTCCGCGCCGCCGAGGAGTACGACCGCTACCAGGCGGCCCAGCGCGCCATCGAGGCCACCGAGCCGGTCAGCGACTTCGACCGGATCGTCGAGCGGACCCGACAGATCGAAGACAAGGACCAGGCCAGGTCGGACGACGGCGGCGAGGAGGAGTCATGACCGATACCCAACTGCAGTTCCACTCGCGCCCCCTTGCGTTCATCGCCGGGCTACTCGTGCTCGCGTGCTCGCTTGCGTGCGGGGTCGGGGATGTCAGCGGACCCGGTGGCGTACTGGCACCAACACCTTCCGACGACGACCTGATCCCCGACTCCGTCCCGCATCACCTCCTCGGGATGAGCAAGGAGGAGGTGGTAGCCCTGCTCGGGTCGCCAGACGGCTCCGAGTCAGCACCAAGACCGAAGACCATCGACAACGCCGGCGTCGCGATCGAAGTCGCTGCGCTGTACCGGTGGGGCCAGGGCTTGGTGCAAGCTGGAACGCTCAACAAGCCCATCGCGAATCATGATGCGATCTACGTCATGTTTGACGGATCTGGAAAAGCCGTCGGGGTCAAAGCGGCGTACGGCGGGGAACTCGTTCGTATTCGCCCGAGCGGGTACGATGAACTGGGCTTCCTGCGGCAAGGTGGGCAAGACTACCGAGCCACCGCTCTGCCTGGGACACTGCTGTCTCGACCTGCCACCATCGACGCGGCGTACTCCGTTCCACCTGATCAGTGGGGGCTGCGCGTCCAGGTTCGAGAACGCGGTGGCGTAGTAGAGTATCCCGCCACGCTGGAGCCGGTGAGTTTCACGGTCCGGTGGGACCTGCAAGAGCACCACCTTCTGGCTGTGGTTCATCCCCTTTGGGTGCAGGGCTTCGACACCACCGAGGACAGGAAGACGTGGGGATGGGGCCAGACTCTCGCGGACTGGGGCGTATCGGCGCTCTTCGTCGCCGCCCACACCGGCCACAGCGCGTCTGGCCCTCTGGTGCCGCTGTCCGCATTCGAACACAGCACCCTGGTGACGGAAGAGGACTTCGGCCGCATCGTCTCTCATTCAGGCACACGGAAAGGGGATGGCGAGAGGCAGGACCTTGAGGATCGCGCTGGGGCGCATTCGAGACCTTCGACGAAGCCTCCGACGGAGGTGGATGCCGACGTCGAGCGCGAGCTCAGGTGGTTGGAGGAACAGGAGGCGGCAGCCGCGGCCCTGACCAGGGACCATCCGTCCGAGATACGGGACAGCATCCGACGCGAGTTCGACAGGGCCCCGCGCGACCCCGTCGGCGGTGACACGACGTTGGCTGATCTCTACGCGGTCCTGCGAGACATCGACAAGTGCGACCCGGCGGCGGCAGGGTACTCGCTCTCAGCGGACTCGCTCCGCGTCTTGCGAAACACGCCGTTTGCTCTCCGAGGCTACTCCTTCTCGTCACCCGAACTCGAAAGGGTGTTCCGCCAGGAGCCCTGGTACGAAGCCTTGCCCGCGGTGAACGGAAGCAATCCGCCCCTGCTGGACCCGGTGGACAAGGCTTGTGTTCGGAAGCTGAAAGAGTTGGAGGAGGCGCGATAGGGGGGCAGCAGGGTCGTGGAGTGCGAACCACGGATTACTTCGTCCTGACCAACATTCCGTAGTTTCGAGCACTTCCTTTCGTCACCGCTGGCCACTGCAAGCCTGTTGCGATCTCGGTCGCGCACGTAAGCAAGCCGTCGTCTACGGGCCGCCCTGTCCCGCTGATCACCGAGACGTCTCCCGTCCGAAGGACCTTCACCGCAAGGTAAACCTTGGTATCCGGAGGGAGCTGAGCAACGCAACGGTCAAGGTCCGCTGCGCTTACCCAGGACGTGAGGTTCGGCAGCCCTCCGTTCTCCTGCCGGAAGGTGGCCCAATCGACCCTCACCACCGCGGGATCGGAGGGAGGCTCGGCCGACGGAACGGAGTCCGGCGACACGGCCCCCGCTTGAGGTTCTCCCGACGCTCTCGTTGGGGGCTGCGAGTCCAGGCTGGGCGACGGCCATGGCGGACACTGAAAGTCGAACTCTGGCGCTCCATGCTCGTGCTCCCACGGAAGGTCGATGGTGAACTGGTGCAACGTCCCCTCGATGGCCACCTGGCACGCCGCGACCACTTGGTCGCCGCGCACCTCCAGGGAGTGAACAGCCACATTTGCCCACCCCACGCCGACCTCCGCGGCGCACGCATCCACCGGGCCGACAAGCATCTCCGTGAGATCGTACCCTTCGCCGCCCTCGAACCACGGCTGCCACTCGGGGTGCTCCGAGAGGAAGCGTGGCTGGTCCAAGAAAGAACAGGGGACCAAGACCCGTGGGCGACCATCGCTATCGATGAGTAGGGGATGGTGACCCTTCGCGGACGAGCTGCCTACTTCCGCGGAGACCAATATGGAAGCATATCGGCCAAAGAAGGCCGGCTCGGAGCCGATGACTCTTGAGGGCGATGGCGCACCGCAGGACGACAGCGACTCCTCAGCCGCTGCCGTAGCTCCCCCCATGAGGTCATCGAGATGGTCGAAGCGCCAGCTATCCCAGCGGCGGTCTGTTGACGAGATGTACGGGTTCGGCAGTCCTTCGAAGTCAAGCTCGGCAGCATAGGCGTCGATGCGAGCCTGGACCTCCCGGACCTCGGCAGTAGGCCACTCGGCGAGCGAGGCCGCTCGAACGGCAACGCGAGCGGGTTCGAGCTGCCGCGAGATCCAGTCGCGCCTGGGCTGCTCCCCACGCCAGGAAGCAAGCTTGGCCTCAAGATCATCGAGCGTACGGTGACCGATCCCAGCGTAGTACGCTTGAAACTCCCCACGGCTTTCGGTTCGGAGCGCCGCCATGCGAGCCGCAATGAACTCCGAGCTGATGCTGTCGACCAGCGCATCAACCTCACTCATCACGTCGCGAAGGGGCTCGACGGTCTTCTCGATACACAGCTTCTTGTTGCCCTCGCATGCACGGTAGGAGTAGTGGACGAACACCTCGCCCACGTATGCATCAACGGTCCACGAGGAGCCGCCACCACCGAGCACGCTTCCAGGAAACTGGCGCGCGATCTTCTCGGCGACGTACGCAGGATCCACATAATCAGTGGACCGCGAGACCTGGAACGTGGTGACCTTCCCACCGCCGAGCGTCGTCGCCCGAAAGCTACCCCTGCCCCCATATCGAGCGCCAGTGATCAGCGTCCTCTCGTCGATGACGCCGTGGAACGCCTGAAGCCGTCGGCTCATTGTCGTGAGCGTCAGAGGCCCGACAGCGGGAAACCCCCGCTCGATTCGCCCCATCTCGACGTTGACGAGCGTCCACCCTCCCTCGGAGTACTTGTCTGGCTTCAGCGCGACGCCGTATCCGCCGTCGAACACCGTGGCCCCGAGGCTGTTGCCTTGAACTCCCTCGAAGCACGCGCTTGTAAAGTCCTCCTCGCACAAGGGCTTGGACAAGAGCCGTGCGAGATCTGACACGGGGGCGGTGCTCTGCTCGGTCGAAGGAGGATCTTGACCGGCGGCGGGCATGGCAAGAGCCAAACCCGCGGCGATCAAGCCCGTCCCGAGCGCATCCACGCCTCGCGTGGAGCGTCCTCGGTTCCGGTGGTGGTGAGCGCGAGCGGGCACGGCGTGTCTCCCATCGAGAGGATGGCAGAGCGACCCCCTACGAGACAAGCGACCTCGTCCCCTCCCGGCCGTGCGCGGCACGCCTGGGAGCGGTGAACCTCCGATCATCCGGCTCGCTCCAACCGCAGCAACGCCTTGCTGACCGCCGCCGGCGTCACCCCCTCGGCCCGCGCCAGCGCCGACATGCTCGGGTAGGCCCCCTCCTTCATCAACCGCTGCCACCGCCGCGCCCTCTCTCCGGCCGGACGCCCCCGGGGCCTCGGGGCCGGCTTCGCCTTCAACCTTTGCTCGCTCGCTGGCGTCCTCGGCTTCGGGCGCTCGACCTCCGATGCAGCGATCTCGACCTCGTACTGCGGCCATGCCCGGTTGTGCGATGTGATCCGTCCCCAGTCCGATCTGGGCGAGGCCAGCTTCCTGGTGATGGA
>CAZLEO010000310.1:6919-10984 GCA_964558555.1 uncultured Rickettsiales bacterium | reverse complement strand
GGGCACCACGTGGTCGCAGTCGTTGTCGATGCCGTCGCACAGCTCCTCGGCGCCCGGGTAGACGGTGGCGTCGGTGTCGTCACAGTCGCCGTCGTCTTCGGTGAAGCCGTCGCCGTCCACGTCGCTGGCGACGGTGTCGTCGTCGCCGGACGTGTCGTCGTCGTCGGCCGCGTCGTCGTCGTCGGACACCGACGAGTCGTCGTCCCCAGGGTCGTCGCCGTCGCAGGCGGGAGCGAACAGCAGCAGCAGAACCAGCCAGGAGACGCGGAACGGATGCATGGGCGACACCTCCCGGGGAATGATAACCCCGCTCGTCGCGAGGTGGCACGTGCCGTCCCACGCCCGTGCGGACCTGGCGACTGCGCCCGCGACCGTGTCCCCTGCGTCAAATGAGGCCCGCGGGGCTGCTCGTTCACTGGCGGTCCAGGGGACGAAGGGCTACCCTCGCGGCACCATGAGACCACGCTCCCTCTCCCCGATCCCGTCCTTCCTGCTGGCCCTCGCCCTGACCGTGGCGGTGGGCTGCAACGGCGACGACGACGACTCGGGCGATCCCGGAGACGACGACGACTCGGCCGCCGGCGCATTCTCCGCCGAGGCGACGTTCAGCGAGGTGGTGCCCACCGTGGCCACGGTCACCTGGTCCACCGCCGAGGCCGGCTCCAGCCAGGTGTTGTACGGGCTCGACGGCGATCTCTCCACGGCCACCCCCGTGTACGAGGGCGACAACACGGATCACGCCGTGGTCCTGCTGGGTCTCAAGGCGGGGCGCTCCTACTCCTTCCAGGCGGTGACCGTCACCGCCGGCGGCGACGAACTGACCAGCGATGTGGCGGAGCTGACCGTGGTCCCGGCCCCATCGGACGTCGGCAGCCTGACCATCACCCTGGCCGATCCCCCCGCCGAGCTGGACGACGGATTCGTCCTGACCAACCTGCTGCAGGAGGACGGCAACTCCATCGTCATCATCGACCGTGACGGCGACATCGTCTGGTACATGACGTTCCCCGCGCGCCTGGTCACGTCCCTCAAGATCGCGCCGGACAGCCGCGGCTTCTACACCATCCACTCGGACATCACCCAGACCGAGGACACGTCCCAGATCGACTGGTACGCCATCGACGGCTCCGACATGACCGTCACGGTCGCCCGCAGCGGCCACCACGACGTGGTCATGTTCGCGGACCGCACCTACGCGTTCATCGGCTTCGAGTTCCGCCATTTCGACGACTACGGCGACGGCGGCCCCAACGAGGTGGCAGGAGACACCATCGTCGAGATCCCCGAGGGGGGTGGCAAAGAGGACGGCGTGCAGGTGTTCAACATCTTCGACCACTACCCCGAGCCCCAACCGTTCTGCGAGCACGGGTACTGGAACGCCTACAACACCGACGGCTACGACTGGAGCCACTCCAACTCGCTGATGATGTTGCCCGGTGACGAGGACACGTTCTACCTGATGGCGAGCTACCTCAACGCCCTGCTCAAGATCGACCGCACCACGGGCGAGGTGGTGTGGGAGATGCAGGGGTTGCACGACGCGTTCACCCCCACCGGCATGCCGGACCACTGGTCCCACCCCCACATGTCGCAGATGTGGGACGGCGGCATCGCCGTGTTCGACAACGGCTACCACCGCAACCCGTCCCACTCCCGCGTCGTGGAGTACTCCTTCGACGAGGGGGGCATGACCGCGACGACGGAGTGGGTCTACGCCGATCCCGACGGGCGGTTCAACGAGGTGCTGGGCGACCTCAAGAAGATCTCCGACGACCGTTCCATCGCGTCGTGGACCCAGTTCGGCATGCTCACCGAGATCGACGCCGATGGCACCGTCGTCTGGCAGGCCGAGACCGCCCTGGGTTCGGCCCTCGGTCGGATCGTCTGGATCCCGGATCTGTACGAGCTTCTCTAGACCGGCCGGCTACTCGACCACCTCCACCACCCCCATCACCAGCGGCGCCGGGCTCGTGGAGGCCAGGCTCTCCAGGCCCACGAGCCAGATGCCGTCGGTGGTGAAGCCGGGGAAGGTGTCGCCGTCCACGTCGGTGGCGCCGGCGAGGTCGGACGAGGTGATGCCGAAGACCTCGAGGCGGTAGATGTCGTCGGACTGGTCGAAGTACTGCAGGAAGCTGGCCTCGGCCTCGTCGAGGGTGGCGCCGGGGGCGTTGCCCACCAGCAGGCGGTCGACGCCGGCGGGGTTGATCTCGTTGCCGAAGGAATCCTGGGTCACGCCGGACCAGTCGAGGGTGTAGGTCAGGCCGGCGACGGTGGGCAGGGTCTGGGCGGAGTGGAGATCCACGTCGAAGTCGAGCGTGGCGGTCGCATCGGTGAATGCCGTCGCGGTGTTCTCGCAGTCGTATTCGGGCTCGAGGAACATGACCGTGCGGATGTCGGTGCGGCCGTTGGGCATGTCGCTCCACAGGGTCACGGCCCAGGTCCAGTCCGTGTCCCGCACGACGAAGTCGGCGGCCGGATCGAAGGCGTTGCCGATGATGGCGAACTCCGACAGCATCGCCGACGAGCCCCCCTCGGAGTTGTCGAAGGTGCGGTAGTCGCCCACGTCAGACTGCATCAGGGTGTTCGTGGCGATGGCGTCGATCACGGCGCCCTCGGTGAGCATGAACCCCACCAGCGCTGCCGAGTGGATGTCCGCCGGCCCGGCGATGGCGCCGCCGCGCACGTCCACGGTGAGCTGGTCCCAGGAGATCTCGGCGTCCTGGCCCGCGGCGAGGTCCTCCATGGTCACGGTCAGCACGCCGGTGTAGCTGTAGGAGTTGGCGTCGGTGAACACCAGGTCCCCGTCCAGATCGGCGGTGGCGTCGTCGTCGTCGCCCGCCGAGTCGTCGTCGTCACCGGGGCAGCCCAGGAACAAGGCGGTGCACAAGAACAGCAGCCAGGCCAGATCACGCATGGAATCACTCCCAGAAGGGGGCAAGAGTATCGGCTATCCGCCGCTGATGGCCAGCCCCTCGAGCGCCGTGGTGTGCGACGGCGCCACCCGCAGCACCGACCGGAACTGGATCGCCGCGTCCCCCGGACGATCCTGCTTGAGCAGGCACCAGCCCAGGCCGGCGCGCAGGTCGGCGTCGCCGGGGTACAGATCGAGCACCCGGCGGTAGGCCACCTCGGCCTCGTCGTAGCGCCCGAGGTTGTACAGGGCCCACGCCCGCCGCGACCCGGCCAGGTAGTTGCGCGGATCCAAGGCGATCACGTCGGCCGCGGTCTGCTCCGCGTCGAGCCACAGGTGCAGCGCCATCTGCGGCAGCATCAGGCCCAGGCGGGGCTCCACGGCGCGCGGCTCGAGGGTCACGGCGCGGCGGTAGGCCGCCACGGCGTCGTGGTGCTCGCCGCTGAGATAGGACAGCCACCCGCGCCGCAGGTGGAAGGTGTAGTCGTCGCGTCCGGCCTCGGGCACCCCGTCGAGGGCGACGAGCGCCTCGCGGTAGCGGCCGTCGGCTTCCAGGTCGTACGAACCCTGGTAGGCGTCGGCGAGGGCGTCGGCCGCGGCCGGAATCGGCCAGGCGTGGATGCACAGGAGGATCGCGATGGGCAACAACGTCTTCATGGTGTCTCCTCGATGGTGACCTCGACGGACCGTCCCGCAGCCCCGAGGCAGAGTCGTTCGATTCCCTTGCCGCGCCGGAGCACGGCCTCGGTGCGCACCAGGGGTGCGCCGGTGCCGGTGCGCGTCATCGACACGCCGGTGACCACCACACGCTGACCGTCCACGCGGGCCGCGTAGCGCATGGGGATGCCGTTTCGTCCGTCGCGGTTGCGGGTCAGCAGCAGCCGCTGGTGCCACGGCAGCACGTGCCTCGCCGGCAGGTGATCCCGCCAGGAGATCCGCTCGGACACCTCGAAGGGCATCCGCGCGAGACACGCGCGCACGAGGTGCAGCGCCGACCCGCGCGCGCCCAGGACGTCCAGTACCGTCCACAGACGTTCGCCGTGCTCGAAGTACAGCGTGGCCCGGGCCGACCCCCGCCTCTTCGCGCCCCCCACGCCGATATCGGCGGTGCCCACCGCGCCTCCGCCGCCGCGGGCCCCCCCCCCCCGCCCCCC
>CAZLEO010000310.1:0-6909 GCA_964558555.1 uncultured Rickettsiales bacterium | reverse complement strand
TGCGCGCCCTGCTGGCCTTTGTGGGGGGTTCCTTCTTGTTGTGGGCGGGGGGGGGGCTGCCGAAGCGGCCGCCCCACCTCGAAGCCGAGGGTGTGCGCCAGATCGCGCTGGGGCTCGACGTTGCGCAGCTGCTGGCCGCGCGTCGGCACGCAGGTGTTGCGCAGGCGCTCGCTATCCGCCGTCCCCGCGATGACCTCGTGCAGCTCCAGGTGGATCGTGGGCGCGCCCACCACCGGGGTGGCCTGCAGGTGGAAGTGCAGGTGCGGCACCGGCGATCGTCCCGAGCTACCGCACAGACCGAGCGCGTCACCCCGCCGCACCACCTGCCCCTCCTGGACCTGCACGCTGCCCGGCGCCAGGTGCGCCACCAGCGAGAACAGGCCCGGACCGTGGGTGACCAGCACCAGGTTGCCCCAGCGCCGGGTGACGTCCACCTCGCCGATCGCGTTGTCGGGGACGCCGTCCACCACGCGCACGACGGTGCCGTCGGCGGCCGCCAGCACCGGCAGGCGGTAGCCGTGGTAGTCCTCGACGTGGTCGCCGCGGCCGCGGTGGGTGCGGCCGTCCGCGCCCAGCACCTCGAAGTCGGCGGCGTGGCGCCACGGCCCGCGGTGGGTGTGCTCGCCGTCCACACCCTGGGTACAGATCCACCGTCCGCGGAACGGCGCATGGAGCCGGACCCCGTAGTCGGCGCCGAAGCGCGCGATGCGGGTGCGGAAGTGGCCGAGGTTCTCCTCGGGCGTACCCGGGATGAAGTCCACCGATCGCGGTCGCCCGTCGCGCACGCGCTGGCGCAGGGCCACCAGCAGCAGCAACACCGTGACGTTGAAGGGGAGGATCATCAGCGGCAGGCCGAGCCGTGACAGCACCGGCTGGCAGCCCAGGGCCACCAACACGCTCAGCGCCACGCCCAGCGCGGCCAGCAGGCCGGACCACCGCCCGGGCACGAACCACACGCCGCCCAGGGCCACGGCCGCGAACGCGGCGTTGAGCACCAGCACCCACAGCATCACGGGGTGGACGTCGGGGTACAGGGCAGCAGACGCCACCCAGACCACCACGAATGCCGCGAGGGAGAGGGCTGCGGCGATGCGGCTGTACAGCAGCAGCGCGGCGGTCACGAGCAGTCCAGTGAGGGCGTGGGGTGAGAGGAAGATGCACCCCAGGCTCTGCAACCAGAGGCCGGCGGCGCCGGCCTCCAGCCCGGACAGGGCCAGCACGGGGGTCGTGTCGCCCGGGAACGGCAGGATCGCCACCCCGAGCCCGGGCGCCGCGGCGAGCACGAGGTAGGCCACGACCAGGAACGGCAACGTCAGCGACGGCAGCCCGAAGTGCGTCGCCATCATGGACTGGGTCGCGGCGGTCACCAGCACGGTGGTGACCACGGCCAGGGCGGTCAAGGCGAAGGCCGCGACCCCCGGCTCCAGCAGCCCCGCGCCCACCAGCCCGACCAGCAGGGCGTTGTAGCCGAACAGGCCGGCCCGGTTGAGGTCCGGGCTCAGCCGCACGACGTGCGCCACGCACAGGGCGGTGCACACCGACAGCACGCCGGCCAGGCCGAGGCGGGGCACGGTGAACGTGGCGGCGAGCAACAGCGCGCCGATGACGCGCGACTGGGAGAACAGCAGCTGGGAGTAGCTGAACAGCACCGCGTCCGCCGCGGCCGCCACCGCGGCCAGCGCCGGGCTCCGCACCGCCAGGGCCGGCCGCGCGAGGTCGCTCCGTGAGATCACAACCACGACGGCACCTCCTCGTGGCCGACCACGCTGTCGAGGTCCTCGCGGCGACGGATCAGGGTGTGCTCGCCGTTGCGGCCGATGAGCACCACGGCCGGGCGGTAGGTGATGAACTGCATCCACTGCGTGACGTTGTAGGCGCCCACCGTGCGCACGGCCACGCGGTCGCCCACCCGCATGGGCGGGAACAGCAGGGTGTCGCGCACCACGTCGATGTTCATGCACAGGGGGCCGTAGACCACGGTGGGCTCGGGCGTGCCCGAGAACGGCTGCGTCGGGACCAGGTCGTGCTTGTACCAGAAGGCGGTGAACAGGGAGTTCACCCCCGCGTCGATGATCAGGCCGCGCCGGCCGTCGGGCAGGCGCTTGTTGGCCAGCACCGTGCTGATCAGCGTGCCCGCGTCGTCCACCAGCGCCCGCCCGCTCTCCATGACCAGGGTCGGCATCTGCCGCGCCGGGTAGTCCAGCTCCCCCAGCCCCTCGGCGATGTCCTCGGCGTAGCGGTCGAACGACGGCGTGGCGAGCTCACCGGGCTGGTACTGGGCCTTGAGGGTGTTGTGCGACGCCAGCCCGCCGCCGAGGTCCACGAACTCCAGCACGACGCCGAGCCGCTGCCGCAGCTCGTTGGCGAAGCGCGCGATCTTGCCGGCGGCCTCACGGTAGGCGCCGGTCTGGAGGATGAACGTACCCAGGTGGCAGTGCAGGCCGGCGAGCTCGAGGCGGTCTCCCGCCACGAGGCGCTTCGCCGCGTCCATGGCCTGGCCGTTGTCCAGGTTGAAGCCGAAGCGGCCCCAGGTGGGCGCGCCCTCGGCGGTCATGTTCAGCCGCAGGGCCACCTTGGGCCGGATGCCGCGGCGCTCGGCCACGGCCTCGGCGGCGGCCAGCTCGTCGAAGTGATCGATGTGCACCAGGGTGTCGGCGGACAGGGCCCGGTCGAGCACGGGTTCGGTCTTGTGGGGCCCGTTGAAGTGGATGCGGTCCGCGGGCACGCCGTTGCGCAGCGCCTTGTCGTACTCGAACTCGGACACCACCTCGCCCCACGCGCCCTCGCGGTGGAAGATGCGGCAGATGGCGTCGAGGTAGTTGGTCTTGTACGACCAGGCGAGCCTCACGTCGGACCAGCGCCGCGAGAAGGCCTCGCGCATCTCGCGGATGCGATCCACCAGCACGCGCTCGGAGAACACGAAAAGCGGCGAGCCGTACTGCTCGACGAGGTCGTCCACGGCCACGCCGTCGATGTGGGTCAGGGGTTGCATGGCCTGGGTGCGACCGAACTTGTTCATCAGGCCCATCTCGTGCCGCAGCAGCACCGGGCGTTCGTAAATCGGCATGGAGGTCTGGATCGTCGTCATGGTCGGATCTCCTGGGAAACGTCGGAATCGTTGGGATCGTCGGAGTCGGTGCGGCTGCGCAGGATCTCGCCGGTCGCGGCGATCTTCTGCAGGTCGGCGATGTCGGCGATCTGGTCCAGCGAGATGCGCACGAACATGGTGCCGACCTTGAATGTGGTCATGGGCTCGACGCGCTCGCCCGCGGCCATGCGCACGGCCGCCCAGGGCAGGTTCATGCCGGCGCCGGCGCTGAGGTACACCCAGGCGGGGAAGCGCGGGTTGACCTCGAGCAGGTGGTAGCGGCCGTCGTCGTCGCGGCACACCTCCACCTCGCACGGCCCTCTCCAGTGGGTCGCGGCCATGAAGCGGTCGGTCATCTCCAGCAGGCCCGGGTCCTTGACGGCCACGCCGGCCCAGCCCTTGCCCTTGTCGGTGAGGAAGGTCTTCTTCATGGGCACGGAGCCCACGGTGTTGCCGCGGCCGTCGCCCACGGCGACCACGTCGTACTCCACGCCGGAGACGCCCCGCTGCACGATCACCGGCAGGCCCCACTGGGCCACGGTGGCGTGGAAGGCGGCCACGGCCTCGTCGATGCTGCGCGCCTGCCTGGCGCCGTAGTACACGCCCTTGACGTAGAACGGGTACGGGATCGACTCGTGGATGCGGTACAGCTCGGACACGTCCGAGACCACACGGGTGTCGGGCACGGGGATGGCGCTATCCGCGCCGAGGCGCGCCAGGTTGGACTTGGCCCGGAGGGCCAGCTGCTCCCGCGACGGCAACAGCACGCCGATGCCCAGGGCCGCCAGGTCGTCCTGGATCGCGATGTATGCGTCCAGCTCCGAGTCCACGGTGGGCACCACCACGTCGAGGCCCACCCGGGCACGGATGTAGGCCAGCCGCTGCAACAGCGCCTCCACCCCCTGGGACGGGTAGGGCACCAGGAACACGTCGTCGACCAGGTCCCGCGCGTAGATACCCGGGTCCAGGCTGTCGTAGGTCAGGCCGACGACGCGGCCTCGAAACGACGGCTCGGCCCGCAGCGAGCGGATCACGCCGACGCCGGGCGCCGGGTTGTCGGTGGCGTTGAGGGCGGTCACGCCCACGGTCATGCGTGTGATGTCCATGGCGCCCTCACAGGGTGAACTCGGAAGGGACGAGCCCCTCCCGACGCAGCAGTTGCAGGAACTCGCCCAGATCGCGGTCCAGGTCCTCGTCCGGGCCCACGGCGAACGCTGCGGCCAGGTCGTCGAGGATCTCCGCGCGTCCTGCGCCGCGCTTGATGCCCTCGAGCATCACGCGCCCCGTGCCGTTGAGGCTGAAGGTGCTGCCCGTGTAGGGGTCGAACACGAAACCCCGGTCGCTGATCGCCAGGTCAGATAGCTTGTCTCGAACGTCCATATCGCCCTCCTTCGGCCGGTCTGTCCGGCCAGCGCGAAATCAAGAAGTCTCAGAATTCGAATGCCGCCCCGATGGAGCCCACCACGCCCACGTGGTCCGACCCGCCGCCAGCGCCCAGATCGGTCGCCGTGGCCCCGTAGGCCTCCACGGTGCCGGTCAGGCTCCAGCGTTCGGTCAGGTGGATGCGGCCGCCCAGGTGGGCGCCCCAGGGGATCGTCTCGAGGATGTTGTAGGCCGCGTCGTCGGCCAGGTATGCCGGGCGGAACTCCGAGCCGCCCTTGCCGCCGATCCAGATCTCGCCGCGACTGTCGGCGTACCCCAGGTCCAGGTGGCCTGCGGCCAGCGGGGTCGAGTCCGCCACCTGCATCGACGCGCCGGGTCGGATCCAGAAGCCCCGGCCCAGCGCGATCGCCCAGGCCGCGGACACGCGGAACACGTCCGCGTCGTCGTAGTGCGACAGGCTCGCCTCGACGGTCACGTCACCCAGCGGGCTGAACCGCGCCACCGCGCCGAGTACGTGCCCCGTACCCAGCGTCCCACGGGTCTCGTGCAGCACCGCGTAGTGGCCCGTGATGCCGAACCGCTCCCACGCCGCCCCACCCGAGAGGTAGACCTCGTGCTGACCGAACGCGTCGGTCGTCCCGAACCGCCCATAGCGGTAGGACGCGCTGCCGAGCGCCCGTCGCCACCGCACGCCGGCCGCCGCAAACAGGCCCACCCCGCCGGTCCCCCCGCCCACCGCCGGGTATCCGTACCCCAGCATCGACGCGGCCGCGAACCCGTGCACGCCGCGCGCCGACGCCACCGTCTGAAGCCCCTGCCGGCTCTCCGCCGATCCCCCCGACAGCGCCTCGGCCCGCGTGTAGTAGATCTCCGCCCGCTCCAGGTCACCGGCGCGGTACGCCAGCCACCCGAGCTGCAGCATCAACCGATAGTCCTGAGGGAACTCCCCTTCCAGATCGTCCAGCGCGTCCAGGGCCCCCGCAGGATCGCCCTGCCCTTCCAGCCGTCGCGCCTCCTCGAATCGCTCCTCGTAGCTCGGGTTCGCCGTTGCCGTGCCCGTCACGAGCGCACAGCACACCACCGCCGCCAGGGTGCCCCTGCCCATCGCTCCTACCCATTCCGCCCGGAACCCAACTTGCCCCGCAGGTCCCGGTCTCCGTTACGTAGAAACGAAGTCAAGGAAAGGAGTTAAACGGAGGTAATGGGGAAGTAATACCTGCGAAGTCCGGTTTTCCGGGACAAGGGACGTTCGGGAGCGACAGAGACCTGAGGGCGTCGTGATATCATCACGCCCGAAGGAGGGGTGGACCATGGACCGACGGCGGACGATCCACGCAACTCACGGTCATTCCAATCAAGGCAGCTCCCCTGTCCCCCTCGCCGCGGTAGTCTTCGGTGGGCTCATCGCGATCTCGGCCGCCTTCACCGCGCACGCGACCGAATCGCGCACACCCGCCGACTACTTCGCCACGCGAACGGGCGACGTGTACCTGTACGAGGTCCACATCCACGCCAACGGCGTCCCGCAATGGCAACGGTGGATCTTCCAGTCGGTGGGGGAGCCGGCCGACTGCGATGGGGCGCCGTGCACCAGCTTCAGCTGGAAGGAGAACGCCACCTTCGAGGGCCGCGCGTTGCCGGAGATCTCGGGTCGGTTCTTCCAGCGGAGCAACGAGTCCGAATCCTGCACATGGGGCTACGTGGATGACGACGGCGAGACCGTGTCGGAGGACTGCGCGTACAAGGACCTGCTCGCCCCGATCGAGAAAGGAACCCGGTGGGGATTCCGCGTGACCTACCCCATCCACGCGCTCGAGTACTCGGGCAATCCGATGATCAGCTACACCGCCGAGATCGTGGAAACGGGGCTCACCCTGACCGCCGCGGGCACGGAGTACCGCGACTGCATCCAGACGCACCAGGTGGGTCGCGCGCAACCGCAGGAGACCATCACCTGCGCCGACGGCACGACCTCGACCGTCCGACTCGAGGTCACCCTGGACCGCTGGTTCTGCCCCGTGATCGGCGAGGTCAAGACCACCTCTGTGGAGAATCACGTGAGGGTGGGACCGCAGTCGGGCGTGTGTTCGTCCTACGAGATCAGCGCGTTCGTCCGCTCGTACACCCCAACTGACGTCACGGGCGGTAGCGAATCAACGCCGTGACCACCCCGGTCCCAGGGGAGAGGCTCCCCGGCCCGGCTCAGAATCGAACTCAGCGACGGCGCAGCGCGAGGGCGGCCATCAGGGCGAGCACACCCATCGCCCACGGGGCCACGCGTCGCGAGCCCGTGACGCGGCAGGCGCAGTCCGAGCCCACCTGAAGGTCGTCGCCGTAGGCGGGGTCGGTGGTGTCGTCGTCGTCATCGTCCGTCGGGTCGGTGGTGTCGTCGGCGTCGGCCGTGTCGTCGTCGTCGTCGTCGGCCGTGTCGTCGTCGT
>CAZLEO010000309.1:0-10992 GCA_964558555.1 uncultured Rickettsiales bacterium | reverse complement strand
CCATGTGGAACTGCGTCTCCTGCGAGATGTGGTCCGCCTACAAGATGAAGCGCCTGTCGCTGGTCTCCAAGGTCGCCCCGGTCATCCACGACCCGGAGCGCGGCTGGGTGCGAAACCCCCAGGTCATCACCGACCGCTACGTGGACGACGGCGAGCTGTGCTACGGCGAGTTCGCCTCCGGCGACGAGGGCAAGATGGGCCGCGCCTACGTCAAGCAGGCCTACAAGGAGGGCTGGCTGAGCTTCGAGAAGCTCGACGGCGAGGTCAACAAGATCGTCTGGCGCTTCGCCAACCTGTTCCCCGGCTGCCTGATCAAGTCCATGGATTCCATCCGCGCCAAGAAGAAGTTCTTCTGGGACCAGACCAAGGCCTACAACCGCCACTGGCTGGCCGCCAACATGGGAGGCGAGGCCTTCCTGGGCTTCGGCGCTTTCAACACCCGCAAGATCACGGGCGAAGACGTGATCGACTTCATCAAGTTCCGCCAGCACATCGCCGACGCAGACTCCTGGGACATGGAGATGTTTGCCGACGTGATGGGCAAGCCCCAGAAATAAAGGCACAACCATCTGAATTCGTCTAGACTACCCATCTGACGAGGGGAGTTTGCTGATGCTTTTCGGTTCCAAGGAAGAGCTCGGGTCGTTCTGCGAGGGTATCGTCCGCCAGGACGGCGACAGCGTGGTCGTCGAGGATGCCGCAGCGGTCCGCGACCGCTGGATCGACGGCATGGTCTACAACGCCGTGTTCAACCCGGACGAGGCGTGCCGCGACCAGTGCCGGTGGCTGATCCGGACGGTCGGCCAGGAGCTGGGGATCACCCTGGCGTCCATCCAGGACCTGTACGTGGCCAAGGGCCAGGGCGCCTACGAGAACGTGTGCGTCCCGGCGATCAACATCCGCGGCATCACCGTCGACACGTCGCGTGCGATCTTCAGGGCCATGGCCGCCCTGGACGTGGGCCCGGTGCTGTTCGAGATCGCCCGGTCCGAGATCGACTACACGCTGCAGCGCCCGGCCGAGTACGGCGCCTCGGTGATGGCCGCGGCCATCAAGGAGGACTATGTCGGCCCCCTGTTCCTGCAGGGCGACCACTTCCAGATCAACGCCAAGAAGTTCGCCGCCGATCCGGCCAAGGAGACCCAGGTCGTCAAGGACCTGTGCGCCGAGGCCGTCGAGGCCGGCTTCTACAACATCGATATCGACACGTCGACGCTGGTGGATCTCAGCAAGGACACCCTGGCCGAGCAGCAGCGCGCCAACTACGAGAACTGCGCCGCGCTGACCCAGCACATCCGCGATATCGAGCCCGAAGGGATCACCGTCTCCGTTGGCGGCGAGATCGGTGAGGTCGGGAAGCAGAATTCCACCCCCGAGGAGCTGGCCGCCTACGCCGAAGGCCTGGCCGCTGCCCTGGGCGACGTCCCCTCCATCTCCAAGGTGTCCGTCCAGACCGGTACCAGCCACGGCGGCGTGCCCATGCCCGACGGCTCCGTCGCCGAGGTCGCACTGGACTTCGACGTGCTCGCCGCCTGCTCCGTGACCGCCATGGAGTACGGTATGTCCGGCTCCGTCCAGCACGGCGCCTCCACCCTTCCCGACGAGGCCTTCCACCGCTTCGCCGAGTGCGACGCCGCCGAGGTCCACCTCGCCACCGGCTTCCAGAACATGCTGTACGACGGCGGTCACTGCCCCCAGTGGCTCCTCGACGCCACCCACAAGTGGATCGAGGACAACTGCGCCGGCGAGCGCAAGGAAGGCCAGACCTACGAGCAGTGGATCTACAAGACGCGCAAGAAGGGCTTCGGCCCCCTCAAGCGCGAGTGGTGGGACCTCCCGCAGGAGGCCCGCGACGCCATGGGTGCCCAGCTCGAGGACAAGTTCGTGTTCCTGTTCGAGCAGCTGGGCATGCAGGGCACGGACGAGCTGATGGACGAGTACGTCAAGCCGATGCGGATCGACGTCCCGGCCCCGTAGCTACCTCGTCGCCACGTGCATGTGCGTGTGGTGACTCCGATACCACCCCTGCCCGCCGTCCTCGGCCTCGTGGCACAGCTTCGTGCCGCTGAACTGCTCCAGGGTGATCACGCCCTCGGCCATCAGCTCCAGCTGGGCCCGGCCGATGGGGCCGACCACCTCGGCGTCCGCGCCGATGCACCTCAGCCGCGGATCCTCGGAGAGTAGTGAGACGAAGTAGGCCGTGCGGCGTGTGTCCAGGGACGTCGGTGAGCCCGTGCAGTGCCGCACGTCCCGGCCGTCCTCGTGGTGCGGGCAGACCTCGCGCATGAAGTTGTTGGGGAAGAAGGCGGTCTGGTAGTACCCCACGTCCAGGTCCCTGCCCCCCTCGTGGGTTCCGGCCGGGTGGAGCATCCGGCCGTTGACCGGGCCCGGTGGGGCGCCGTCCGGTCCGCTCATGTCGCCGAGGATGAGCGGCGCGCCGTTGCCCCCCTCCCAGTCCCGGGTGTCGCAGTGCACGCGCACGGCCACGTGCCGGATGAGCTGGGCGACATCGCGGCGCAGGTGGCTGCGCGTGGGGCTCTGGCGGGTCTCGCCGTTGAGCGGGACGTCGTCGTAGCCGGGGCCGGTCGGAGGATCGAACGGGACGACCTCGGCACACCAGGCGGCGGTCCCCGTGCAGTCGCGGGGCGGGATGTCGGCGCAGTCGACGGCCTGCCCGGCTTCGCCGGTGACGATCCTGACCGACGGAGGCGCCGTCACCGCCACGAGCACCAGGTCGAGGGGATCGCCGTCTTCCCAGCGACTCGTCGGGCTGGCTTGCACGCTGATCTCCCCGCCCGGCAAGGACACGGCCACCGGGCGAGATCGCAGCTCTCGCAGGCCATCCAGGGACAGATCGACCTCGTGGATGGTGGTCGCAGCGAGGGGCTGGCGAGGGGCCTCGCCGTCGCGCAGCCGCTCGAGCACGCTCCGCTCGACCTCCGTGGTCGCGCGGTACACCCGGATCGTCGCCAGGTCGTCCAGCACGATCCCGGTCCCCACCGTCTGCACCTGGAGCGTCTCGCCGTCGTCACTCCACGTCGCTCCCTGCGGCAGCTGCCGCAGCACCTCCTTGACCGTGTCCGAGGCCGCCCGGCCGAACAGGTCGATGGGCTGGCCGTTCACCACCGCGACGGACTCTCCCTCCACGGCGAGCATGTCGGTGACGCCGACCACACCGCGCAGGTGGAGGCGGTAGTGATCGCCCTTCATCGGCGCGTCGAAGAGGGTCTCGTCCAGATCACAGGTGATCTCGTCCGGGGACGGCGTCCCCGAGGATGAACAGCCGAGCAGCCATCCCAGGAGAAGGAGAGGGAGGTGACGCATACCGACTGGAACGTACCACGTCGCGGATGGATGCTTGCTAAGATCGGCGCGTTCGTCCACGACGGACACCACCCGCACTCCAGACAGGAGATCCGATGCCCCGGCCGCTGTTCCCCTTGCTCGCCACCGTCCTCGTGCTCCTCCTCGCCGGCTGCTGCGCCCAGGGCCTCAAGGAGGGCGCCGAGCCCCAGGTCCCCGCCGAGGTCACGCCCGCCGAGCCCGCGACCCCGGCCGAGGAGTCAATGCTGTCGAAGCTGCTGTCGGACGAGCAGATGAAGTCGCTGGAGACGGCCAAGGCCGAGCTCGCGGCCGCGTCCACGGCCGAGGAGTTCGCCGCGATCTTCGACAAGCTCGTGGCCATGAGCAGTGACATCGCGTCGCCGCTGGACGACGAGTACCACCGCAACGAGATGTCGGGGATTCCCGACGACATCTTCGCGGACTTCCCGTTCTACGCGGTCGGGTACGCCCCCGAGGGGATGGCCGTGCTGGTGGACATGCCGTTCCCGCCCCTGCACGAGGCGGCCAGGCGCACACCCGAGGCCGCCGACGATCGCTTCGTGGAGGTGATGGAGGCCATGTACGAGGACGCCACCGCCGGGGGCTACTCCAAGATCGAGGTCCGCAACTGGGACCACGGCGGCTGCAGCCCCCTGGGCCACGGCGTGCACAAGGGCATCCTGCTGGCCGCGGATGCGGCCCTGGCCGAGGGGGATCGCTTCGCCGAGGAGGTCCAGGCCATCCGCGAGCCCGTGATCAAGGACATCGTCGAGGAGAACGTCGAGTTCTTCCCCTACTGTGACCCCAAGACGTTCGAGAAGACTCTCATCCCGAAGATGCGCGGAGAGGTCAACGCCATCCTCGACGAGGTGAACCTGTCCGATTCCGAGCGAGCGGACGTCAAGAAGGCGCTGGACTCCCGGTTCCAGATCCGGCTGGGGGCGGGCGGGGCCACCACGGCGCCGCAGCGCCGGGGACCGAAGAAGTAGGCAGCCCGAGGAGGTCGTCATGAGGGGAATCGCGACACCGATCACGCTGGCCTGGCTGCTCCTGCTGGGGTGCACGTCCGGCAGCCTGTCCATGGACGACGACGACGTGGAGTACGTGGACGACGACGACACTGCGGACGACGACGACACCGCGGACGACGACGACGCGGCCGATGACGACGACGCGGCAGACGACGACGACGCGGCCGATGACGACGACGCGGCCGTGGACCCCGAGATGATGTTCGAGATCGACGGCGAGTGGGGCGGCACGGCGCTGAGCCTCGTGTGGTTTCACCCCGAGCTCATGTTCGACGAGGACACGACGATCCTGGACGAAGCCGTGGACGGCAACCCGTTCGGCGCCGCGCCGGGCGAGCCGTCCGCCGACCAGCTCTGGGAGGTCGAGCCGGGCTTCGACCTGGCCATGTACGTGCCCATCCTCTTCGAGGATCTCGACGGAGACGCCGAGCGCGACCCCGACGAAGTGATCGTCGGATTCGGGCGCGTCTGGCCCACGTGGTGTGCCGGGGCCATCCCCCCCGACTTCGCCGCCGCAGGGGTCGTGGAGGGCTGGAACGCCCTGGAGCTGGAACTCGAGGACGACGGCGCGTTCGAGGTGCGCGACATCATGGCCGTCCCCCTCACGGCCCACCTGTGGCCGGTGGAGGCGCTCCAGATCGGCGGGACCTACGCCGGTGACCTGCCCACGGCGGACCAGCGCCTCGCCGTCGTGCCCGCCCAGCTCTTCGAGGGAGCGCCGATCGGCAGCCTGCTGTTCGACCAGGCCTTCACGCCCCCGTGGACCCTCGACGTCTCCGGCGATCCCCCCATGGACCACCAGGAGTACGACCCCGAATCCGGCCTGAGCATGGCCTGGGAGATCCCGCTGACCTACGCGGACGCGGACCTCAGCGGGGACATGACCGAGGGCGACGCCCCGGTCTACCTGGTCTGCCACGGCGACTTCACCGTGGTGATCTTCTGGGCCGGCGCGGCCACGAACCTCGAGCAGGCGTGGTCGTTCGAGTACGGCTGGTCCTCCTTTGGCGGCGGCCCGGGATACTTCGCCGCGGCGCTCGATCCGAACGCAGGCGAGGACGATCCGCCGGTGTACATCGATCCAGCGGGTCTGCTGGCGCTGGAGATTTCGGGGGCCTGCGAGCTGGAGTAGGAGGGAGGCTCCGTGAACGCACTTCGAGGGTGGATACCGCTGCTGGTGGCGCTTCTCATGTTCGGCTGCCCCGGCGAGGGAGACGACGACACGGCCGGCGACGACGACGCGACCCCGGCCGACGACGACGCCGCGGTCGAGATCGAGGGCGACGAGGCGGGCGAGTGCGACGACGGCGTGGACAACGACCAGGACGGCACCACCGACTGCGACGACGACGGCTGCGCGGCGGCGACGGCGTGCGTCGACGCGGACGGGGACGGGTGGTCCACGGCCGCAGGTGACTGCGACGACGGGGATCCGAATGTCCACCCCGAGGCCGAGGAGGGCTGCGACGGCCTGGACAACGACTGCGACGGCGCCCCGGGCGAGGACGAGGCCGACGCGGACGGCGACGGCGTGCGGATCTGCGAGGGGGACTGTCGGGACGAGGACGCCTCGCTCTACCCCGGCGCGGCCCTGACGGCGTCGGGAATGGAGTTCTCGTTCGTCTGCGCCGGGATGTTCTCCATGGGTAGCGACGTGGCCGAGGTGGGCCGGGACGCCGACGAGACAGTGCACGCGGTCACGCTCACCCGCGACCACTACGTCGGCCGGCACGAGGTCACGCAGGACCAGTTCGCGGCGCTCATGGGCTATCACGCCGGCTTCCACACCGGCTGCCCCGACTGCCCGGCCGAGCACCTCAACTGGAACGAGGCCGCCCTGCTGGCCAACCGCCTGTCCGTCGAACAGGGCCTCGAGACCTGCTACACGTGCAACGGCGATGGACAGAACGCGCGCTGCCATCCCCGCCTCGATCCCTATGCCTGCAGCGGCTTCCGGCTGCCCACCGAGGCCGAGTGGGAGCACGCCGCGCGCGCCGGGCAGACCACCGCGTTCTCCTCCGGGGGTGGCCTCACCGCCGGTACGGAGATGGCTTGCGCCGGCAACCTTGCCCTCGACGACGGCACGACGCTGGACGACCTGGCCTGGTACTGCGGCAACACCACCTCCACACAACCCGTCGGCAGCAAGCAGCCCAACGCCTGGGGCCTGTACGACACGCTGGGCAACGTCTGGGAGTGGTGCCACGACTGGTCCGGTCCCTACGCCGGCGCGGCCACCGATCCCTCGGGCGCCGCGCAGGGCCACCACCGCATCGTCCGCGGGGGTTCATGGCGCGCCGAGGGCCCGTGCCGGGTGCGCACGGCCAACCGCAGCCGGCGGATCCCGAGGATTCGATGTCAGACGATCGGGGTGAGGCTGGTGAAGATCGCCGAGCCGTAGCGGGCCTACCGCGAACGTTCGAGAACGAATATCGACTCCGGAGCGTTCTCCTCACTGGAGTTCCGATCCGATGAACAGATTTCCGTGGGCCTTGGTATCGGTCCTGGCATTGGGATGCGCCCAGGAGCCGTCCTTCAACGGCGACGGCACAGCCGACGACGACTGTGCCGAGGGCGACGACTGGGTGGGGGACGACGACTCTTCGGAACCGACGGAGGTCGACGCGGACCAGGACGGATTCAGCGTGGCCGAAGGAGATTGCGACGACCAGGATGCCGGTGTCCATCCCGACGCGGAAGAGGCTTGCGATGGGGTCGATACGGACTGCGATGGATTCCTGCCTTGGGACGAGGTCGACGAGGACGGAGACACCTGGTTCGAGTGCGAGGGAGACTGCGACGATTCGATCTCGTCGGTCCACCCCGGCGCGGACGAACGCTGCGACGGGCTGGACAACGACTGCGATGGGCTGATCCCGCCTGACGAGGCGGATCTCGACGAGGATGGATGGCGTGGATGTGCCGGGGACTGCGACGACCAGGACGAATGGAGCCATCCCGGTATGCTCGAGCTGTGCTCGGACGGAGTGGACAACGATTGCGACGGGGGAATCGACGACGCGGACGTCGACGGGGACGGCCACATCGACGTGGCATGCGGCGGCGACGACTGCGACGACGACCACGGACACGTGTTCGCTGGAGCCCCGGAGCGGTGCAACGGTCTGGACGACGACTGCGATGGCTCGATTCCGGACGACGAGGTCGACGGGGATGGAGACGGTTCCTCGACGTGTGAAGGCGACTGTGACGACTCGAACACCGATCTGAATCCGGCGGCGGTCGAACTCTGCGACGGCGTGGACAATGACTGCGACGACGTCGTCGACGAGCAATGCATCCAGTGCTCGACCACGGTGCACTGGCCCGCCGACTCCATCGGCGACGCGATCGCCCAGGCCGCGGCCGGAGACGTCGTCTGCATCGACGACGGGACCTACGAGGAAGACATCCTGTGGAGTGGGGAGGCGATCCACGTGGTGGGCCTTCATGGTCCCCGGATGGTGACCATCGAGGGAACGGGTATCGGTGCCGTGGTTTCCTTCTCCCGGGGTGAGGAGCCCGGGGCCGTCCTGGAAGGGGTGACCGTCAGCGGTGGGGACTACGGGGTGTGGATACAGGATTCCTCTCCGACGCTGCGGGGGGTGCATGTTTGGGACAATCTCGGCACTGGGATCATGCTCCAGTCCTCGTCCTCGTCGATCGTGGATTCGACCGTGAGCGAGAACTGGGAGTGGGGGGGAGCAGGGGGGATCGCCGTGATCGAGTCCGACGTCGTGTTCGAACGGCTGCGCCTCGAGCGCAACATCGCGAGCACGGACAAGTACATACACGTGTACTGGTCCTACGGCGGAGGAATGTACATCTGGCAATCGACCGTCCGGATCGACAACTCTCAGATTCTCCGCAACGCCGCGACGCACGGCGGTGGAATCTACTCGTACGGTAGCACCGTCACCGTCGACAACTCGATCGTGGCCGACAACACCGCCGGGTACGAAGGTGCCGGGTACGGCGCTGGCGTCTATGCGAGGGATACCAGCCTGCAGTTGACCAACGTCGTCGTTGCAGGCAACGACGTCAGCCCGTCCACGGATCGGAACGGGTCGGCCTACGGCACGGGAGGGGGGATTGCCGCGGAAGGGACGACGGTACTCACCAACGTGAGCGTGCTGGGCAATCGCGTGGAGTACTATTCCTTCTGGTACGGGGCGACGTACATCTCGTGCGAGAACGGTGGCCTGGCGCTGGGCGGTGTCTCGATGCTGGCCAACACGACCATCCAGGGAAACCACGCGCTCGAGATCGGAGGTCTCTGCGCAAGCGGGAACCTGGTCCGACTCCACACCAATCTGTGGGGGAACGAACACGGCGACGCCTGCAACCTCGAACTGACCGGCATCGACGGCAACATCTCGGAGGATCCCGGGCACGTGGGCGTTCCCCCGGGACTTCCGCAACCCCTCGTGAGCTGGCCGTACAGGGACACCACTTGGTGGGACTTCCACCTCCATGAATCGTCCGCTCAGATCGACGCCGGCGATCCCGCCACCCTGGATCCCGACGGCTCCCCGTCGGACATCGGGGCCTTTGGCGGCCCTGGCGCCGCCCTGTGGGACCTCGACGGCGACGGGTTCCCGGGTTGGTGGCAGCCCGGCCCCTACGATCACTCGACCTACCCGAACGAGGGATGGGACTGCGACGACCTCGTGGCGGGGATCTACCCGGGCAACGGGTGCTGACGGCTGCTAGCGCTTGCCCTCGGATCCCCCGAACAACATCGACGGGTTCGACAGCACGTCCTTGGTGACGTAGCCGGCGAACTTGGGGTTCTCCTTGAGGCGACGGACGCAGTAGGCGTACCACGACGTGCCGTAGGGCGTGTAGATGCGGACGCGGTGGCCGCGCTCGACCAGGGCCTTGCGCAGCTCGGGGCGCACGCCCAGCAGCATCTGGAACTCGTAGTCCTCGCGCTTCAGGCCGTGCTCCTCGATGAGCTTCTCGGCGCCGGCGATGACCGGGTCGTCGTGGGTGGCGATGCCGATGTAGTAGTCGCGGTCGGGCAGGGCGAAGGCGAGCTGCTCGACGAACGCGTTGTTGACGTCGTCGTAGGTCTGGTGGGCGATCTCCTCGGGCTCGCGGTAGATGCCCTTGCACAGGCGGAAGTTGGGCTTGAGGTCGCCCAGGCCCTTCATGTCGTCGAGGGTGCGGAACAGCATGGCCTGGAGCACGACGCCGACGTGATCGTAGCCCTCCTCGCGGAGCTTGCGGAAGATCGCGATCGTGTCGTCGGTGTACGGCGAGTCCTCCATGTCGATGCGCACGAAGTTGTTCATCTCGCCGGCCTTGTCGGCCACGCGGCGGACGTTGCCCTCGAACAGGTCGCGGGAGATGGCGAGGCCGAAGTGGGTGGGCTTGATGGAGACGTTGCCGTCGATGCCGTGCTCGGCGATGGCGTCGAGGATGTCGAGGTAGACGTCGGCGGACTCGTTGGCCTGCTGCTCGTTCTCGATGGCCTCGCCCAGCAGGTCCATGGTGACCATGCAGCCGGCCTCGTTGAGACGCTTGGCCTCGGTCACCGCTTCTTCGAGGGTCTCGCCAGCCACGTAGCGTGAGGCGACCTTGCGGACGACGGGTTTGGGGATGAACTTCAGGGAGCTGGCTACGGTCCTGTCGAAGATACCCATGGCATTCACCTCGGTGGTGGGCAGCCTACGGCTGCGGGGTCTCCTGTCCGCGGGAGGGGCATGTTAGCATAGCCCGTCATGGGCGATCTGCAGGGCGTGCAACGCCCGGGAGACGACGAATGAAGTCACTGACCAGCGGACGGCTGCTGGGCCTGCTGTCGATGATGCTGATGGTGCCGTGGCTGCTGCCGAGCTGCCCGGCCAAGTTCGACCCCCTGCCCGACGACGACAGCGCCGGCGACGACGACAGCTCCGGGGACGACGACGACGTGGGCGACGACGACGACGACGCCACGGGCACCCCCATCGTGGACCCGTACCAGATCGCCCTCGAAGAGGGCAGCATCTACACGTTCTTCCTGCTGGGGACCCCGGGCAATACGGGGGTGTCGGCGGTGGAGGATCTGTCCGACTTCGTCACCCAGGGCGAACACCACATGCGGTTCGTCCACGCGGGCTCGTCCGCCGGCATGGTCGACGTGTACGTGGACGCTGCGACGAACGCGGACCTGACCGGCCTGACGCCGCGGTCCATCTACCCCGATCCCGAAACGCAGGGCTACACGTCCCTGGGCGTTGCGGCCACCTACGAGATCGAGGTGTACCCCGCCAACGCCGAGTACGGCGACGGATCAGTGTACGCGCAGCACACGGCGACCTTCAGCTCGGACCAGTTCTACACGGTGGTGTTCACGGGCATGGACACCTTCCGCTTCATCACCCAGACCACCGACGACATGAGCGAGGTCACCTACGCGGGCAAGTCGCGCATCCGGGTCTTCAACTCCCTCGAGGGCTACCAGAGCATCGACGTGTCCGCCCAGGTGGACAACGGCGCGACCCTGTCGCTGGGATCGGGCCTGCAGCTGGGCTCCATGGGGCTGTCGACCATGGTGGATGCGGGGATGCTTACGCTGACGGTCTACGAGGCGACCCCCTAGCCCGAGTTTACCGCGTTGACGGCCCTTTGACGGCCTGGGCCCCGGTCG
>CAZLEO010000308.1:0-11114 GCA_964558555.1 uncultured Rickettsiales bacterium | reverse complement strand
CGTTGTCGATGGCGTCGCACAGCTCGGTCGCGCCGGGGTAGACCGTCGCGTCGGTGTCGTCGCAGTCGCCGTCGGAGATGCTGACCAGGTCCCCGTCGGCGTCCACCTCCTCGTCGGTGGTCTCGTCACAGTCGTTGTCCATGACATCGCAGATCTCTTCGGCACCCGGATTGACCTGGTCGCTGTCCTCGTCACAGTCGCCGTCGCACAGGGTGTACCCGTCGCCGTCGTAGTCGGTCTCCTCGTCGTTGGACTCGTCGCAGTCGTTGTCCTCCCCGTCACAGACCTCCTCGGCCATGGGGTTGATGTCCGCGTCGGTGTCGTCGCAGTCGCCGTCCACGGCGGCGTACCCTGGGGGCTCGGCGCACGACAGGGTCGTCACGCCGGTGATGCCGTACTCGTCGCCGTCGGAGTCCTCGTACCACACCAGGGCGTCTCCGGCGTCGTCCTCGTCCACGGTGCCGTCGCAGTCGTTGTCGATCCCGTCGCACTGCTCGGCCACGGACGGGTTGACGGTGTTGTCGTCGTCGTCGCAGTCGTCGCTGCACTCGTCGTAGGTGTCCCCGTCGTCGTCCACCTCGTCCTCGTGCAGCACCAGATCACAGTCGTTGTCGACATAGTCGCAGGCCACCTCGGTGGCGTTGGGGTGGACCGCCGCGTCCGCGTCGTTGCAGTCGTCGTTGCACTCGTCGAGCCCATCGCCGTCGTCGTCCACCTCGTCGCCGTGCAGGGCGCCGTCACAGTTGTTGTCGATGTAGTCGCAGGAGGCCTCCGCCTCTCCAGGGCTGATGGTCGCGTCCACGTCGTTGCAGTCGTTGCTGCACTCGTCGTACCCGTCCCCGTCGTCGTCCACCTCGTCCCGGTGCAGGTCACCGTCGCAGTTGTTGTCGATGTAGTCACAGGACACCTCGGACGCGCCCGGGTTGACGGCGGCGTCGGTGTCGTTGCAGTCGCCCTGGCACTCGTCGTAGCTGTCGCCGTCGCCGTCCACCTCATCGGTGTGGAGGACGCCGTCGCAGTCGTTGTCGACGTAGTCGCAGGCCGTCTCGGAGGCGCCGGGGTGGATCTGCGGGTCGGCGTCGTCGCACTCGCCGGAGCACTCGTCGTACCCGTCCCCGTCGTCGTCCACCTCGTCGGGGTGGAGCTGCCCGTCACCGTCGTTGTCGAGGTAGTCGCAGGCCAGCTCCGTGGCGTTGGGGTAGACCGTGGGGTCGTTGTCGTTGGGATCGCCCTGGCACTCGTCGAAGGAGTCGCCGTCGTCGTCCACTTCCTGCGGGTGCAGGGCACCGTCGCAGTCGTTGTCGTAGTAGTCGCAGGCCACCTCGGTGGCGCCGGTGTACACCGCGGCATTGGCGTCGTCACAGTCGCCGCCGCACTCGTCCTGGCCGTCCACGTCGTCGTCCACCTCCTGCGCGTCGTACGAGCCGTCGCAGTTGGTGTCCAGGTGATCGCAGGGCGCCTCGGCCTCGCCGGGGTTCACGGCCGCGGCGGCGTCGTCGCAATCGGTGCCGGGCAGCACGCCGGCCGCCGGGGAGTCGCTGCCGTACCCGTCGCCGTCCGCGTCGGTCATGCAGAAGATGCCCTCGGCATACGCCGCGCCGGGGTAGGTGTCCGCGTCGGCGTCGTCGCAGTCCTGTGAGCACTCGTCGTAGGAGTCCCCGTCGTTGTCCACCTCGAACGGGTGCAGCGCGCCGTCGCAGTCGTTGTCGAGGTAGTCGCAGTCGTTCTCGGCGATGCCGGGATTGATCAGGGCGTCGTTGTCGTCGCAGTCCGTCCCGGCGAGGACGCCGTAATCCGGCGAATCGTCCCCGTAGTCGTCGCCGTCGGCGTCGGTCATGCAAGCCAGTGGCGAGTCGTCCGGGGCCGCGCCTGGGTACGTGTTCGCGTCGTAGTCGTCGCAGTCCGTGCCGCCGCAGGCCTGGTCGTCGTACCCGTCGCCGTCCACGTCCTGGCAGGCGGTGTTGCTGGCCCAGGCCGCGGCGTTGATGAACAGCTGCTGCACATTGGCGTTGGCGAGCACGCCGAGGTTGGAGTAGTTGCCCGCGTGGCTGAAGCCCACGATCCGGCCGTACCCCCACTCCCGCACGGCCACGCCGTGGTAGCCGTCGGCGTGGTTCATCAGGACCTCGGGTTCGTCCTGGCCGAAGGCGCGCACGAACCCCTTGTTGTGACCGCAGTCGAACGACAGGGTCGAAGGCACGCCGGCGAGGATGTCGTGACCCTCCTGGCCCTGGACGTCGTTGTAGGTGACCACCGTGGTCGCGCCGCCCGAGCGATCGAACAGGATCAGATCGCTCATGTTCTGCATGCGGTTGTTGCCGAACTCGTAGGCGCTCCACTCGCCGTGGATGTACCCGCCGCCGATCTGGACGAAGGACACCAGCGCGTCCTGGCCGTCGGTGTCCATCTCGGTGGAGTAGGTCGTGCCGTTGAGGTGGATGACGACGTCGAAGCCGACCAGGGGCGGATTGGTCCCGTCGTACAGCGTCTCGTCGGTGTCGCTGAGCGTCACGCTCATGCCCGCGCCAGACAGGGCCGTCGCCAGGCTTGTCGTGTCGGCGCCGTTGTCGTCCCAGATGATCAGGACGTTCTGCGCATGGGCCGTCGCGGCCAGAGACATCACTACGGTGGTGAGAATCGTCAACCGCAGCAGTGCGGACATGGAACGCCTCCTGTCGGATGCACACCCGTTGTTCTCGGAGATCGGGCGTAGAACCACCCGGACCCCTCGGGTCTTTACAGGATATTCCCAAACCCGCTCTGCGTCACTCCACCGGGGTCCATCTCAGGCGAGGTTTCCGGGCCGCCCGGGTCTCGTCGAGCCGCCGGACGACCGGGCGAATCGGAGCCTCGTGCAGCGTTTGAGGCGACGACTCCATCTCCTCGCGGATGGCGATCAGGGCATCGCAGAAAGCGTCGAGAGTCTCGCGGGTCTCCGTCTCGGTGGGTTCGATCATCAGGGCGTCCTCCACCACCAGGGGGAAGGACATGGTGGGTGGATGGAATCCGCAGTCGATCAGCCGCTTGGCCACGTCCACGTTGGCCCGCTTCCACGCCACGCCGGAGGTGGTGGCGACCACCTCGTGCATGCAGGTGACGTCGTAGGGGATCGGATAGTGACCGCGTAGGCGAGCGCGCACGTAGTTGGCGTGCAGCACCGCGAGCTCGGTGACCCGGCGCAGGCCGGCCGCGCCCATCTCGCGGATGTACGTGTACGCGCGCACGAGGATGCCGAAGTTGCCCAGGTGGGCGCGCACCTGGCCGATGCTCTGGGGGCGGTCGGCCATGGTGGTGAGCCCGTACCGGCCGTCCTCGTCGCGGATCACCAGGGGGTTGGGCAGGAACGGGGCGAGCGCCTCGACCACACCCACCGGGCCGGAGCCGGGGCCACCGCCGCCGTGGGGGGTGGAGAAGGTCTTGTGCAGGTTGAAGTGCATCACGTCCACGCCCTGTTCGCCCGGCCGGGTGATGCCCATCATCGCGTTGAGGTTGGCCCCATCCATGTACAGCAGGGCGCCCACCGCGTGCAGCTGCTCGGCCAGCAGGTCGATGTGGCTCTCGAACAATCCCAGGGTGTTGGGGTTGGTCAGCATCAGCCCGGCCACGTCCTCGTCGAGGTACTCGGCCAGGGTCTCGGGGTGGAGCACACCGTCGTCGCCGCTGGGCACCTCCACCACGTCGTAGCCGCACAGCACCGCGGACGCGGGGTTGGTGCCGTGGGCGGTGTCCGGGATCAGCACCCGCTTGCGAGGGTTGCCCCTGGCGGTGTGGTAGGCGCGCATCACGTACAGGCCGGTCAGCTCTCCCTGCGCCCCGGCGGACGGGTGGAGGCTCACCGCAGGCAGGCCGCTGATCTCCCCGAGCATCTGCTGCAGCTCGTACGCCAGCTGCAGCGCGCCCTGTACCTGCTCGATGGGCTGGTACGGGTGCAGCTGGGCGAAGCCGTCGAGGCGGGCGGTGGCCTCGTTGACCTTGGGGTTGTACTTCATGGTGCACGAGCCCAGCGGGTAGAAGCCGCTGTCCACGCCGAAGTTCCACTGGGACAGGCGCAGGAAGTGGCGCATCACCTGGGGTTCGCTGAGCTCGGGGAAGTCGGTCACCTCGTCGCGTCGCAGGTGATCGGGCAGGGCGGCGGCAGCGCCGACCTCCGCCTCGTCGACGTCGCACGGGGCCAGCTCGGCGCCGATACGGCCGGACACGCTCTGGTCGAACAGGGTGGCCTCCACGAAGGCCAGGCCGCTGGTTCCGGGGGTCGTCATCGCAGCTCCCTCCCCATCTCCTCCATGGCCAGGGCCAGGGCGTCGATGGACTCCCGCGTGTTGCGCTCGGTGGCGCACACCAGGAAGCGGCCGGCGCCGCCTCCAGGCACGTCGATCAGGGGTATGCCCGCCAGGAAGCCCCGGTCGGCCAGGCGGCCGAGCAGGGCGCGCGCGTCGCCGTCGAACTGCACCACGAACTCGTGGAAGAAGGGCGCGTCGAAGGGCAGCGAGAAGCCGTCGATCCCCTCGATCCGCTTGCGCAGGTAGGCCGCCTTGAGGTGGCTCTGGCGGGCCACCTCGGCCACCCCCTGCTTGCCCATCAGCGCCATGTACACGGTGGCGGCCAGCGCCATGAGCCCCTGGTTGGTGCAGATGTTGGAGGTGGCCTTCTCGCGGCGGATGTGCTGCTCGCGCGTGGACAGGGTCAGCACGTAGCCGCGCTTGCCGTCCTGGTCCACGGTCTCACCACACAGGCGCCCCGGCATCTTGCGCATGTAGGCCTTCTTGGCCGCGAACAGTCCCACCCCGGGGCCGCCGAAGCTGGGCGGGATCCCCAGCGGCTGGCCCTCGCTGCACACGATATCCGCGCCAAAGGCGCCGGGACCGCGCAGCAGACCCAGGGCGAGGGGATCGGGCACCGTGACCACCAGCTTGGCCCTGGCCTCACCGGCGATCTCCGACACCGCCTGCAGGTCCTCCACGCAACCCAGGAAGTTGGGGTAGGACACCGCCACGGCCGCGGCGCCGACCACGGCCTGTCGCAGCGCGTCGAGGTCGGTGCGGCCGTCGGGCCCCAGCGCCACCGGCTCGAGCACGATGTCCTCGCGGTAGCGCAGGTAGGTGCAGAGCACCTCCATGATCTCGGGGTTGATGCCCTCGCTGACGAGCACCCGGGTCGGGCCCTTGCGCTGCAGTCGGTCCACCAGCAGCACGGCCTCGGCCACGGCCGACGCGCCGTCGTACAAGCTGGCGTTGGCCACGTCCATCTCGGTGAGCTGGCACACCATGGTCTGGAACTCGAAGATGGCCTGCAGCGTGCCCTGGGAGACCTCGGGCTGGTAGGGCGTGTAGGCGGTGTAGAACTCCGACCGCTGCAGCACCTGGTCGACCATGGCCGGGGCATAGTGGTCGTACACGCCGCCGCCGAGGAAGCACGCGGTGTCGCCCAGGGGTGTGTTGCGCGCCGCGAGCTGGCGCATGTGGCGCACCAGCGGCTCCTCGGCCAGGGGTGACGGCAGGTCCATCTCGCCGCGGAAGCGGAGCCGATCCGGGACCGGCTCGAACAGGGCGTCGAGATCGGCGGCGCCGATGGTCTCGAGCATGGCCGAAGCCTGCTCGTCTGTGGTGGGTAGATAGCGCATGGGTCCCCCGTCGAGCCGCACACAGTGGCGGCCAGGGGTTAAGGGATCGCTCGCGGGATCAGCCTTCCTCGGCGATCAACGCCTGGTAGGCCTCCAGGTCGAGCAGGTCGTCCAGCTCGGCCTCGTCGCCGACCGAGATCTTGATCAGCCAGCCCTTGTCGTAGGGGCTCTCGTTGACCACCTCGGGGGCGTCCTCGAGGGTCTCGTTGATCTCGACGATCTCGCCGCTGATGGGCGCGAAGATGTCGGACGTGGCCTTGACGGACTCCACCACGCCGATCACGTCGTCCCGCTCCACGTCGTCGCCCACCTCGGGGAAGTCGCCGAGGTAGACGATGTCCCCCAGGGCGTCCTGGGCGTGGTCGGTGACTCCGACGGTGGCCACGCCGCCGTCCACGGCCACCCACTCGTGCTCCTTGGTGTACTTGAGGCTGCTGGGGAACTTCACGGTTGTCTCCAGTCTAGTAGGGCCGCTTGTAGAACGGCGGCTTGACCACGACGGCGTCCACCGCCTTGTTGCGTATCTCCACCTGGAACTCGCTGCCCGGCTTCCAGTATCCCCGCGGCAGGTAGGCCAGGCCGATGGGCTTGCCCAGCGACGGACTCATGGCGCCGCTGGTGACCTCGCCGACGGGTTCGCCGTCGATCAGCGCGCGGTAGCCGTGCCGCGGCACGCCGCGCTGCAAAAGCTCGAACGCCACCAGCCGTCGACTGAGGCCCTGCTCCTTCTGGGCGACCAGGGCGTCCCGGCCGCGGAAGTCGCCCTTGTCCAGCTTGACCACCCAGCCCAGCGTCGCCTCCAGCGGCGTGGTGTCCTCGGTGATGTCGTTGCCGTACAGGGCCATCTTCATCTCGAGGCGCAGGGTGTCGCGCGCGCCCAGGCCCACCGGGACCAGCCCGAGGGGCTCGCCGTGCTCCATCAACGCCTCGTAGATGGGCGGCCCGTCGTCGGGGGCCATGTAGATCTCGAACCCGTCCTCGCCGGTGTAGCCGGTGCGGGACACCACCGCGGGCACCCCCGCCACCTCAGCCTCGGCGAAGCGGTAGAAGGTGATGGCGTCGAGGTCCAGATCGGTGATCTCGGACAGGATCTGCTGGGCCACGCGCCCCTGCAGGGCCAGCTGGGCGGTCTGGTCGGAGCGGTCGATGACATCGGCGCTGGAGCGGCGATGCTCCATCATCCACGCCAGGTCCTTGTCGTGGTTGGCCGCGTTGACCACGAACACGTAGCGCTGCTCGTCGAAGCGGTACACCAGCACGTCGTCGACGATGCCGCCGCTGGGCAGGCACATGGTCGAGTACAGGGCCTGGCCGTCGGTGAGGGTGGACGCGTCGTTGGTGATCAGCAGCTGGGTCAGGGCCAGGGCCTGCGGGCCCACCACCTCCACCTCGCCCATGTGGCTGACGTCGAACAGGCCGCACGTCTCGCGCACCGCCTTGTGCTCCTTGACGATGCCCGTGAACTGCAGGGGCATCTCGTAGCCTGCGAACGGGACGAGGCGCCCGCCCCGCTGCTTGTGGAAGGCGTGGAACGCGGTGGTCTTGAGCGGCTCGTTCATCTCGTTCTCCTGCGCGGCCCACATCTTGATCACGCGCGCGGAGCTTGTCAATCGCGCGCGTTGACAGCCCCGTCACCCCCTGGCTACCTTCGCCACTGGACTTCAGATGCAAGTTGTCGCAACCGCCCTGGTGCTGCTTCTCTGGGCCCTCGCCGCGGGCGTGGCGTTCACCTACGGGGTGCGCGCGGCCGTCACCGGGCAACGGCGACCGCCCGCCGATCCCGACGCGCCTGGCGGGCACCTCGCGCAGGCGCTGGGGGCGTACTGTCGCGAGCTGGTCGTCACGGCCTTGCTGCTGGCCCTGTGGCCGCTGGGACTGATCCCCACGAGGCTGTTCAGCCGCACCGGCGACGGGTCGCCCATCCTGCTGGTGCCGGGTTCGGGCATGACCTGGACCGCGTGCATCCCCCTGAGCATGTGGCTCACTCGCCAGGTGTCCAATCCCCTGTGCCTGGTGTCCTGCACGCCGCTGCGGGCGCCACCGGAGCGGGTGGCCGCGTTCCTCGCCGACCGCATCCGTACCGTGTCCATGGTGGCCGACAACGCCCCCGTGCACGTGATCGCCCTGGGTGACGGCGCCCTGGCGACGTTGCTGGCCGCCGGCCGCGACCCTGATCTGGCGGTGGGCAAGATCGTCACCGTGGCCGCGCCCCTGCGGCCCTCCCGCATGGGCGTGTTCCTGCCCGGCGGCGTGGCGCGCTACGGCGGGCTGGAGGCGTCCGAGCTGGCGACTCCGGCCCTCGCCGTGCGCTCCCTGGGCGACAACGTGGTGATGCCCGACGAGTCCGCACCCGCCGAGGGCACGCCGACGATGACCCTGCAAACCGAAGGCCACCTCTCGAGCTGGATCAGCCCACGCTGCTGGCGCGCGGCCGCAGCGTTGCTGACCGAGGCGCCGTCCGAGGATCCCACCGAAGATGCCTGAGCTGCTGCAACGCGAGCTCGTGGTGGTGGCGGGCAAGGGCGGAGTGGGCCGCACGACCATCACCGCCGCGCTGGGCCTGCTGGCCGCGCGCGCCGAGCGTCCCACCGCCATGGTGGAGCTCAACGGCGTCGGCGGACTGAGCCGGCTGTTCGACCGGACCAACTCCTCCTACGACGGGCTGACGATCCGGCCCGGTCTCGACGCGTTCAACATCTCCGCCAAGGAGGCCACCGAGGAGTACCTGTTGCGGCACCTGCGGTTCCGCACGCTGTACGACATGGTGTTCGGCAACCGCTTCATCGCCCCGTTCATGGATGCCGTCCTGGGGCTCAGCGATCTGGTGGCCCTGGGCAAGGTGATGGACCTGGGCTGGGAGGTGGACGACGACGGGAACCAGCAGTACCAGCTGCTGCTGCTGGACTCGCCGGCCACCGGACACGGCCTGACCATGCTGCGATCGCCCCGCGCGATGATGGACATCGCCCGCAAGGGCCCCCTGTTCAACAACGCCAAGCTGGTCGACGACCTGCTGTCCGATCCCGAGCGGGCGGCGCTGGTGCTGGTCACGCTGCCCGAGGAGATGCCGGTCAACGAGACCATCGAGCTGGCCCGGGCGGTGGCCGAGACCGGCGAGATCCACCTGGCCGCGGTGGTGATCAACGGTGTGCCCCTGACGCCGTTCACGCCGCGACAGCAGGAGGTGTACCGCGCGTTCCTCGACGGGCCGGGAGCCCGGATCGGGGGGGAGGCGGGTCGCGCGCTGCGGGAGGTGGAGCGCATGATCGCCCGACGCCGCGCCGCCCAGGACGCCATCGACCAGCTGCGCGCCACCCTGGACGTGCCCATGGTGGAGGTGCCCATGCTGCCTTCGCGCGAGCTGGGGCTGGCCCAGCTGCGAGAGGTGGCGGCCTGCCTGGAGGGCCTGCCGTGAGCGAGTCGTCCCAGGACTGGCCCAGCCTGACCCTGCGCGCCATCGGGGGTTCGAGCCTGCTGCCCCTGCTCGACCGGCGCGTGCTGGTGTGCTGCGGCACCGGCGGCGTGGGCAAGACCACCATCGCCTCGGCCATCGCCCTGATGGCCGCGCGGCGGGGCAAGCGGGTGCTGGTGATGACCATCGATCCCGCCCGCCGCCTGGCCGACGCCCTGGGGGTGGGCCACCTGCCCAACGAGGCCACGTCCATCCCGGTGACCGAGCTGGCCGGCGCCGCCCCCATCTCCGGCGAGCTCCACGCCCTGATGCTCGACGTCAAGAGCACCTGGGACGACGCCGTCAACCGCTTCTCCCCCAACGAGGAGACCGCCCAGCGCATCCTCGAGCACCGCTTCTACCGCAAGATCACCGAGGGCATCAGCGGGTCGCAGGAGTACAGCGCCATGCTGCGCCTGCTCGACGTGCTCGAGGAGGACGCCTACGACCTCGTGGTGGTGGACACGCCGCCGGCGCGCAACGCCCTGGAGTTCCTCGACGCGCCGCGCCGCGTCGCCGACGTGCTCGAGGAAGGCGTGCTCAAGTGGCTCGTCACCCCCTCGTTCTCCGCGACGCGCGCCGGCCTGCGCATCTTCGGCAAGGGCAGCGCCGCGCTGTTCTCCATCTTCGAGCGCTTCACCGGCGCCGAGGTCCTGACCAGCCTGTCCGAGTTCGCCACGTCGTTCTCCGGCATCTTCGGCGGCCTGCGTTCCCGCGCCCAGCGCGTCCAGGAGCACCTGGCCCGCCCCAGCACCGCGTTCGTCCTGGTCACCCAGCCCACGTCCATGTCCGTGCGCGAGGCCGCGTCGTTCCTCGAGCAGCTGATCCAGATGGAACTACCGTTCGGCGGCTTCGTCATCAACCGGGTCCGCTGGGGCACCCCCGACACCCCCTCCCCCACCCCACCGATCGGGCCGGTCGGTTTCCCCGCCGATCCGCCCGCCGGCATGGACCCCGCCGAGTACGAGAAGATGGTCCAGCGGGTCTGGGACCTCCACCGCAGCTACACCGAGTGGGCCGAACACGACCGCGGCGTCGTGGCGTCGCTGAAGGAGTGGTTCGGCGAGCAGCACGCGTACCTGGAGGTTCCCGAGCTGGGGCAGGACCTGCACGATCTGGACGCGCTGGGGATGCTGGAGACCTACCTGCTCTGACGACGAGCGGCCCTAGTCCCCTTCCTCGCAGATCTCCTCGATGTCGCCATTGCCGGACTGGTAGGTCACGGCGATGGTGGAGCCGCGGGCGGGGACGGCGGGGCCCCAGAACATCAGGTAGTTGTTCTCGGGGTCGTAGGACCAGCCGTCCGTCTCGGAGTCGTCGCGGAGGATGGGGATGTCGTCCACGGCGACGGTGATGGAGCACAGGTCGGGGGTACGCGACAGGGGGAAGGACGAGCGGATGCCGGAGACCGACAGGCCCATCTCGTCCATGATGTTGGCGTACTCACCGCAGATGGAGCGGGTGATGCCGCCGGTCATGGCCGCGAGCTTGAGATAGCGGTGACCGGTGCTGGCCTCGCCGCAGGCGGCGTAGCCGTCGTCCGAGTCGAGCTCGACGATGGCCGAGAAGGTGATGTCCGTGGGGTTGGCCTTGGAGGCCCAGAGGTTGGTGGCGAACTGGGGCACCGGGATCAGCTGGTCGGCTTCCTGGTAGCAGGCCTCCTGGTCGTCGCCCACCAGCGCGCCGCCGTCGGAGCAGTCGTTCTCGTCGCTGACCACGATGATCGAGAGGTGTGCGCCGGTGCGAATGAAGCCATCGTTCTCGTGGGTGGCCAGGGGCGGGGTGACCGCGGCCAAGGCGGAGGAGAGCCCGCGCTCGATGGGATACCCCTCGGTGCCGACGCCGGTGATGTTCTCGAAGAACGCCGTCTGGTAGAAGGGGGTGTCCGGCGTGATGATCTCGGGGTCTCCCTGGAGCCGGCCGCGCTGGGCCGGGTCCACCATGTCGGTGGTGACCACGCCGATCTGCCAGTCCGAGTTGGTCTCCTCGATGTTGGCGATGAAGTCCGAGAAGTTGTTGGCCACGTCGGCCTGCTCCTCGGCC
>CAZLEO010000307.1:0-11136 GCA_964558555.1 uncultured Rickettsiales bacterium | reverse complement strand
CGGCTACTCCGAGCTGTTCGGCGACTGCGACGACGCCGATCCGACCATCCACCCCGGCGCCACCGAGGTGGCCGACGGCATCGACAACGACTGCGATGGCACTACCGACGCCCAGGACGCCTTCGACACCGACGACGACGGCGACGGGTTCTCCGAGTGCGCCGGCGACTGCGACGACACCGACGACGACGTGAACCCCGCCGCCGACGAGGTCGAGAACGGCATCGACGACGACTGCGACACCCTCGTAGACGAGGGCACCGACATCTCCGACGACGACGGCGACGGCTTCTCCGAACTCGACGGGGACTGCGTGGACGACGATCCCGGCATCCACCCCGACGCCACCGAGACCGCCGAGGGCGTGGACGAGGACTGCGACGGCGTCGTGGACGAGGGCACCGACTGCTCCGACGACGACGGCGACGGCTACACCGAGGCCGGCGGCGACTGCGACGACGCCAACGCGGCCGTCCACCCCGGCAAGGCCGAGATCCCCGACGGCGTCGACAACGACTGCGACGGCACCACCGACGAGGGCACCGTCGCCTTCGACGACGATCTCGACGGCTGGTCCGAGGACGACGGCGACTGCGACGACACCCAGGCGTGGATCTCACCGGACGCCGACGAGATCTGCGGCAACGGCCTCGACGACGACTGCGACGGGGTGCCCGACGACGGCTGCGACGACACCGACGCGACCGACGAGACCGTCGCCGATCCGGACTGCTCGGTGTCCCCCACCGGGCGCGGGCCCACCGGCGCCCTGCTGCTGCTCGGGCTGCTCCTGACCGTGCTGGCGGTGCGCGCGCGCACCCCTCGCGCCCCGACCCTCCTCGTGCTCGCCATGCTCGGCCTCGCCGGCAGCGGCTGCGGCTCCGACGTGGCCATCTCCAAGGGGGTGGGCGACCTCGTCATCACCCCCCAGCCCGTGGATCTGGGCGTGGTCGCCGTGGGCGGATCCGCGGTCACGGCCATGTACCTCGACAACACCGGCCAGGCCTCGGTGACCATCACCTCCATGTCCCTTCAGGGCGACGACGGCTTCGCCGTCGAGGGCGAGACCTCCCTGACCATCGGCCGCGGCGAGAGCCACGAGATCACCGTCACCTACGCACCGGACGCCGCCGGCCTCCACGAGGCCGTCCTGACCATCGTCTCGGACGCCGGCGAGGTCACCCAGCGGGAGGTGTTGCTGCGCGGCCAGGCCGCCGAGTCCGCCGGGCAGGTCTACCCCCTGGTGCTCGACTTCGGCCCGCTGCCCGCCGGCGACCTCGCCACCGCCGACCTGGTGATCAATGCCGACGGCCTCGTCCCCCTGTCCGTGACCGAGCTCGATCTCTCCGGCGGCCCCTTCGAGGTCTACCTGCCCGCCAGCGCCAGCGAGGTCCCCTTCGAGGTCCTCCCCGGCACCGACACCACCGTCCAGGTGGAGTTCGCGCCGACCGACGACGAGCCCGTCGAGCAGACCCTGCGGGTGTTCACCGACGACCCCGACGATCCCCAGATCACCGTCGCGCTGCTGGGCAACGTCTGCGAGTCCGGCGCCGCATCCCTGCACGACGCCGACGGCGACGGCTTCTCCATCTGCGGCGGCGACTGCGACGACGACGATCCCGACACCCACCCCGGCGCCGACGAGCACCTCGACGGCGTCGTCTCTTCCGTTGTCGGCGTCCTCGACGAGGGCACCGCCGCGTTCGACGACGACTTCGACGGCTACACCGAGTGCGAGGGGGACTGCCACGACGGGGACGACACCATCCACCCCGACGCCGTCGAGACCGCCAACGGCATCGACGACGACTGCGACACCACCGTGGACGAGGGCACCGACTGGTTCGACGACGACGGGGACGGCTTCACCGAGGCGGGCGGGGACTGCGACGATGCGGACGACGCGGTGCACCCCGCCGCCGAGGAGGTGGCGGGCAACGGCGTGGACGACGACTGCGACGGCACCGTGGACTGATTCCTAGTCCTCGCCATCCCCCGACTGCCACATGACCGTGGTCGTGGCCGTGTCGCCCCCGGGCGCGGTGACATCGTCCGTGCCCGCCACCGTGACCACGCTGAGGCTGCGGTGGCCGCAGCGGCGGAACGGATCGAACCCCTCGTCGCCCTCGTGGTCCAGCGCCGCGAGGAAGTCCGGCCAGTCCGACCCCTCGGGGGCCCGCGCCTCGATCTCGTCGTACAGCCGGAACAGCGCCTCCTCGTCGTCGCGGGTCAGCGCCGTGAGCAGCTCCATGAGCTCGCGGCAGCCCATGGGGTAACGGCGCCGCAGTTCGCGCAGGTCGGCGGCCAGGGCGGCCGCGTCGGGGTAGCGGTCCTCGCGGTCCAGCTGCAAGCAGCGCTCGAGGATCGGCGCGGCCTCGGGCAGCACCGACTCGACCATACCCAGCCGGGACCGGAACGACCCCGACACGATCATCCACACCTGCGCCTCCACCGTGGGGCTGGCCAGCAGGCGGTAGCCGGTGAGGGCCTCGAACAGCACGCCGCCCAGGGCGAACAGGTCGGAGCGCCGGTCCAGGTCGCCAGGGGTCTGCAGCTGCTCGGGGGACATGAACCGCGGCGTGCCCTTGACCGCGTCGTCCTTGGTCAGCCGGGTCATGTCCGTGTCGCTCAGCGCGATCCCGAAGTCCGCCACCTTGGCCTGGCCCGCCGTGGACACCATGAGGTTGGACGGCTTGAGGTCCCGGTGGACCAGGTGCAGCGGCTCCCCCTCGGGCGACTGGAGGTCGTGGGCGTAGGCCAGGCCCTCGCACACCTGCAGCATCAGGTCCAGCACCACCCCCACGGGCAGCCGCGTGTTGCGCAGCTCCGCGCCCTTGATCAGGCCCGACAGGGTCAGCCCGTCCACGAACTCCATGGCCAGGTAGTACTGGTCCGCCACCGACCCGAACTCGTAGGTGTCCACCACGTTGGGGTGGCGCAGCTGGCCGCCGAGGCGGGCCTCCCGCACCAGGGACTTCACCAGCACCTCGTCGTCGCGCGTCAGGTCCGTCTTGATCCGCTTGACCGCCAGCTCCTTGCGGAAGCCCATCGGCCCCTCGCGTACGGCCCGGTACACCCGGGCCATGCCCCCCTCGCCGAGGATGGACACGAGGATGTACGGCCCGAAGCGCACCGGCAGGTGGCGGGCCTCGGCGAGCAGGTTCTCGGCCTCGACGAGCTGTCGGGACCGCTGCTCCACCAGGTCCTCGAGCTCGCGCTGGCGGCGCTCCATCTGGCGCAGGCGGATGCGGTACAGCGCCCAGAAGCCCACCAGCACCAGCAGGGCGACCCCGCCCCAGAACACCGGCATCTGGTGCAGGTACGGGCGCTTGCTCAGGGTCAGCTCGGCGCCCTGCTCGTTCCACACGCCGTCCGCGTTGCACGCCGATACCACGAAGCGGTAGTTGCCCGGCGGCAGGTTGGTGTAGTGGGCCGCGCGCCGCGTGCCCGCCTCGATCCACGTCTCCTCGAAGCCCTCGAGCCGGTAGCGGAACCGCATGCGGTCCGGGGCGATGAAGCTCAGCGCCGTGTAGTGGATCTCCAGGTGCTGGGTCCCGGCCGTCAGCTCCAGGGGCCCGGCCGGATCGACGGCGTGCCCCTCGATCAGCACCTGCTCGACCCTCATGGGCGGCGGCACCTCCGAGCGGTACATGCGCTCCGGGTCCACCACGGCCAGGCCGCCGACCGTGGGGAACCACAGCCGCCCGTCCGCACCGCGCATGCCCGCGGGGTTGAGCCCGCCGTTGCACTCGCTCGCAGGCATGCCGTCGGTGCGGGTGTAGAGGACCACCGACACCGTGTCGGCCGCGCCTCGCGCCACGGCGTCGAGCGCCGCCTTGCTGACCCGCGTCACCCCGCGGTTGCCGCTGAGCCACAGGTGCTCCTCGTCGTCCTCGAGCACCGCGTACACCCGGTCGTCGACCAACCCGTCATCCAGCGTGAACGCCCGAGCATCCCCGTCGCGGTAGCGGATCAGGCTGTCCGCCGTGCCGAACCACATCGTGCCGTCCGCGTCCTCGTACGCGCACAGCACCACCGCGTGCTCTCCGACCTGGTCTGGATTCAGCAACTCGACCGCGCCATCCGCGTACCGGACCGCGCCGCTGCCATGGGTGGCGATCCACAGCGCCCCGTCTCGCGTCCGGTGCAGCCCCTTGACGTGGGCGTGGGGCAGCCCCAACGGGATCTCCTCGACCCGCCCGTCGCCATACCGGAACAGACCCGCGCGCGACCCGATGATCAGAGCCCCATCCTCGTCATCGACGATGGCCGTGACGTGGTCCAGTTCGGCCACCGGCGGGCTCCACCGGCCGTCCACGAGCTGCGACAGGCCGACCTGGAACGTGCCCATCCACAGCGCCCCGTCCGCCGACTCGTGCAGGGCCATCACCGGGTTCGATGCGAGCTCCTGCCGCTTTGGAAAATCAACGAACTGCCCGTCCACCAGCAGGTTGAGTCCGACATCGGTGCCGATCCAGATCCCGTCGCGGCCCTCGACGATGGCCCGGGCCGAGTCGTACGACAGGCCGTCGCGGGTGGTGAACGCCGAAAACGTGGTGTCCCGCAGCCGCAACAGCCCACGACTCTTGGTCCCCACCCACAGGGAGCCCTCGTGGTCCTCGCACAGCGCTCCCACCGAGTCGGCGCCGAGCCCCTGCTCCTGGGTCTGGCACTGGAGGTCGTCGCCGCGTAGCCGGCACAGACCGCCGGAGTACGTGCCGATCCACAGGCTGCCGTCGCGGTCTCCGGTCAGGGACGCGACGGCGTGGGTGGTGAGCCCGTCCGCCGTGGTGATGTGGATCGTGGTCTCGCCGACCCGATGGAACACGCCAGCGGCCTCGGTGCCGATCCACAGGCTGCCGTCCGCGTCCGCATACAGGGCGCTGATGGGGATGCCCGGCTCCAGGCCGTCCAGACTCACGGCCTCGACCGTGTCCCCGGTCACCCGGAACAGCCCGTGCATCCGGGTCCCGGCCCACACCGTGCCGTCGGTGGTCTGCGCCAGGTTGGTCACGGCGATCTTGTCCCCGGGCAGCTCGATCTGGGTGAAACGATCACCGTCGTACCGCGTCAGGCCGTACTCGTATCCCGTCCACAGCACACCGTCGTCGGCGACGAGCATGCCGAGGATCCACCTCGACGGCAGCCCGTCCTCCTCGTCGAAGGCCTCGAACTCGCCGTCTCGATGGCGGACCAGCCCCCCCTCCATGATGCCGACCCACAGCGATCCGTCTCGCCCCTGGGCCAGGGCGCTGATGGATGCGGTGACCAGCTGTTCGGTGTTGCGGCGGTCGAACACCTCGAACCGCACGCCGTCGAAGCGTGCCAGCCCCTCCTGCGTTCCGAACCACAGGTAGCCGTCGTCGGTCTGCACCATCGAGTCCACCGTGACCTGGGGCAGGCCCTCCTCGGCCCCCCAGCTGTCGCGGTGGTAGCGGGCGATCGGCTTGGTCGGGTCCAGGGCCAGGGCCGGGCCCGCGGTCCAGGCGAGCGTCCACGCCGCGAGGGCGAATGCGGCCACGCGCAGGGCTCGGAGGGCTCGGCAAGACGACGTTCGGATGGGCAACTCCTCCCCGAAAGGACTCCTCCGATTCTACCGGGTTTCGCCGCCGCGGTCGCTTCGCCCCCCCGACCGCGACCACACGTCGTATCCTGATCCTGCGCGGAGCCCCGGCCCCGCACTGCGGAGCACACCATGACCAACCACCGCCCCGAACTCGAGCGCGCCCTTCAGCAGCGCCTGGACACCTGGCGCCGCATCGAGGCCCAGCGCCGCCCCAACCGCGAGATCGACCTGCGCACCATCACGTTCTCCCGCCAGGTCGGCAGCGGCGGCCGCCTCATCGCCGCCCGCGTCTCCCAGATCCTCGCGCAGAACTTCTACGACTGGGACGAATTGCGCCACATCGTCGCCATGGTCGCCAAGCACGGCGACGACGAGACCACCCGCGACTACGACGTGGACGAAGGCACCCTGCGCCACCTCGACCTGCCCCCCGCCGAGTACCGCGACGCCCTCACCATCGCCATGAAGGGCATCGACGCTGCCGACGGCGGCGTGGTCCTCGGCCGCGGCGCCAACTTCATCCTCCCCCGCGAGCGCTGCCTGCGCATCCGCGTCGTCGCCCCCCCCGAGATCCGCGCCGACTACCTCCGCCGCATCCTCGACCTCGACCACCCCCGCGCCCTCGCCGCCGTCCACAAGGGCGACGCCGACCGCCGCGCCTTCATCCGCCACTTCTTCGACGAGGACATCGACGAGGACACCCACTACGACCTCGTCATCAACATGGACCTGTACACCCTCGACGCCGCCGTGATGCTGGTCCTTCAGGCGTGGAGCGCCGCTCGACGCATCTGGGGGGAGTGACGGTTCGTTCGTCTCAAGTCTTTCCGGAATCCCCTGGCCTCTACCCCCGCTTCACCGCCTGAATCGCCTGGTCCAGCCTTTGCAAGAACCTCGACCGATCCTGCTTGCCCATCGGCGCCGGTCCCCCCGTCACCGCACCCGCCTCACGCAGATCCGCCATCAACTCCCGCGTCGCCACCGCCGTGCCGATGTTGTCCTCGTCGAACACCTTCCCCGTCGGACCGATCACCCGCGCCTTCTTCTCCAGACAGCGGCCCGCCAGTAATATGTCCGCGGTGATGACGATGTCCCCTTCCCCCACATTCTCGACGATCCAGTCGTCCGCCTCGTCCAGCGCGTCCCCGACCACCTCGAGCCGCGTCCGACTGTTCAGCGGCACGCGCATCCACGTATTGGCCACCAGGGTGACGTTCAGGCCGCACCGCTGGGCGACCTTGTAGACCTCTTCCTTGACCGGACAGGCGTCCGCGTCCACATAGATGTGCAGCATCAGACCGCGGCTTGCCGGTGCCAGTCGAACACGTCGGCCTCGGCTTCCGACATCAGCTTCTCCAGGGCGATGGGCCCGTTCTCCTTGATGTAGTCGAACTCCGAGTCGGTGATGGGCACGCCGAGCAGCGGCAGCAACGTCTTGTCGTCCAGCTCCACCCGCACCATGTCCTCCCCCCACTGGAACGGCGCGATGAACCACAGGTGCTTCACCTCCAGCGACTGCACGTACATGGACACCATGTCCTCGTACACCACCCCCGGGGCCACCTTCCGGCCCTCGCCGAGCACCGCCAGCGCCGCCGTGGCCGCCACCGTCTGGATGGCCTCGTTGCGGCCCCTGGAGTCCATGACCAGCTCGCAGTACACCGTCTGCTTGGCGTCGTCACTGAGGTCCACGTCCATGAGCCCGATGGTGCCGACGATCACCCCGTCCTCGGCCTGCACCGTCATCACGTCGATGTGGTGAAGCTCAGGCCCGTCGAAGTACCGCTCGATGCGCATCTCCCCTGGAGTGCGCTGACGGAGATAGACGGCCCACTGCTTGTATTCGGGCTTCATGGTTCCTCCACGTTCTCTGTTGCGAGCGTATCACAGCCCCTCAGAATCCGAACTCCCGGAAGAACGCCGTCCATAGCTCTTCGGCCAGCTCGTTGCCGAATTGCTCGGCAAATCGCTCTCCCCTCGGAGCGGCGACCTTCCGCTTCGTCCGCATCGCATCGTAGTGGTGCCCCAGCTCGTGCAGGAACACGTGCGCCAGGAGGAATCCGGCGGCTGTCTTGCGATCGAACCGCACCCTCACCTCCCCGGCCTCGGCAACCGTGGGCACCATGAGCCGATCCAGGACTTCTGCGTGTTCCTCCACATATTCAATCGGCCAGAGCTCTCCCATCCCCGAATACCAGGGACTCAGGCCGATCACGCCCTCCTCCCACCATCCAAAGCAGTGGTCGTCCCCATCATCCAGCACGATGCACTTCAACCCCGTGGCCCATTCCTCCCATCGAGGAACGATGGCCATGAACCGCCGCACCATGGCCTCGTCCAGTACGTGGCTCGTTCCACGCACCGCCGGCTCGACGAAGATGGGGATGGGCCGTGTCCCCACCGGCACGTCGTATTCCCGGTAGTAGTACTCCCAGCGGTTCTTCGCGCGCACTCGTCCGTCTCGCACGCGCGGCGTCTGTCTCCCGGGCTTCCATCTCCTCCGGCTTCCCATGTCAGCTCCGACTACAACCTCGTCGTTGTCTCTCGTTTTCGCGGAGACGCCTCGCGTTCGCTTGACGTCCTACAACTCACCCTACAAGGCGACGAAGGGTCTCCAACCTATCGTACATTTCATCCTCCACCGCCTCGTCGCGCCAGCAAGAACCACACATTGGAGGAGGACAGGTGTTCGGAAGATCGCAGACATTCCAGGAACGCTGCCTCCAACCCCGTCGCCTCGTCACCGAATCGCTCCACGAACCGCGGCATCATCGCCCTCAGACGCGTCCTCCAACCCTCCAGCACATCCGCAGCCGCAGGGCCCTCGAAGCCAAACTCGTCGTCCTCGACCGTCCTCCGGTTCTCGATCGACCATCCGCCGTGGCTCAGCGTCTCACACACTATTTCACGGGATCGGAAATTGTGCATTCCCTCATCCCTGGACATTTCATAATATTCCTCGACGATCGATCTCCAGCGATCATCCAGGGGTTCGTGACCGAAGAGGTCGTCCACCTCGGTGATAGCCAGCCAGCCGCCGGGTTTCACCACACCATCCATGACCTCGACGAATTCCTCGAACCTCGGAAAGTAGGCCACGGCAAAGCTCGCCCAGACACCGTCCACCGAGAGCCCCGACGACCCCAGCTCCCGGATGTCTCCACACATGAATCGCGCGCCCTCGATCCTCCTGTCGTTCGCGTGCTCGACGGCCTCGCGGTTCGCATCGACGCCCAGGACATCCGCCCCCAGACCGGCCAGATCCCTGGCCTGGTCTCCGATTCCACATCCCACGTCGAGGACCCTGGCGCCCCGCAACTCCCCCAGCAAGGGGTACAGCGCGCTCCAGCGTCGCCAGGAATACTGCCGGGAGTAGTTGTCGACGATGGTCATTCAGCTCTCCACTCTGGGCTCTTCCTGCTGAGCGAACTACAAGCTCACTATCGCATCACGTAACCGCATCTGGCTGCCTTTGACCACGTTGTTGTTGTCTCGTTGTACATCTGCCGGCCCACGGCGTCCATCGCCGGAGATCTCATGGGGCCACCTCATTCGCGACGCGGCATCGTCCCTCGGCGAAATCCTCCAGCGCCGATGCCGCCTTGCTGCGGCGATCCCCGCCAACCGACTCCATCGGAACACGATACTCATCCACCAGCTTGCCAGCCATCTCCCGACTCGCTTCCCAGTCGACCTTCAGACTCCCTGCAGCATCCAGGCGGTAGACCCACGCCACGAGCCCGTATTCAGCCATCGAGGCATGGGCATGCAGCGGGAAGCTGGCCCAGACGACGACCTCCATGCTCCCATCGCCGTCCACATCCTCGAGCCAGGGCAACGCACCGCCGGAATGGGTACGCATCGTCCGCCACCCGACCGTGCTCGTCGCCATGCAGACACCACGGACCGGTGGCGCTCCCGGTTCATCACTCACACCGATGGACACGGCCCAGTACCTTCCGCTTCCCCCGGGGCCATCCACGACCACCCACAGCTCGCAGCTGCCGGACAGCCCTCGACTGGCCTCCGCCACCGCCATCCCCTCACAACTGCCGCTGAAATCGCCGCCGGGCTGCCAGACGAATCCGCTCTCCGGAAGCTCGAGGACAGCGTGCTCAGGCATCATCAGGCAGGCGGCCTTCTCCAACTCATCGGCTCCCGCCGCCCCCAGCCCCAGACATCCGACGACTACCAGTGGGATCATCCAGCGCATGCAACGCCGCTCCTCCAGGTTCACGATCGACCGTACCCGTCCATTGTACGTCGTGCGTCCGGCGCTCACCCCCCCGAGGGACGTCAACGCCGATTCGACGCTGCCCAGGCTGGCTCTCTGCGAGCCCGTCGGATTCCCCGTTGGGCGACCACTTTCCCGGCCTCGGCCTTGTTCCGGCCTCTCTCCTCGGGTACCCTCTTCCGAACATGGAAGGCCCTACATGAGCAAGAGCATCCTCGAAGCGTTTCCCCCGTCCGATCCACTTGAGAAGACAGGTGATGGATATTTCACCCATCGCGCGCTGCTCAAGCTATGTGGATCGAGCAAGCTGCCACGCGAGTCAGGCACAGTGACCAATTTCTGTGACTGGATCTACGATGTCTACTTCAAGGACTTCAATCGCAAGAAGAAACGCACGGTTGCGGACAAGAAGGCCGCGAAGGAACGCGGCAAGAGAGCAGAGGTCGATTTCGAACGTGAGGCACTCGACACCTGGTTGTCCAGTACTCTGACCGGCGCGCCCGATCTCAGCAACTGGAAGCTCTTGCCCTGCAATGTCACCGACAGCGACCATGTGTACCAGATCTCATCTCTGGTCGTTGATGACGAACCCATCAAGGCCAGTCCAGACGTGGTCATCCAGAACCCCAAATCGGGGGAGGTACTCATCGTCGAACGCAAGGCAACCCCCTTGCTTCACAAGTACATCCCGCGGAACGGATGGCCGAACCTCCTCGCGGAGCTCTGGTGCTATTCGCACATCGATGAATGGGCAGACGCCCCGGAAGTTTTTCTGGTCACCCAGATCCTGCGTGAAAACGAGTTCAGGCCTCCCTATCCTCATCCTTCGGAATTCTGCCCGAAATGGCGCCTGAGCGATCCCGCATTCGACCAGTACTGCCTCGGGTTGTTCCAGGGTTACGGCGGTTCGAGGACATAGATTCCGGTCTGGTTCGCCGCCTTGCCTACTTCCTGCCACTCTCGCCCTTGAGCCCAGCTTCTTTCCAGCTTGCCACGAGCGCGGTGGCTGTGCGCAGCAAGCACTGGGCAGTGCGCTATTCGGCCCGCCCCTCCTTTCTGCTGTTACAACAGACCTGTATCTAGCTCCGATGTGAGCGCCGCCAAACCGGGTATTGAGGGACCGTAGAGGGGTGCGTGTCCCCATGCCCCGACGGAGCCGGGTCTTGCTACAACATGGTCGTTGCATATCGCTCGACCCCACTTCTACTACCCTGATGCCGGGACGAAACCCTGAGCATCAGAAACAGCCAGGCCAATTTTTCGTCGTCCATCGACATCGGGCCGAACTCACCGAGCGAGCCCCTGGGTTACTGGCTAGATAGCTGTTCGCGACTCC